>NZ_KV787016.1:0-39667 GCF_001806995.1 Corynebacterium sp. HMSC11D10
ACTCCTTGTCCAATAAGTCACGAGACATGACAGTGATCGTCTAGTGCCCCCTCACAGGCAGCTAGACGATCTGCTTTTGACGCCTACCCCAGCAGCTCCTTTACGCTAGCCGGGTCGGCATCGGAGAGCATTTGGCGGCAGCGGTCGTACTCGGCGTCGTCGCCAATCGCCTTGGAGGTCAGCGCGAGCATCGCGATGGCTTTGAGCACGCCGCGGTTCGGCTCGTGGGACGCCGGGACTGGACCCCAGCCTTTCCAGCCGTTGGCGCGCAGGCGGTCCAGGGAGCGGTGGTAGCCGGTGCGGGCGTAGGCGTAAGCGATGAGTTTGTCGCCGGATTCGAGTTCACGCTCGGCGCGGGTGGCCCAGACGGCGGGGGAATCGGGGTGGGCGAGTGCGGTGTCGTCGGCAAGGAGGTCCTTGCCGGTGGCCGGATCGGCGGGAAGTTCGATGGGCTTCGGTGCAAGCATGTCGTTGATTTCCATGCCCGCCAGGCTACCCACAACGTGCGCTACGCGGTCCAGAAGTCGGAGGCGTCCAGTCCGAAGCGGTACAGGCAGCGGCGCAAAAGTGGCATGGACAGGCCGATGACGCTGGTGGGGTCGCCGTCGATGGAGTCGATAAACCAGGAGCCGAGTGCCTCGAGCGTGAACGCGCCGGCGCACTGAAGCGGCTGGCCGGAACGGGCGTAGGCCTCAATATCGGCATCCGATACGTCACCGAAGCGGATGGCGGTGGTGACGGTATCCACGACCCACTCGCCGCCGAACCACACCGCATGCCCGGTGAGCAGGTGGGCTTCCTTGCCGCGCTGTGCTTTCCACCGGCGGATAGTTTCGTCGACGGTGTGGGGTTTGCCCAGCAAGGTGTCGTCGAGAAGCAGCATGCTGTCGCAGCCAACAACAACGTCGTCGGGGAATTCCGCAATTGCGGTCTCGGCTTTTGCGCGGGCGAGGGTGGCCACGGTGGTGGCGGGTGGGACGTCGCCAAGTACAGCGATCACCGCATCCTCATCGATGTGCGCGGGGCGCAGCACCGGGGTGACGCCGCCTTGTTCGAGCAGCATGCGTCGCGACGGCGACTGCGACGCCAACACCAACCGCATTAGAAATACGCCGCCGAATCGAACGCGTGCGGATTAAACGCAGTCGCCGGGTGGGACGCACCCCACATGTTGGCGTCCGGCTGCACCCCGGACTGCTTGCGTTCGCGCTGGAGCTGCAGCAGCACCTCGGTCAGCGCCTGCAGTTCCGCCTCGGTGGGGTTGCCTTTAACTACCTGAATATCCACGTCAGCCTCCTTACAGCGGGATGTTGCCGTGCTTCTTCTGGGCCGGGTAGGTCACCTTGCGCTCAAGCAGGCGCAGACCCTCGAGGACGCGGGCGCGGGTGGTGGATGGCTCGATGACGGCGTCGACCATTCCGCGCTCAGTGGCCACGTACGGGTTGAGGTTGTCCGCGGCGTACTGCTCCTCGTCGGTGCCGATCGCCTCGGCGGCGGTGGTGGCGTCTGCCAGTGCGATCTGTGCGGTCGGCCAAGCGAACACCAGGTCCGCGCCCAGGCCCTTCGAGCCGAGCAGCGCGTACGACGGACCGAACGCCTTGCGGGTGACCACGGTGATCGTGCCCACCTGGGCCTCTGCAAACGCGTAGGCGAGTGCGGCGGCGGCTGCGGCGGACCCGGAGCGCTCCTCCTCGACCGACGGAAGGAAGCCCGGAGAGTCCACGAACTGCACGATCGGCAGGTTAAACGCGTCGCAGGTGCGGATGAAGCGTGCGGCCTTGCGTGCGGCGTCGCGGGTCAGGCAGCCAGCCAAAACACTCGGCTGCGTTGCGACGACACCAACCGCGCGCCCGCTCACGTGCGCAAAACCGGTGACCACGGAACCTGCGAAGCCAGCGGAGAGTTCCAGGACGTCGCCGTCGGTGACCGAAGCCAGGATGTCGGTGACGTCGTAGGGCTGGTTGTCGTCGTCAGGCATGAAGGCGTCCAAGTCGACCTCAGCGGCGGAAGCCTCGGCGTTGTCCGCGCCCAGCGGGGACGCGGCCTTGTTGTTCAGCGGCAGGTAGCTAATCACGGTGCGGGCCAGGTCCACCGCTTCGGTGTCAGTGGTGGCGACGAGCTGCGCCAGGCCGGTCTTCGCGGCATGGACGGCGGTGCCGCCAAGCTCATCGGAAGTGGTCTCTGCGCCGGAGACCTTGCTCACGATGTCCGCCGTGGTCACGTGCAGGGACGCGCCCTCGGCCATGACGGTGATGTCCGCCATCGGGACCGTGGTGGCAGCGAGCGAGGCGACATCCCCGGCCACGACCGCGATCTGCGGAATCAAACCCGACGCACGGGTTGCCGCACGCAGGATCTGTGCCTGCATATGCGCGGTGACAATGCCTTCCTTCCAACGCGGGCCAGTCGAGTCATAAATACCGATCAGCGGCACGCCGGTCTTGGTTGCCAAGTCGTAGATCTTGAGGATCTTCTCGCAGTACACCTCACCGACCTGGCCGTCGAAAATCGTCGGGTCTTGGGAGAAGACGCAGACACGACGGCCGTCGATCAGCCCGTAGCCCGTAATCACACCGTCGGTGGAAGGCTTGGACTTGTCCATCTTGTATGCCTCGACGCGGTGCTTGGCCAGGGCGTCGGTCTCCACGAACGTGCCGTCGTCGAGAAGCGAAAGCACGCGCTCACGAGCAGTGGTGCCGCCAGCCTCATGGACAGCATCGATCGCGTCCTGACCGACCGGTGCCTGCGCCTCATCCAGTCGATTGCGCAGATCCTGAATGCGGCCAGCCGTCGTGGTCATGTCGGGTTTAGATGAACTCATAACGCCCCAGTCTAGATTCCGAGATTGTTCCTGCCACATTGCCTATCGACGGCGCGTCGCCAGACGTTTCGCAGCGTAGGTGTAACCGGGGTGCCGGGTTGGGGTGTGCTTCCGGGGGCTTGCGAGGGCGAGGGTGAGGAAACGGGAACACTAATTGCTGAGAAGCGCGAGAGGCATAACGATCACACCGTCACGTCGTACATAAGCCTGTTTCCCCGTGGTAAGGACCATGAGGTTGGTGACGCGGTCTGGAATACGTTCGCGCAACCATAGGAGGTGTCGGACGTCGGCGTCGTCGATATGAGGCTTCAGCTTGACCTCCACCCCGAGTACCTCCCGTTCAGCGCCCTCAATGATGAAGTCGACTTCTCGCTCTCCCGCGTTCGACCTGAGGTGGTAGACCTTGGCCCTGTTTGCTTGGGCCAGTACACGCAGGGTGAGCGCACACAGAGACTCGAAAAGCGGCCCGAACATGTGCGCAGCACGGTTACTCAAGAGGCCAGATGGGGATATTCCAAGAAGCCTGGCAGCGAGTGCAGGGTCAGCCAAGTGATGCTTTGGGCCTTGCTGCAGGCGTTTGAACTCATTGTTTTCTGGAACCCAACCAGGAACTGGATCAAGCAGCCAAATCTTTGCAAGGTGCTCACGATATGCGAGTGTGGTCTTCTGATTTGGTTGTTCAGTCTGACCGCCGGTGGTCGCATCAAGCAGCCTGGAGTAAGCGGTGGTAGTGGCTGTTGCAGCAGCGTATGCGCGCAACCAGCTTCGAAGCGATTCCGGCCGTCTCACCTCGTATCCTGCATCGGGAATATCACGATCGATGATTCGCTCAATGTAGGAATCCAGCAGTGTGACCTGGATGAGCGGATTCGCGGAAGCGATGGCGGGGAATCCGCTTCCGGTGATGAGGCGTGCGTAGTCGTCGAGCCTACAGTCAGAAGAACCAGATACATCGGTGTTTCCGGCCAAGATCCCGGCGAAGCTGCATGTGGGGTTAGCGACGCCGCGTTCATGAACTGCCATTGGTCGCATTCTCAATGAGACGATGCGTCCGGCCCCAGAGTGTGAGCCCTTCGGGTCAACTGGGGTAGCAGAGCCGGTGAGGAGGAAGCGCCCGGGCCCAGCGCCCTGATCTACTTGACGGCGGACAGAATCCCAGATCTGGGGAAGATGCTGCCACTCATCTAGTAGAAGAGTTCCATCTGGTGCGGAGGAGAGCGAGAAATCTGCCTCGGCAACGTTCCTCATATCGGGATCGTCGAGATACCAAGCAGCGTCGGCTCGGCGCCTTGCGGTGTCGGTCTTACCCACACCTTTTGGTCCGTCAATTGCGATTGCGGGCAGGTGAGGCATGAGGAGATCAAGCTCGTCATCAAGCGTGCGCCGAAGATAAGACATACGGGTAGTGTACAGCATGAATAGTTCCTACTACCTGATTTTCAGGACTTCTACTACCCGTTTTTCAGAAGGGCTACTACCTGATTTTCAGGACTCCTACTACCCAATTTTCAGAAATGGGGTGCCTCTTCGGCGAAGCGCGCTAACTGACCTTTGCGGGGAGAGGGGCACCGAAACCCCAACACCCCGCCGGCTACTACGCTCGTGACCATGAGTGTCAAGGACGTGCAGGCAATTCAGGACAAGGTGGCCGGATACTGGACTGACGTGCGGTGGGTCGAGTCCACCGGGTCGACGAACGCGGACCTGCTCAAGGACGGTTCCGCGCCGGGCACGGTGCTCATCGCAGACGAGCAAACCGCTGGCAAGGGCCGCTTGGGCCGCCATTGGGTGTCGCCGAAGGGCTCGCAGTTGGCCATGAGCATGGTCATCGACGTGACCGATACCCCGCCGCCGTTCGGGTTGCTGTCTATCGCGCCGGGGGTGGCGGTGACGGATGTGGTGCCGCAGGCGCAGTTGAAGTGGCCCAATGATGTGCAGATTGGCGGCAAGAAGATCGCTGGCATCCTCTCGGCGTTGGATATGCCGCGGGTGATTGTGGGCATCGGCATTAACGTCGCTATGCGTCCGGAGGATCTGCCTGTGGAGACCGCCACCGCCCTGAACCTGGAGGGCATTGACGTGGATTTCGACGAGTTCGCCGCCGACATCCTCACCGCGATGGGCCGTCGTTTGAAGCAGTGGCAGGAGCGCGACCCGCAGTTGCTGGAGGATTACCGCAAGGTCTGTTCCACCATCGGCCAGCAGGTGCGCCTGGAGTTGCGCGAGGGGGAGGAGACGGTGCGTGGCCTGGTCACGGGCATTAACGATGAGGGCGAGGTGCTTATCGACGACACCCCGTTCTCCGTCGGCGATGTCCACCACCTCCGCCCGACCCAGTAGGCGTGCAGTAACCTAGCCGGTCATGGCTAACAAAGCGGTGTTTCGCGTCGGCGAGGACGAGGTGGTCCTCGCCGACGTGTGTGCGCCGCTTTCTTCGTTGACGTTCCCGTTGCTGGAGTTAGTGGCGCTCACGGGTATCGCCTGGATGGCGATCGGCTGGATGGACGTGACCCCGCACATCGATCCGGGGATGCGCAACATTGTGGTGCTGATCTGGGCGATGCTGGCCCTGTGGCGGTTTGTGTTGCCGTTGGTGTCGTCGCGACGCAGGCGCTTCGTGGTCACCGACAAGCGCGTCCTGGCGCGGGGGCGGCGTGGCGCGGTGGATTCGATCCCGCTGCGCCAGATCCATTCGGTGCGCCGGGAGCGCGGGGGCCTGTGGATCGCGCTGTATGGATACGCCCAACCGGTGCGCTTCGATCGGGTGGGCAAGACGCGCGCGGTGGAGAAGGTGCTGCAGTCGCAGCTGCGCGGCTAGGCGCACCCGCGCCGCAGCCCCCGCAGCTAGTCCTTGACTTCCGTGGTGTGGAGCTGCTCGTCGAGGTCCTCAGGCGAGAGGTGCCCGCCGAGGAATTCGGCGGTGACGGGCAGGTGCAGTTCCATGTCGGTGCCGGGGCACAGTTCAATGACGGCGTCGTCGACGGTGTAGTCGAGAACGTGGCCGCCGCGCGAATGCTCGTCGTCGATGAAGTGCACGTGGCAGCCGGGGACGCCGATGCCTTTGGCGTACATGGGGGTGCGGAATCCACCGATGACGCCTTCGACGTCGGTGAAGATGTGTTCGGCGTCGTCGGAGACTGCCTCGGACATCGGGGGATAGGGCTTTTCCTGTTTGGTGACGGTACGCACGCGGACTTCTTTGAATCGGCCGGTGATTTTGACGGCGGTGAAGAAGTTGTGGCTGGGTTCGGCGTCGTCGATAAATTTGGCGAGTTCGGCGCGGACCATGCCGGCGGGGGCGTCGAAACGCAGGCGGGGTACGAAGTTGGTCACCACGGTAAATGGGGTGCGTTGGTCGAGGTCAGCGACGCGGGCTTTGCCGTCGGAGGTGAGTTGGTGGCATACGCCGTCGAGGATGAGCATCTCGCCGTCGAGGGCGTCGAAGGTGCCGAGGCCGAAGTTGCCTTTGCTCAGGATGTCGCTGATGGTGAGCTCGCCGTCGTAGATGCCGTCGAGAAGTGCGGTCATCAGAGAGTTTTGGAAAATGGTGTGGCGGGCGATGGTTTCAGACATGGCTGCGATGCTAGTCGGTTGGCCGACTACAGTGTGGGGCGTGAGTAACGCGTATGGGATGCCTGTTGTCGCCGTGCTTGGCGACGGCCAATTGGCACGAATGATGCAAACAGAAGCTATCGAGCTCGGCGTGGACACTCGCGTGCTCGCGTCGAGTAAGGACAAGTCGGCGGCGCAAGTCTTCGGCGATGTCCGCATCGGCGACTACACCAACCTTGAGGATCTGCGCGCGATCGTCGAGGGCGCGGACGCGGTCACGTTTGATCACGAGCATGTGCCGAACGAGTACGCGCAATTGCTTATCGACGACGGCGTCGCCGTCGAACCCCGCCCCGAAGCCCTCATCTACGCCCAGGACAAACTCGAGCAGCGCCGCCGCCTCGCGGAGGCGGGCCTGCCGGTGCCGCCGTTCGCAGCCATTACGTCGGCCGCGGACGCGGAGGCGTTCTGGGACGACAACGATGGTCAGGTCTGCCTGAAGGCGACGCGGGGTGGGTATGACGGGCATGGGGTGTGGTTCCCGTCGTCGAGAAGCGAATGCGCGGAACTCGTGGAGCAGCTTTTGGGGCGCGACCTGCCGCTGATGGCAGAGAAGAAGGTCGCGTTCACGCGTGAGTTGTCCGCCATGGTGGCACGCAACCGCTCCGGCGATGTACGCGCGTGGCCGGTGGTGGAGTCGCGCCAGGCAGACGGCATTTGCCGCGTGGCCATCGCGCCCGCGCCGGACATGTCGGACGAGTTGGCTAAGCACTGCGAGGACCTCGCCGTGCGTGTCGCCGAAGGCTTGGGTGTCACCGGCGTGCTGGCGGTGGAACTGTTCGAGTTTGAGGGTCCGAACGGCCCGGAGGTGGCCGTCAACGAGTTGGCCATGCGCCCGCACAACACTGGCCACTGGACCCAGGACGGCTGCCTGACCTCCCAGTTTGAGCAGCACATCCGTGCGGTGTTGGACTGGCCGCTCGGTGCCGTGGACACGCTCGCGCCGGCGACTGTCATGGTGAACACCCTTGGCGGCGACGAGGACCCGGATACCCCGATGGCCGAGCGCGTCGTCGCGGTGATGCGCAAGTACCCGCAGGCCAAGGTGCACCTCTACGGCAAGGACCACCGACCGGGCCGCAAGATGGGCCACGTCAACGTGTGCGCCGACACCGTCGAGGAGGCACTCGCGATCGCCGAGGACGCCGCGCACTACATCATCCACGCAACCTGGAAGGACTAAGCAGATGGCACAGCCGCAAGTTGGCATCATCATGGGCTCGGACTCGGACTGGGACACCGTCGCCCCGGCCGCCGAGGTACTCGCCGAGTTTGGCATCCCGTTCGAGGTCGGCGTGGTCTCCGCCCACCGCACCCCGGACAAAATGCTCGCCTACGCCAAGGAAGCACACGCCCGTGACCTGCAGGTGATCATCGCCTGCGCTGGCGGTGCCGCACACCTGCCGGGCATGGTCGCCGCGGCCACGCCGCTGCCGGTCATCGGTATTCCGCGCGCGCTGGACACGCTTGACGGCATGGATTCGCTGCTGTCCATCGTGCAGATGCCCGGTGGCGTCCCGGTGGCCACGGTCTCCATCGGTGGTGCAAAGAACGCCGGCCTGCTCGCCGCCCGCATCCTGGGTGCCGCCGACCCGGCTGTGCAGCGCAAGATGGTGGACTACCAGGCACGCATGGCAGCCGAGGTGGAACGCAAGGACGAGGCGTTGCGTCAGCGCCTGATGGGTGAGTAACCCAATCGTTGTGTTAGGCGCCCGGATTGTGGACGGGCGCCCTTCTCGCATGCTCGAGCACCGCTTGCACAAGGCGCTCGAGGTGTGGCGTGCGAATCCGGCGCCGATCGTGGTGTCCGGCGACGGGGAGGCCGACATCATGGCCGCCTGGCTCACCGCCCACGGTGTGCCTGCTCAGGCGGTGGTGCTCGAGCCGCATGCGCGGTCCACGAACGAAAACCTGGAACGTTCCCGCGCGCTGTTCCCCGACGCGTCGTACCTCACCGTAGTGACCAGCGGTTTCCACGTCCCCCGTACCCGCGTGTGGGCGTGGCACCTGGGCATCCCGGTGCGCATGGTCGCTGCGACGACGCCTGAAACCTCGCGGAAGAAAAACTACGCGCGCGAAGTGTTTGCCGTGCCGCACTCCATCACGCGCGTTGCTTGGCGACGACTCGCCCGCCGCCTCTTCGGCCGCTGAGCCATGCAACACGTGCCGCCCGACGGGCTCCGCTCTGGTCAGGCGTTGGCGCCAGGACTAGCGGGGGAGGCCAGGCAGGTTGATGCCGAAGTGTGGGGCGGCGAAGTACAGGCCCGCTGCGCCGAGGGTGGCAATGATCGCGCCGGTGCCAACCAGCAGCGCGACGAAACGGACAACCTTGTCGATCTCGTCCTGGGTGTACTCGGAGCTACCCGGGCCAGTGGCCATCTTCTTGTCTTTCGGGGTGTTGTTTGTGTTCTCGGTTTCGGTCTGAGCCGTGGTCTCAGCCTGGGCCGGGGCGACAGTTGCGGTGGCGAGGCTGACGGTCAGTGCGGGGGCGAGAGCCAGCGCACCAGCGCGGCGGATCAGCGTGCGGGACATGCCGGATTCCCTTCATCAATGCGGGTAGTGTCCGGCACAGCTTAGCCCAGGAGTGCAGGGGTAACAGTCATGACTACTGGATACGGCGCGTGACGTTCTCAGCGGCGGAGATCTCCTGGAGCCGTTCATCGGATACCGAACCCGTGACGACGACCACGGATCCACCAGCGGCCAGCGGTACCATCACCGACATCGTGAAGTCATCGGTGCCACGCCAATCTGGGGCGAGGTAGCGTTCGGCCTCAACGCCTGGCTGGGCGAAGGTGGACAGGTCTGGGCTGTTGCCGAAGTAGTCGTCGCCGTAGAAGCGCACGGTGGGGCCGAAGTCCACGGTGCCGGGCGGAATGGTGCCGCCGGCTTCCTCGACGCCGCGGCCGAACGGGTCGTCGGAGACAAGGACGCACTCGGTGGCGTCGGTCCAGTTTTCGGCGCGTTCCGGGGTGGTGAAGACGATATCGGGGGCGGTGGGGTGGTCGTCGATGAGCGGAGCGCGCGAAGAGTTGAACGTGCCAACCGCAATCACCGCAGCCTGCCAGGAGACGGGCAGGTCGATGACGATGCTCGCGTCGAGGGGGAGGTCGAATTCCTCGTCGAGCATGTTGGCTACTTTGCTGGCCCAGTTGTCCAGCGTTTGGGCGGAGAAATCCATGCGTAATCCCCGCGCATCGTCGTAAATGGTGAAGCGCGGGGATGCGGGATCTGCGGCGAGAAGTGGGGCAAGCATGCTCATGCTCGCCCAGTGTAGGCACTACAGGAAGATGGCAGCGCCGGGGCCGAGTGGCAGGTCGAAGATGTACCAGATGAACAGCAGGGCAGCCCAGGACACCCAGAACGGAACCACGAACACGATCAGGCGCGACATCAGCGTGCCCAGGCCCGCGTTGGGCTCGTATCGACGAAGCAACGTCAGGATCACGATGATGTACGGGTTCAGCGGGGTGATGATCTGGGTGGCGGAATCGCCGACACGGAACGCGGCCTGCGTGAAGGCTGGCTCGAAGCCGATCAGGGCGAACATTGGGACGAACACGGCCGCCATCAGGGTCCACATCGCGGAGCCGGAAATAACCAACAGGTTCAGGCACGACGCCAGGATGATGAACGCGAGGATGGCCGCGAAGCCGGTGATGCCAGCCGCCTCGAGCATCTCTGCGCCCTTGACGGCGGAGAAGGTGCCGATGCCGGACCAACTAAACAGGGAAATGAACTGGCCGAGGATGAACGCGAGAACCAGGAAGCCGAGCATGTCGCTCATCGCCTTGGTCATCATGTCCACGATGTCCTTGATGTTCTTCACCGTGCCGGCGACCTTGCCGTAGACGATGCCGAGGACCATGAAGTAGGTGAAGACGATGAACACGATCGACTGCAGCAGCGGGGACTGCGGCAGGAAGCCACCTTCTTCGTTGCGCCACGGGGAATCCGGGATGAGTACTGCGAACAGGATGATTGCCGTGACGATAAGCGTGGCGACGCCCGCCCACATCAGGCCGCGGCGTTCCGGCTTGGTCAGTTCGACGGAGATCTCGTTGCCGTCGGTGTCGCGGTTCATGCCGTCGTCGCCCTCGACCATCTCCTGGGGGACGTCGAGTTTGTGCATGCGAGGCTCGAGGATCCTGTCGATGATGAAGCCACACGCTAGGCCCAGGATGATAGAGGCGGCGATGTTGAAGTAGTAGTTGGACACCGGGTTGACCTCGGTGGCGTCCATGCTCGGCAGGGTTTCCATCACGGCGTTGGTGATGCCGGCGAACAGGGCGTCCAGCGACGTCGGCACTAGTGCGGTGGAGTAGCCAGCGCCGACGGCGGCGAAACCACCGAGCAGGCCTGCGACCGGGTGGCGGCCAGCGGCCTTGAACACCATCGCGGCCAGCGGCGGGATGACCACGAACGCGGCGTCCGCCATGATCGAGCCGGTCACGCCGATGATGCCCACCGCGTACGGCAGAACCGAGCGGTTAGCGGAGCCGAAGAGCTTGCGGATGAGCGCGGAGAGCATGCCGGAGCGCTCGGAAACGCCCACGGCGAGCATGATTGGCAGGACCGTGACCAGTGGCGGGAAGCCGAGGTAGTTCTGGCCGAGGGTGGTGGTGAACCAGGCCAGGCCCTCACCGGTGAAGAAGCCTTTGATCTTCACACTTTCGTCCTCGCCGGGCACTGCGACTTCGGCCCCGAAGTACGCCATCACGGTGGAGATCACCGCGGTGATGAGGAACAGGATAAGGAAGAGCGTGAATGGCTCCGGAAGTTTGTTGCCTACCGACTCGATGGTGCCGAGGAGGCGATCCATTGCGGTTTTCTTCTGTGGTGGGCTGCTGTCGGCAGAGCGCTCGAGCTCGGCGCTCTCTGTGGCTTTTCGCGTACTCATGCGTATATGTTGTACCAGTCACATTAATTCTGCGCTAGGGTTTTGTAGAAACGTAATCCGATCGACGGAGAGTGAGCGGACCGTGAGCGAAACGCATCCCAACCGCCCGACCAGCCCAACCCCACCGAACCCTGCCTTCCTGCAACGCATGGACGCAGTGGTGCGAGATGAGATCGCCGCTGCGTCGCCGCAGTTCCCGATTGAGCCGGGCTATCCGGAGCGTGACGCGGTGTGGGGGAAGGTCGAGCGCAACGTCGAAGCCGTCCGGGCCGACCTGGAACACATCATGCGTGACCTGCACGCGAACCCGGAGGAGGCGTTTCAGGAATTCCATGCGCAGGCTGTGATTGCGAAGGTGCTTGAGGGGCAGGGGTTCGTCGTCAAGCAAGGGGCCCATGGTGTGGAAACGGCGCTGCGCGCGGAGTGGCAAAGCGACGACTTTGACCCGAGCACACATCCGACGGTGGCGGTGATGTCTGAATACGACGCGCTGCCGGGTATCGGGCATGCGTGTGGCCACAACGTGATCGCTGCATCCGGGGTGGGTGGTTTCCTCGGCGCGGTCGGTTCGGGTTCGGGCCGCATCGTGTTTCTTGGCACCCCGGCGGAGGAGGGCCACACCGGCAAGGAGTACATGATCCGCGGCGGCATGCTCGACGGCGTGGATTGTGCGGTGATGATCCACCCGTTCTGCTACGACCTGGTGTCGCACGCGTGGACGGGGCGCCGCTCGCTTACCGCAACGTTTACCGGCGTTGCCGCGCACGCGTCGATGCAGCCGTACATGGGGCGCAATGCGCTAGATGCTGCGACGCTTGCGTACCAAGCCATGGGGTTGTTGCGCCAGCAGATGCCGCCGTCGGATCGCCTACACGCGATCATTTCGGACGGTGGTGCGAGGGCATCGATCATTCCGGAGACGGCCACGCTGAGCCTCTACGTGCGTTCGCTGTACACCGAAACACTGATGGATTTGAGCAAGCGTATCGACGACATCCTCACCGGTGCCGCCCTCATGACCGGCACCGGCGTGGATGTGCAGTGGGATAACCACCCCATGTCGCTTCCTGTCCGCAACAACGAAACCTTGGCGGCGCGATGGGGTGCGACCCAGCAGGCGCGGGGTAGGGAAGTGTTGCCGGGTGGGATCTTGCCGGACTCGCAGGCGGCGTCGACAGATTTTGGCAACGTCTCGCAGCTCGTGCCCGGCATTCACCCGTTGGTCAAGATCGCGCCGGAGGGCACTGCGCTGCACACCACTAAGTTCGCCGATGCGGCGATCACCCCGGCCGCAATGGACGGTGTGATCGACTCCGCGGTGGGGCTCGGCCAAGTCATCGCTGACGTACTCAATGACCCGGTGCTGTTGCAGCGCGCTCGCGAGGAGTTCGAAGCGGCGGGCGGGGCGATCTCCGTGGAGGCGCTGCTAGATGAGGCCTAGATGACGCGTAACTGACGCCTGATTGGCTCGCTACAGGAAGATGGCAGCACCCGGGCCGAGCGGCAGGTCGAAGGTGTACCAAATGAACAGCATGGCCATCCAGAAGATCCAGAACGGAACCGTGAACATGATCAGGCGCGACATGAGCGTGCCCACGCCAGCCTTCGGTTCGTAGCGGCGCAGCTGCGTCAGGATCACGATGATGTACGGGTTCAGCGGGGTGATGATCTGGGTGGCGGAATCGCCGACACGGAACGCTGCCTGGATGAAGGCCGGATCGAAACCGATCAGGGCGAACATGGGCACGAACACGGCCGCCATCAGGGTCCATAGTGCGGAGCCGGAGATGATCAGCAGGTTCAGGCACGACGCCAACACGGCGAACGCGAAGATAGCGGCGAAACCGGTGATGCCTGCGGACTCGAGCGCGTTGGCTCCCTTCACGGCGGTGAAGGTGCCGATGCCAGACCAGTTAAACAGGGCGATGAACTGGCCCAGGATGAACGCGAGGATGAGGAAGTTCACCATGTCCTTCATGGCGCCAGCCATCATGTCTGCGACGTCGGGTACGCGTTTGATCGTGCCCGCAACCATGCCGAAGACTAGGCCCATGACTACGAAGTAGAGCACCACGATGAACACTGTGGACTGCATCAAGGGCGAGTCCGGCAGGAAGTTGCCTTCCTCGTTGCGCCACGGAGAGTTCGGGATGAGGACGACGATCGTGCACACCACGGTCAGCAGCAGGGTGGCCCACAGAGTGGCGCGCAGGCCGCGGGATTCGGCGTCGGTGAGCTCTGCGGAGATTTCCTTGCCGTCGCGGTCGCGGGTCATGCCGTCATCGCCAGCAACCATCTTGTTCGGTACACCGAGCTTGTTTAAGCGGGGCTCGAGGACCTTGTCGATGATGAAGCCGGACAGAAGTCCCAGCACGATCGCGGAGACAAGGTTGAACCAGTAGTTAGAGACCACGGTGACCTCAGGGGCGTCGAGGCTTGGCAGTGCCTCCATCACGGAATTCGTGATGCCAGCAAACAGTGCATCGAGCGAGCCCGGCAACAGCGACGTAGCGTATCCCGCGCCCACGGACGCGAAGCCACCGAGCAGACCCGCCACGGGGTGACGACCAGCAGCCTGGAACACCATGGCAGCAAGTGGTGGGATGACGATGAACGCCGGGTCGGCGATCAGCGAACCGGACACACCAATCAGACCGACCGCATACGGCAGTACCGAGGTATTCGCGGAAGAGAACAGCCGGCGGATCAGCGCCGACAACATGCCCGAGCGCTCCGCGATACCGACCGCCAAGATGATCGGCAGCACGTACACCAACGGCGGGAAGCCAACGTAGTTCTTGCCCAAGTTCACGGTGAACCAGGCAAGGCCTTCGCTGGTGAAGAAGCCCTTGATGGGGCGGACCTCGTCGTCGCCAGGCACCTGCACCTGCAGGCCCGCCCAGGCCATCACCGTGGAAATGACCGCGGTGGCCAGGAAGAGCAACAGGAAGAGCGTGAACGGCTCCGGAAGTTTGTTACCTACCCGCTCAATAAAAGAGAGGAGCCGGTCTACGGCTCCTCTTGGTGTCTGATCTCGTTCGGTCCCATCGTCCGGTCCCGGGTCGGGAACCGTGCCTGATGTGGCCTCCTGAGGTGCTACCGAAGTGGAGCCCTGGGCGGCGTGGTGGACAGAATGAATCTTTGCAATGTTCATGCAAAGAGGTTTTACCTGTCGCCGATTCGAATTTCAGGCGATTGGAGGATATTAATTCACGCAGCGCGGGCTGTCGTCGCCAGCTGAGAGCTCAGGGGCAGGCTCGTTGGCACCGAAATCTTCACCTGGCGTGCCCACAGGGGCGACCTGTTCCGCCTCATCAGCATCCATCGCGCCGGGCCCGTTGTAGTCGTCCGCGATGACGGCAATGACCGTGTTCGGCTCCACGCTGGCGTTGGCCACGACGGGCACTCCGCCGAGCAGCTGGGCCAGCTCCTGGGCGGCCGGGTCGTTCTCGTCTGCGGCTAGCACTTGGGTAGCTGTGTAGAGGCCTTCCATGGCGTTGGACACGCTTGTCACCGTCAGGCCGTCGCCGTTGAGTATCTCAGCAACACGCCCAGCCTGTCCGGGGACGCTGCCGGCGTTGAGCACGACTGCTTCGTAGCCGTTGAACGCCTCGCGTGGGGCGCTGGTGGCGGAGTCCGAACCGTCAGAACCCTCAGCGCCGTCCGTGTTGTCCTCCTCAGGCTTAATCGCTTCTGCCATGAACTTCTGCACCTGCGGTAGATCCACGGTGACGATGGACTCGCCATAGTCACCGACACCATTGACGGAGGTCACAGGGATGGTGGTGAAGGTGACGTTGCCACCAGCCAGGCCGGAAAGTTGCTGGGCCAAGCCCACAATGTCCCAACCCTTATCCAGTGTCACGGAGCGTTCCGCTGCGTTAGACAGTTCGCGCAGTTTCGCCGGGTTGGTCAGGGTGCCTGCGGAAAGCATCGACTGTACGAGCGAAGCCATGTAGGCCTGCTGGCGCACGATGCGGTCTAGGTCGCCGCGCGGCAGGTCGTGGCGTTGGCGCACAAACGACAGGGCTTGCGCACCGTCGAGGGTCTGCTCGCCGGCGGGGAACTTTGCGCCGGAAAGTGGCTCGTCCACGGGATTATTCAGGCACACTTTGACGCCGCCGACAGCGTCGGTGAGCAGCACGAAGCCAAGGAGACCGACCTGGGCGAAGTGGTCGACTTCGACACCGGTGAGGTCCGCTACGGCGTCGATCAGTCCCTCTTGTCCTGCGCGAGCAACCTGCTGTTCGAGCGCCGGGCCTTCGCTCATGCCGGATTCGATCAGTTCTTCGCGTTTTGCGGCAGCGTGTGCGCCGTAGACGCCATTGATTTTCAGGTTGCCGTAGTCGTCCGTATGCACATAGGTATCGCGTGGGATGGACACTGCGGTCGCGCGTGAGCCGTCCTCCGGGATGCGGATAACCATGATGGTGTCGGTGTTGATCTCACCGTCCGCGATACCGGCGTTCAGACGGGAAAGTTCCTGCTCACTTAAGGGGTTGCCCTGCGCGTCCGTGCGCGAATCGGAGCCCACCAGCAGGATGTCCATTGCGCCGTCCAGGGCGTTGCCGTCTTTGCCTTTGCTTTGCGACGACACCTTTAAGTCCGACGCGCTCAACTGCCCGCCAAGCCGCCCAACGGCGAAATACCCGACGCCCGACAGGGCGATCGCGGCGGCGGAGACGATGGCAAGCGTGGTTCGCAGTGCGGGGTGGCCAGATTGCGAAACATCCCGCACCCGGGACGGGGCAGGTTTGATATCGCGGGCTTGCCGCCTGGGCTCAGTCACGCCGGGAATTATACGACATTCCCCGGCTCGCCCTGTGCCGTGCGCCGGAATTGGAGGTCATGGTGGGTATGCTGTCCAACATTGTGAAAGACACAGAGCATCATCCTGACGCTCATCAGGCGCCACTCGCGGTGATCACCGTGACGTATTCGCCTGGGGAGCACTTGGCGCAGCTCATCGCCTCCTTGGAGAAGGCGACGACGCGCCCCGTTGTGCTGCTTTGCGCCGACAACGGCTCCAAGGACGGCGTGCCGCAGCAGGCCGCACGCGAGCACGAGCACGTGGAGTTTTTCCCCACTGGTGGAAACATCGGTTATGGAGCCGCGATTAATGCGGCTGCTCGGCAGTTGGGGGATCGTCGAAAAGCAGGTGCGGTGCGCGGCGACTACTTCCTTATTGTGAACCCCGACGTGGAGTTCACCCCGGGGAGCATCGACGAGTTGATCCACTGCGCCGACGACGCGCCGAAGGCTGGCGCCGCCGGGCCCAGGATTGAAGAGGCCGACGGCTCCGCATACCCCAGCGCGCGCGAGGTGCCCAGCCTGGTCATGGGGATCGGGCACGCGCTGCTGTACGACTACTGGCCGTCCAACCCGTTTTCCCGCGCGTACCAAGCCGGGGCGAATATGGAGGTGCAACGCACAGCAGGCTGGCTGTCCGGCGCGTGCCTCCTTGTGCGGTGGGATGCGTTTGACCAGATCGGCGGGTTCGACGAGCGCTACTTCATGTACCTGGAAGACATCGACTTCGGGGACCGTCTTACCCGTGCAGGCTGGGACAATTTGTACTGCCCGAGTTCCGTGATCTTGCACGATCAGGGCCATGTTGCGGACCGACACAGGGGAGTTACGGTGCCTGCGCACCACGCCTCGGCGTATCGGTTCCAGCGCGACCGCCATCCGCATGCGTGGCAAGCGCCCATCCGCTGGGCGTTGTGGCTCGGCCTCCGAGTGAGGGGTGCGCTGCAGTTGGGTAGGGCGAAACCTGCACACAGGGCTGGCACCGGCCGTGGGGAAGTGAACTGACAACAAGATGAAGGATCTAGCAATGGCTCAGACAGCCTCCACCGAAATCACCGAGTCTGCTGAAATTGCAGAAATCACAGAAATGGATGCGGTGATTCTCGTCGGCGGGCGTGGCACACGCCTTCGTCCGCTGACTGTCTCTACACCCAAGCCGATGTTGCCGACGGCAGGTTTCCCGTTCTTGGCACATCTGCTTGCCCGCATCCGTGAGGCTGGCATGCGTCACGTGGTGCTGGGGACGTCCTATAAGGCAGAGGTGTTTGAGGAGTACTTCGGCGACGGCTCCGAGTTCGGTCTAGAGATCGAATACGTCGTGGAGGAAGAAGCGCTTGGCACCGGCGGTGGCATCCGCAACGTCTACGAGAAGCTCCGCTACGACAACGTGATGGTCTTCAACGGTGATGTGCTTTCTGGCGCGGACCTGTCGGCGATTGCGCACACGCACGTGGATAAGGATGCGGATGTCACACTGCACCTGGTGCGGGTGCCGGATCCGCGCGCGTTCGGCTCGGTGCCGACGGATGAGGACGGCAATGTGCTGGCCTTTTTGGAAAAGACCGAGGATCCGCCGACCGACCAGATCAACGCTGGCTGCTACGTGTTTAAGCGTTCGGTGATCGAGCAGATCCCGGCAGGACGTGTGGTTTCCGTAGAGCGCGAAACCTTCCCGGGCCTGCTTGAGCAGGGTGCGAAGGTCGTCGGCCATGTGGATTCGTCGTACTGGCGCGACATGGGCCGCCCGGACGATTTCGTCCAGGGCTCCTCGGATGTGGTGCGCGGCATTGCGTACTCGCCGCTGTTGAAAGGGCGTACGGGCGAATCTGTGGTGGATCCGTCTGCCGGTGTTGCGCACGGCGTGATTCTGATGGGCGGCACAACGGTTGGCCGTGGCTGTGAGATTGGGGCGGGCTCGCGTATCGACGACTCCGTGATCTTCGACGGCGTCACCATCGAGCCTGGCGCAATGGTGCGCAATTCCATCATTGCTGCCGGAGCCACGATTGGAGCGAATGCGCGCTTGGTTGATTGTGTGATCGGTGAAGGCGCCCAGATTGGTGCGCGCTGCGAGCTGCAGGGTGGCATGCGTGTGTGGCCGGGTGTTGTGATCCCAGATTCGGGAGTGCGTTTCTCCCCAGACGCGTAACCGACACGCCAACACGGCCAAATAGTCGCGCTTTGTAGTCCCGACACTACATGTAGTACCCCCGAAGTCCACCCCCATTGCAGCTATACTGTGACAGTTGTGGCTGGTGTGAAAGTTGACGTGGGGAATGTCTGAAAAAGGCGCGCTCGGCTCACATTTTGGTTGCGACTATTTAGTGCCTCGGTGTGTAATCACAGAAGTGTTATTTCCGCATCCGCAACCAGCGGGTGCATCACTCTTCGAACGACCACCGAAAAGATCAACTAAGCAACAGGGAAGGTAATGGCGTGGAAAATCAAGCGGACGCCATCCTCCGCGGCGCTGCTGCGGGAGGGATGACCCTCGACGAGTTGTTTGGCACTGTCGAGCAGGAGTGGCAGGACCAGGCGCTGTGTGCGCAGACTGACCCCGAGGCCTTCTTTCCTGAAAAAGGCGGCTCAACTCGTGAGGCCAAACGAATCTGCAAGGCATGCGCAGTGCGCGATGAGTGCCTCGAGTACGCACTCGAGCACGATGAGCGCTTCGGTATTTGGGGTGGGCTGTCCGATCGTGAGCGTCGCCGTCTGAAGAAGCAGATCGGCTAACAACTCCCAAGATCTACAGTGTGGATCTACCAGGGAAAATCGGGATTCACAGTGCGTGGATCCAAATTTAAATAGTTTGCTACCAGCGCGGTGAGCACCCACGTGAGCAACTCTGCACGCTCCTGGGTGGTCACCGCGCGGTGTTCTATCGGCATGCGAAACACGACAAAGCGCGCACGGGTGGGGTTGCCGTGCTGATCCACGCCTGCCTGGAGCACCCGCCCGAGAGGGACCGGGCCGTCGGCGATGATCTCGTCCGGCAAGATCGTCATATCTGCGTGCAGGCGCATGCGTGGGATCGTGTCCACCGCCAAATCCACGCTTGCCAGCTGCTCAAAGTACGCGTTGTGGAGCGGGGCGTAGGCTTCCATGACAAGTGCGTCGAATGCGTCGTTGCGTGAGCGATAGCGGGGCACCCCAACGGGCAGGAGCGGGCCACGGGCACCTCGCCCGTGGCGGTCGCGTGCGGCGCGGACGTGCGAGGGGCCGACGCCGGGCCTGGAAGGGGTTTGCATGACGGCAATCCTAAGGTGGAAACAGGCAGGTGTGGAGGGGGCGCGCCGCGCCGCAGTACAAAAACCTCAAGAAGGGGTTTAGACTGTCCGCCGTGAATGTCTTCCGTCGTTGTTGTCGCCCGGGTTGCGGCAGGCCCGCTGTGGCCACGCTGATTTACGCGTACGCGGACTCGACGGCAGTGATCGGTCCGCTCGCCCCGGTAGCAGATCCGCATGCGTGGGACTTGTGTGAGCGCCATTCCGCCCACATCACCGCGCCCGTTGGTTGGGAAATGGTCCGTGTAGAGCACGTCGAGTTAGAAGGCGATGAGGATGACGATCCGGAAGCCTCCGACATCACCGCCTTGGCCGAGGCCGTGCGTGAGGCGGGTCGACTGACCACTGGTTTGGTCGATTCTTCGCAGGACCCAATCGAGTACGAGGCCTCGCACGACTTCAACGACCCGGATACCTCGAATCACCCGGTGCATCGCACGAAGCGGGTGGAAGAGCAGATTGCTGCGCATAAGGCGGCGCGCCGTTCGCATTTGCGCATCGTGCCGGATCCTTCGGCTGAGCAGGAATAGCGAAACCACAGCAGCCGGGGAGGGGTCGTGTCGCGGGGCGCACTAAGATGGCCTGCATGGCTATCCAGCACACACGTGAGACTCTGAGCAGCGTTATTAAGGCCTACGACGTTCGAGGCGTTGTCGGCGAGCACATCGACGAGGACTTTGTCCGCACCGCCGGCGCTGCGTTTGCCCACATTCTGCGCGAGGAGGGTGAGACCCGTATCGCGGTCGGCCACGACATGCGTCCGTCGTCGCCGGCGCTGGCCGCGGCGTTCGCCGAGGGAGCTGCCTCCCAGGGGCTTAATGTCACCGACTTGGGGCTGACGTCGACTGACGAGCTCTACTTCGTTGCCGGCTCCCAGCGTTGCGCTGGTGCGATGTTTACCGCCTCGCACAATCCGGCTCAGTACAACGGCATCAAACTCTGCCGCGCGGGCGCGACCCCGGTGTCTACAGATACCGGTTTGTCGGAAATCGGCCGCATGATTCTTGAGGGCGTGCCGGAGTTTGAGGGGGAACGTGGTGTCGTCGAGAAGCAAAATGCGCTCGAGGCATACGCGAAGTATGTGCGTGATCTGGTGCCGGTGCCTACGCGGCGCAAGTTGGTCGTGGCAGTGGATGCCGCAAACGGCATGGCTGGGCTGACGGTTCCGGCGGCGTTGGGGGATATGGATATTCGCCCGCTGTACTTCGAGTTAGACGGAACTTTCCCGAACCATGAGGCGAACCCGCTCGACCCGAAGAATTTGGTTGACCTGCAGAAGTTCACTGTTGAGCAGGGCGCGGACATCGGGTTGGCGTTTGACGGGGATGCGGATCGTTGCTTTGTTGTTGACGAGCGGGGCGAGGCCGTCTCGCCCTCCGCCATCACTGCGCTGATTGCCACGCGCACCCTTGCGGAGAACCCCGGTGCGACGATCATCCACAACCTGATTACCTCGCGTGCAGTGCCGGAGATGATCGACGAATGTGGTGGCACCGCCGTACGCACCCGTGTGGGCCACTCTTACATTAAGGCCAAGATGGCCGAGCATGGCGCGCTATTCGGCGGTGAGCACTCCGCGCACTACTACTTTGCTGAGTTCTTCAACGCGGACTCTGGCTTGGTCGCTGCGCTCCACGTTTTGGCGGCGCTGGCAGAGCAGGACAAGCCGCTGAGTGAACTGATGGCGCAGTACGAGCGCTACGTCGCATCTGGCGAGATCAACTCGGAAGTTGCCGACCAGGAAGCGGCGACGAAGCGTGTGGTGGATGCGTTCGCGGATCGTGCGGAATCGGTAGACACCCTCGATGGTGTGACTGTGCAGTTGAAGGACTCCAAGGCGTGGTTCAACGTGCGTGCATCCAACACGGAGCCGCTGCTGCGTCTTAATGCGGAAGCGCCGACCCAGGAAGAGGTCGACGCGCTGGTCAACGAGATTCTTGGCCTGATTCGTTCCTAGGCACCGAATTCTTGTAACTCGAACGGGGAGCGTGGGACTGCTATTTTGGACGTTTGCGCTCACGCAGAACCAAAGGAGGCCACATGGAGCGATTGGATGGGGTACTGCGACCCTACCCATGGGGGTCGCGGACGCTGCTCGCACAGCTGAGGGGGACGCCCTCGCCGAGCGAGAAGCCCGAGGCCGAACTGTGGTTTGGTGCCCACCCTGCCGCCCCAGCGACCATTGACGGACGTGGCCTCGACGAGATCATCGCCGAGGACCCCCAGGCAGCATTGGGCGACCGCGTGATTGCCCAGTACGGCGAGCAACTGCCGTTTTTGGTGAAGTTGCTCGCGGCGGATTCCCCGCTGAGTATCCAAGCGCACCCGTCGCGCGAGCAGGCCGTTGCTGGCTTCGAACGGGAAAACGCTGAGGGCATCAGCCTCAACAGCCCGCAGCGCAACTACAAGGACTCGAACCCGAAGCCGGAACTTATCGTCGCGTTGACTACGTTCCGTGCGATGGCGGGCTTTCGCCCCGTGGAGCAGATGACCGAGTTGTTCGAGGCGTTTTCCTCCCCAGCCTGGGACCGTTACGCAGCACTACTGCCAGCGGCCGGCGGTGCAGGGGACATGCGGGTGCTGTTTACAACCCTGGTGTCGTTACCCAAGCCCGCGCTGACGGAGGTGCTCGACGCCGTCGGACATAGTGCCCGCACGATTGCCGATGGAGGCACCGCAGCCCACCCTGCGTGGGTTGTGGAAGCAGCCGAGGTATTCCTGGAACTTGCGCAGCGTTACCCAGGCGACGCTGGTGCGTTTGCGGCTCTGCTGCTCAACATTGTCACCCTCAAGCCGGGTGAGGCGGCGTTCCTCGGCGCAGGTCAACTGCATGCCTACCTCAGCGGTCTCGGCGTGGAGGTCATGGAAAACTCCGACAACGTTCTGCGCGGTGGCCTGACCACCAAGCACGTAGATGTGCCAGAGCTCGTGCGTGTACTCGACTTTTCTTCGTTGGAATCGCCGCGCGCAGACACCGAGGAGGTGGCTGGCGGGACGCGATTCGTGCTGCCGGTGGAGAGTTTCACCGTGAGCATGCACGAGCTTGATCAGGGCGAGTTGCGTATCGACGAAGACGGCCCCGCAATCGCACTCTGCACCGCGGGCACCGCCACGGACGGGACAATGTCAATCGCCGCTGGGGAGGCTGTGTGGATTCCCGCAAGCGATGGTGCGGTGACCCTGCGGCCTGCAACGGATGGGGAACCCACCCAGGTGTTTGTGGCTACCGTGTAACGCTTCGCGCGATCTGGTCAAGCGCCTCGCGGGGGCTAAAGCCCTCATCCGGCTGGGGGTATCCGGCCACGTCCTCCTTGCCCGGCACACGCGCCCGGGCAGTTGTGGGCGCAGATGCCTGCGACTGCAGTTGAGCCTCCAGCTGGTCTGCAGGAATCGCCTTGTTGTTTTCGGGGTGCTCATCGCGATCGTTCTCACGCGAGGTTGGCTCGGCGGGGGGGGAGCCGGGTGCGGGTTTGCCGTCCTTGATCTTCGGCTCGTTGTCCGCAGATGTGCCGGGGCCGCGCTCGGGCTCGGATGGTGCCGTGGGGACCCCGGAGGTGCCTGCCGAGTCGGTCTCAGTCGGCGTTTGTGCAGACGTGCCAGGCGTGTCCGGTGTGGACGGGTGCGACGCCTCAGGCGTTGGCTGCGGCCTGGACTCCGACGGGGACTCAGGCGTTGTCTCGGGGCGGTTCGGCCGTTCTTCGCTCGTTGTTCCAGACGGGCGGGTCGACTGTGAGGCTGACTGCGGCCCCGATCGCTGTGATTGCGGTGCCTGCTGGGCCGACTGAGCCGACTGCGCCGGTGGCGGCACAACGATGTTGGTCGGGCGGTACACCTTGGTCGGCTGCGCCGGATCCGCCTGGCCCACCACTGCGTGCGGTGGCAGGTATGGATCGTTCTGCGCCGCATAGTTCGGGTTGACGTGGTGCGTGCCACCCCGCATGCCGTGTTGTGCGCTGTAGTCCTGGTCTACCGGTGCATCGTTTCCGTCAGTGCGCCCGTCTGCAGAGGTTTCTGTTGTCGACGAGTTGGTCGCTGTGCGGGTGCTCGACGTGCTTGAGGTTGTCGAGTGCGCGCTGGTGGTGTCTGCTGCCTCGGCGGAAAAGCCTGCGTGGTCCGAAGGCCCGGTGGACGATGACGCCCATACGGTCCAACCGGTCAGGCCAGCAAGCCCGAGGCCTGCAGCAAAAAGAGCAGCGGTACGGCGGTTGGTCGGTTTCACGTCCCCGCTCCTTCCACGGTCGGCGCGCAGCCCTTACATCACGAATTGGTAACAGTATGGTGGTGTAGGAATGTTTATAGCACGTCGTACGGCGAAGGTGTACCCCCATAAGGTGCAAGTGCCGTATATAAAGACGTAATAGATACCGTGTTTGCAGCACTCGATACAGACGGAAGGAGCGTCACAGTGACGACCTGGGACGAGCAGATTTTCACCATTGACACCAATGCAGATTTCCTCGACGAGATCTCTGACCTGGATACCGACGAGATTGTGGAAGCAGTGCGTGACGCCGTGCTCCTCGCCGCAAATGGGGATTCCGCAAGCGAAGATGAGATCCTCAACGGCCAGGCTGCGGCGACGATCGCTGCAATTTGGTCGGGTGCACCTTTTTCTGCCGGTGATGTGGCAGAGGCGTACCCGTTCATCCGTCTGCGCCCGGACGAGATCGACGAGAAGCTCGTCGAGGCTGCTGCTGCGGTGCTGGAAGCAGTGGAGACCGAGGCGGACCTTGAGCAGTTCCTCGAGGCGCTGGCCTAACGGTTTGCGGCCATGATTATTGCGTTTGAAGGTATCGATGGCGCGGGCAAGAACACGCTTGTCACCGCGATCAAGAAGGAACTCAACGCCGACACGCTTGCGTTTCCGCGTTACGAGGACTCCATTCACGCCCAGCTCGCACAAGACGCGCTGCACGGGCGCATGGGGGATGTGACGGATTCCGCGTTTGCGATGGCGACACTGTTCGCACTTGACCGTCATGGGGCGAAGGCGCTTCTCGACGAGTACGTCGACGATCCGTCCCGCGTCCTCATCTTGGACCGCTACGTGGCCTCTAACGCCGCGTACACCACTGCGCGCACCGGTGACGATGCCGCCTTGCGCTGGGTGGAAGACCTGGAGTTTGGGCGTTTGGGGTTGCCGAGGCCGGACTTGCAGGTGCTCGTCGATACGAGCCCTGAGCTTGCGCGGGAACGCGCAGCGAAGCGCGAGACGCAGGACGCAACGCGTGCGCGCGATCGCTACGAACGCGATGGTGGCCTGCAGGCCGCAACGTATGCGATGTACGGACGGCTGGCGGAAATGTCGTGGGGTGGGCCGTGGGTACGCGGTTCGGATCCTGCGGTTATCATTCAGGTAATACGCGACCTGGCATAAGCCTCGTCATTTCAACCCCCATAAAAGCCCTGACAAAGGAGTACATGTGGCCCACAAGATCCTGGTCGTGGACGATGACCCGGCGATCAACGAGATGCTCACCATCGTGCTTGAGGCCGAGGGGTTTGAGACGAGTTCCGTCACCGATGGCGCTGAGGCCGTTGGCGCGTGGCGCAGCTTTGATCCGGATCTGATCCTGCTCGACCTGATGCTGCCAGGCGTCAACGGCATTGATATTTGCCGCGAGATCCGCAAGCAGTCCGCCGTGCCGATTGTCATGCTGACAGCGAAGACCGACACGGTGGATGTGGTGCTTGGACTGGAGTCTGGTGCGGACGACTACATCACCAAACCCTTCAAGCCGAAGGAACTGGTCGCCCGAATCCGCGCGCGTCTGCGTCGTACTGACGACGAGCCGGCGGAAATCTACGAGGTTGGCGATCTGACCATTGACGTTCCGCAGCACACCGTGACTCGCGGCGGCCAGGAAATTCAGCTGACCCCGCTCGAGTTTGACCTTTTGCTGGAAATGGCGCAGAAGCCGAATCAGGTGCACACCCGCGAGGAGCTGCTGGAGTCCGTGTGGGGCTACCGCAACGCTTCGGATACGCGCCTGGTTAACGTGCATGTCCAGCGTCTGCGCTCCAAGATTGAGCACGACCCGGAGAACCCGGAGATCATCCTCACCGTGCGTGGTGTGGGCTATAAGACCGGCAAGCCGGGGGTGTAGTCGCTGAATGCGCTCAAACGCGCACGCGAACGCGTAGCGCACGCATGGTCGACCTCGTTGCAGGTGAGGTTCGTGGGCACGGTACTTATCGTGTCCGCAATCGTGATGTCCGTGCTTGGGTTTGTGCTGGCGTCGGTGGTCACTAGCCGCATCACCGAGGCGAAGCTGGAAACCGCGAGTGTGGAGATCGAGCGCGCACGCGCCACCGTCGAATACCAGCTGGACAACAGCGGCAGTTCCGCCTCGCTGCAGGCGCGCTTGAACTCAGCCCGTGCAGGTTTGACCCAGCGCGCACAGGAACACTCGGACACGTCGAGCTTTTACGAGCCGGTCTTGGTGGCGGAAAGCGGTGGCGGGGTGGTGACCTCGTCGCCGGAGTCGTACCAGATCCCAGAGCGCTTAGCGCAGTTCGTCAACGACGGAAATGTGGCCTACCAATTCGCCACTGTGGAACGGCCGGATGCGACGTTGTATGACGCGTTAATCGTCGGTACACCAACGAATGCGGATATCCCGAATCTGCAGCTCTACCTGGTCATGAATATGGAGAGCGAAACCACCACCGTTGCACTGATGCGTGGCATTTTGGCTATCGCTGCGGTGATCGTCGTGGTGCTTTTGATGGGCATTGCGTGGCTTGCGTCGCAGCAGATTGTGGCGCCGGTGCGCTCGGCGTCGAGAACTGCTCAGCGTTTCGCGTCTGGCCATCTGCGCGAGCGCATGCCGGTCGATGGCGAAGACGAAATGGCAGTGCTGGCCATGTCCTTCAACAACATGGCGGACACGCTGTCTAAGCAGATCAACAACCTGGAGGAATACGGTGATCTGCAGCGCCAGTTCACCTCTGATGTTTCCCACGAGTTGCGCACGCCGCTGACTACGGTGCGTATGGCCGCAGACATGATCGCGGCGAACGAGGATTCGCTCGAACCGTCGACCAAGCGCGCTTCCCAGTTGATGATCAAGGAACTCGACCGCTTCGAGGCGCTGCTCAATGATTTGCTGGAGATTTCGCGTCACGACGCCGGCGTGGCCGAACTCTCCACCACCAGCATGGATGCTCGCGGGCCGGTGGAGTCTGCATGGCAGCAAACCCAGCACCTTGCCGACGAGTTGGATGTGGAAGTCGACTTTGACATCCCGGAGGAACCACAGACGATCGAGGGTGACCCACGGCGTATCGAGCGCATCGTGCGCAACCTGGTGGCCAACGCCATCCACCACTCGGAGGGCAACCCGGTGAAGGTTGTGATGCGTTCCAACGACGAGGCCGTGGCAATCACCGTCACCGACCGCGGTGTTGGGCTGAAGGAAGGCCAAGACGAGTTAGTGTTCAACCGCTTCTGGCGCGCGGACAAGTCCCGCAAGCGCCACTCGGGCGGCACCGGCCTGGGCCTGGCTATTGCGCGCGAGGATGCGCTATTGCACGGCGGCATCCTCGACGCCGCTGGCACGCACGGCGTGGGTTCCCAATTCCGCCTGGTGCTGCCGAGAGAAGTCGGGGCGAAAATCAACGTCGCCCCGTTGGACTTGGTCGCGCCGGGCAAGATTTCCGGCGAGATCGAAGGGGCTCCTGTTGTCACCGAAGCGGTTGGAGTTACCGATGCTGACACCAGCGGGGGAGATGATCCGGCCACCGATAGTGGGGCCGGTGTAGTAGCGCCGGATCCGCAGCCTGAAGTCCAGGAGGAACACCGATGAGGACGAATAAAGCTGCATCGTTGGCGTTGTCGGCCGTGGCCACGTTGACTGCGATGTCCCTGCTGTCGGGGTGCGCAACGCTGCCAACCAACTCGGCACCTCACGTGCTGCGTCCGTTTACGCCGGCGGAGTCTCCGACGCCGGATGCTGGTCCCGCGGAGGATGAGGAGCCAGACTTGCTGCTGCGTGGGTTCTACGCAGCATCGGCGATTCCGGACGGCGACTACGAAATGGCGCGTGCTTACCTGACGGAGAGCGCTGCCCAGGCGTGGGATCCAAGCGGGCAGAAGCTGATCGTGGACAGCTTCGGCGTGACCACGCTGCCGGGGGCCTCGGCAGGGAAGCGTCGCTTTGCGGTTCACGGCAATGTGGTTGGTGCGGTGCGCACTGGGGGATCGTTTGCTCCGGAGCGCGGCAAATACGAGGCAGAAATCGAGCTGGACATGATCGATGGGCAGTGGCGTATTTCGTCGCTACCCGCGGGTGTGGTCATGGAGCGAACTGAGCTGCGTAACCAGTATCAGCCGTATAACCTGTACTTCTTTGATGCCGACGACCGTGAGTTGGTCACCGACCGCCGTTGGGTTCACTCGCGTCGCGAGGCCCTGGCGGGTGACTTAATCGGGTTGCTTATGGAGGGGCCTGCGGAGCGTCTGCGTCCAGCGTTGCCCAATGCGTTGCCGTCGAAAGTGGCCTATACGGGGTTCAAAGACGGCGCGTTTACCTTTACTGGTTTCAGCGAAGTCGACGCCGCACGCCGCACGCAGTTTGCTGCCCAAGTGGTGTGGACCCTTGCCACCGCCGGCATCACAGGTCCGTATCGTTTGGAAGCCGACGGCAGCCCCCTCATCGAAGGCGCTGACGAACTCGGTACCGACGACTTTGCGGACGAGAGCCCACTGGTGGAAACCGCTGGTGAAAGCACGCTCTACGCGCTCGTCGATGGGCGCATTTTGCGTGTCGACGGCCGCACCACCCAGGCCGTCGACGGCAGCCTCGGCAGCTCTGGCCAGATCACTTCAGCCGACCTGGCCAAGGGTGGCCAATGGGCTGCTGTCTTCGGCAAACCAGACGATGACAAGGACGATGTGCTTCGCGTGGGCAAATTCGGTGCCCGCGAGGAAGAGGTTATGCGGGCGCGTACATTCACACGCCCGAGCTTCGAAGCGAACGCGGCGGCGGTGTGGTCGGTTGCAGACGGCAAGCGGATCCTGCGCACAGTCCAATCCGCAGCCAGTGGCGAATTGTCCACCGGCGAGGTGCACGTCGACCTGCCAGAAGGCGTGGACGGCAACATTTCTGTGCTGCGCCTGTCGCGCAGCGGCACCCGCGTGGTCATGGTGATCGACGGAAAGCTCTACACAGGCATTGTCCAGCGTGGCGCTTCCGGCGAACGCTCTATTGTCAATGTGCTCGAGTACGCCCACGAGCTCGGAGGCAGTGTCGTATCCGCCGAGTGGCGTGCGGACGGTTCGCTCATCGTCGGTACCTCCGCCCCGTCGCCAGTGCTGCGTGTGGAGCAGGACGGCTCGTCTATGACCGCGTTGTCGGCGGGCAATATTTCGGCTCCGGTGGTGGCAGTGGCGGCGTCGCCAAGCATGCTCTACGTCACTGACGTCAATGCTGTATTGCAAGTGCCGGCCTCAGGTGCGGATAACCCCATCTGGCGTGAGGTGCCAGGTCTGGAAGGTATGCGCGCGCTACCGATCATCGCGCGGTAGGGGAGTCAGGGATGCTGGGGGATATCGGGGAGTTGCTGCTACCGCGCAAGTGCGCCGGATGCGGCGTGCCGGGGCCGCTGTTGTGCGCCACCTGCCGGATGGAGTTGGCGTACCCGCCGCAGCGCGTGTTTCCCAACACCACACCGATGGTGCCGGTGTTCGCACTAGGTGCCTATGCGGGTGCGCACCGTGGGGTGGTGTTGGCAATGAAGGAACGTAACCACCTTGCCGTGCGTCGCCACGTCGGTGCGGTACTCAACGCCGGGCTGGACTACTTGGAGGCGCGCGGCGATATCGCAGTCGGCGCGGTGCTGGTTCCCGCACCGACGAAGGTGTCCTCGGCACGAGCCCGCGGCGGCGACCCCGTGGAAGCTATCTGCCGCGCCACCCGGCGCAGTGTCACACCCGCGTTGCTACTCGACGCCAGCGCTGCCGATCAGTCGAACCTTGACGAGTCTTCGCGCCGCGCAAACCTGTCCGGAGCAGTACGGCTTTCCGCCATCCCTGCAGGTCCCGTGGTTCTTATCGACGACGTCGTGACCACCGGAGCAACCCTCCAGGCCAGTGTGTCCGTGCTGCTCGCCCACGGGGTTGACGTGAGTGCGTGCGTGACCGTGTGCGCAGCGTAACCGCAGGCCAAATATGTGCTTTTGCAGGTGTCCAGTAGGGTCGCAGGAATGAAATTGCGTCTTCTTCCACTCGTGTGTGCCCCGGTTCTCGCGTTGGTCGGTTGCTCGACTGCAGAGATCACCCCACTTCATGAGGCCCGTGTTCAGGAGGTCTCCGAAATCCGTGACGCCCTTGCCGGCACGGACTTCGACTGCACCAACTGGCAGGAGTTGAAGCAGGAAGAGGGCGTGTGCATGCAGAAGGAAAAGGGCCAGATCAAATTCAAGCTCGACGGCACGCCCGAGGATTACGCGCGCTACCTCATGGAGGAGCAGTTCCCGTACGCAAAGGAAGTCATTGTCGGCGAGAACTGGGTTGGCCGCTGCGATAACACTGATGAGGGCACCTGCCAGACCATCGCTGAAGGTCTCGGTGCAAACGTGAAGCAGAGCACCCGCAGCTAAGCATCCGCTGCTCAACACCCGGCAGCGTAGCTCTCAGTAAGCTCATAGCGAACATTTTGCGAACCCCCGTGTATTGGTCATAACCAGTTGTATAGTGGTGATGGACACAGTTCCTACTACCCACAGGGAGGAAGCACATGACTTCTGCAGACCAGAATGCCGTACAGGGTGGCGCACAGGGGGAGGGTCTCGGACCCGATGTGGCGTTGACCATCACCGGCCGCAACGTTGAGGTTCCGGAGCACTTCCAGGAACGCGTAAGCGGCAAGTTGGCAAAGATTGCGAAGCTCGATCCGACTCTGAATTCCTTCCACGTTGAGCTCAAGCATGAGCCGAATCCGCGTCGTGAACAGGAAGCGGAACGCATCCAGATCACCGCAACTGGCTCGGGCCACCTCGCACGCGCTGAGGCGAAGGAAGACACCTTCTACAACGCCTTGGATGCCGCAGTGGCAAAGCTGGAGCGTTCGCTGCGCAAGGTCAAGGCTCGTCGCACCACTCCGATGTCTGGCCACCGTGCACCGAAGGGCGCCGGCAAGCTTGCTGCTGAGCTTGAGGCTGAGCAGAAGGCAGCGCAGGCTCGCGAGGCTGCTGCGCAGGGTCCGTACGATGTTGACCCGTACGAGGATCAGGTTGAGGATCTGACCCCGGGTCAGGTCGTTCGTACCAAGGTGCACTCCAACGCTCCACGTAGCGTGGATGATGCGCTCAGCGAGATGGAGCTGGTTGGACACGATTTCTACCTCTTCATCAACGAGGAGACGAACCGTCCGGCTGTGGTCTACCGCCGTCACGCGTTTGATTACGGTTTGATCGAACTGGCTGATGAGGCGGAAGCCGAAGCAGGCGAGAAGTAGCGCTTGCGCTGTTACCCGCACGGTCCTGTGAAAGGGGCCGGGCGGGTTTTGTCGTCGATTAGCAACGCCGGGTTGTTCTCTGCAACGTAGGCGTGCGTACAATGGCGGGTTGTTACACCTTGGCCCTGCCTACTCCAGTAGTAAAGGATTTTCTCACGTGTTTGGACTGTCGAAGCTGCTCCGCGCCGGTGAGGGGCGTACCGTCAAGCGCCTGGCGAAGATCGCTGACCAGGTCATGGCCCTGGACGATGAATACGCGGCGCTGACTGATGAGGAACTCAAGGCGAAGACCGCCGAGTTCAAGCAGCGCATCGCCGACGGCGCGAGCCTCGACGACATTTTGCTCGACGCGTTCGCGACTGCCCGTGAGGCGTCGTGGCGCGTGCTGGGACAGAAGCACTACAAGGTGCAGATCATGGGTGGTGCCGCACTGCACTTCGGCAACGTTGCTGAGATGAAGACCGGTGAAGGCAAGACGCTGACGTCGGTGCTGCCGGCGTACCTCAACGCGCTGTCCGGCAAGGGCGTGCACGTGGTCACCGTGAACGACTACCTGGCTAAGCGTGACGCCGAGATGATGGGTCGTGTGCACCACTTCCTCGGCCTGGAGGTGGGCGTGATTCTGTCGGAGATGCGTCCGGCGGAGCGCAAGAAGGCGTACGACGCTGACATCACCTACGGCACCAACAACGAGTTGGGCTTTGACTACCTGCGCGACAACATGACGCGTTCGGTCAACGAAATTGTGCAGCGTGGCCACAACTTTGCGATTGTGGATGAGGTTGACTCGATTCTTATCGACGAAGCCCGTACCCCACTGATCATCTCCGGCCCGGTCGATGGGTCCAGCCAGTTCTACTCGGTGTTCGCACAGCTTGCGCCGCGTATGCGTGAGGGCATCCACTACGAGGTGGATCACCGCAAGCGCACCGTCGGTATTTCCGAGGAGGGCGTGGAGTACGTCGAGGACCAGTTGGGCATTGACAACCTGTACGCGCCTGAGCACTCCCAGTTGGTGAGCTACCTCAACAACGCGATCAAGGCCAAGGAGCTCTTCGAGCGCGATAAGGACTACATCATCCGTCAGGGTGAGGTCATGATCGTGGACGGTTTCACCGGCCGTGTGCTCGCTGGCCGTCGTTACAACGAGGGCATGCATCAGGCCATTGAGGCCAAGGAGCAGGTGGAGATCAAGAACGAGAACCAGACGCTGGCCACCGTTACCCTGCAGAACTACTTCCGCCTGTACGACAAGCTCTCGGGTATGACCGGTACCGCTGAGACTGAGGCGGCCGAGCTGCACCAGATTTACAAGATGGACGTTGTGCAGATCCCGCCGAACCGTCCGAACCAGCGTGTGGACCGCGACGACCTGATCTACAAGACGCAGGAAGCAAAGTTCGCGGCCGTTGCGGAGGACATTGCGGAGCACGCGGAGAAGGGCCAGCCGGTGCTGGTCGGTACCACCTCGGTGGAGCGTTCCGAGTACCTGTCGCAGCTGCTGACCCGCAAGGGTGTTGCCCACAACGTGCTCAACGCGAAGCACCACGAGGAAGAAGGCCGCATCATCGCTGAGGCTGGCCTGCCGGGCAAAGTGACCGTTTCTACCAACATGGCTGGTCGCGGTACCGATATCGTGCTGGGTGGCAACCCGGAAATTCTCTTGGATGCGAAGTTGCAGGAGCAGGGCCTCGACCCGTTTGAGGACGAGGAGCGCTACCAGGAGGCGTGGAACGATCAACTGCCGAAGGCGAAGGAACGTTCCAAGAAGCTTGGTGATGAAGTCCGTGAGGCCGGCGGCCTGTACGTGATTGGTACGGAGCGTCACGAGTCGCGTCGTATCGACAACCAGCTCCGTGGCCGTTCCGGCCGTCAGGGTGACCCGGGCGAGACCCGTTTCTACCTGTCCATGCGCGATGAGTTGATGGTTCGCTTCGTGGGTCAGACCATGGAGAACATGATGAACCGCCTCAACGTTCCGGACGATGTGCCGATCGAGGCGAAGATGGTGTCCAACGCCATCAAGGGCGCACAGTCGCAGGTTGAGAACCAGAACTTTGAGATGCGTAAGAACGTGCTCAAGTACGACGAGGTGCTCAACGAGCAGCGCAAGGTGGTCTACGGCGAGCGTCAGGAGATCCTGGCGTCGAAGGACATCAAGGACCAGGTGCGTCGCATGATCGAGTCCACCATCACTGCGTACGTCGATGCGGAGACCGCGGAAGGCTACGTGGAGGACTGGAACCTCGAGGAACTCTGGCACGCACTCGAGTCCCTGTACGGCCCGTCCGTGACGCCGCAGGAACTCATCGATGGTGACGAGTACGGTCGTCCGGGTGAGCTGACCTCGGCACAGTTGCGCCAGGCGCTTCTCGACGACGCCAACGCCCTCTACGACAACCTCGAAGAGAACATCTCTGCGATCGGCGGTGAGGAGCAGATGCGCAACCTGGAGCGCATGGTGATCCTGCCGATCATCGATACGAAGTGGCGCGAGCACCTCTACGAGATGGACTACCTCAAGGAAGGTATTGGCCTGCGTGCGATGGCGCAGCGCGACCCGCTGGTGGAGTACCAGAAGGAGGGTGGCGACATGTTCAACGCCATGAACGAGGCGATCCAGGAAGAGACCGTGCGCCAGCTGTTTGCCATGCGTAAGCAGTTTGAGACCCAGCCAGCCCAGGCTGCTGAGGGCGAGACTGACGGCGGCACCGCCACCGTCTAAAACCGCCGCTGAACCCACTGTTTGGGGCCACTGTTTGGGGCCACTGTTTGGGCCAGTGCGGTCTCACACTGAGGGCAACGCCCTGGTGAGGGCGTGAGGAGCCGTCTGCGACGTGTTGCGCGCAGGCGGCTCCAGTATTTTGAACGACTGCAGTTTGCCGTCCGCCATCTTCGCGGCAAAGGCGAGGCGTCGCCCGCCTTTCTCCACGGTGCCGTAGAACTCGCCGGCCTCACCAGAGTGGCAGGTGATCACCCGGACGTGCTGGGTGGGCAGGACTGCGGTGTTGCGGGTGTGGGCGCGGAGTTGGAGCTGGGCTCGTCGATACGCACGGATGTGTGTGCGCACCGACGTACTGAACCGCGAGGCTGTCATCACAGTCGGGTCGTAGCCTCCGAACGCAGCACTGATGGCCTGGCGCACGAGAGGGGCGACGCGTTGATTGGTCTGTGGTGTGGCGCTGAGCGCCACGTCCGGCTCGAGCACCGACGGCGCCGGTTTCGGCGCGGGCGTGCGGCGCTCAGGTGCGAGGAGTTGAATGTGCTGGTGGCCGGGAACGCTGTAGTACCTGGTTGCGGGCATGTGGGAATCCTCCGTCACGGGAGGGGGTGGGCGCGGCGCGGGGTAGGTATCATTGTTCACGATTGGCGCAATGAAATAAAGAGTGTGCGCACTAAAATACGCATCACGTACGCGAAATACGCAGCTAACGAAAGCTAACGAAAGAAGGCCGAAGTGCAGGGTTTGATCATCGACTACGCAGGTGTGCTGGACACGGGCGCTGAAGACCAGAGCCGCTGGAAGACCCTCATCGAGGAAGCCAAGAAGAAGGACGTCTCCGTGGCCATCCTGTCCAACGAGGCAGCTGAGGGCGAGATTGCGGACGCGATCCGCGAGTGGGAGTTCAAGGGCGTTGTCGACGCGGTTGTGCTCTCCGGCGAGATCGGTGTGGAAAAACCGGAGCGTGCAGCGTTCCAGGCGGCAGCCGACGCGATCGGCCTGGACATGAACGAGTGCGTGATGATCGACGATGACATCATGAACATCCGCGCCGCAGTGGAATACAACCTCATTGGCATCCTGCACACCGCGCTGGACCGCACTGCGGTAGAGATCCAGTCCCTGTTCGACATTGAGGGCGAGTTCTAGTGCGCGTCTACATCCCGGCAACCTTTGGCATGCTGCAAGCGCTGCAGGACAACGGTCTGTTGCATGCGCGCAGCGGGTGGGGTTTTTCTGCGACGAAGGCGTTGCAGGAATTCTTCACCTCGGGTGATCTCGAAGAGATCGAAGATGTGGCGTTCGATGACGCAGCGTTGGCGTCGCTACGCCTGCTCGCCATTGGGGACGAGGAGCGCTTCCCGCACCGCCGAGTGGTCATCTCCGTGGACGTGGACGCGACCGAAGCACCCGATATGGGCGAGTCTGTGGTGAAACTGTCCGGCCCGGTGAATCTTGAGGACGTCGCCGCGATCCATGTGGACATCAAGGAATCCGAAGAAGCCACCGCGAAGGCCATCGAGGTGGTCGATGCCGCGGATCTTGGCGACGAAGATGCGGAGCTGACCGTCGGCGACGCCCAAGACAACTACATGGCGTTCTATCACCCAGACGAGTTAGCGTTCCTCCTCGAGCTGCTTTAACTCCCACTCGTTATTGCTGTGTAGAGCCTCCAGCAGGTGGCGCACAGCCAGCGCGCGGCGCCCGATGGGGGATTCAGCGTCGAGCGTGTCCCAGGCACACTCCGGGTCCGCAGGCGGACCCAAGTGGGTGCAGCCGCGGGAGCAGCCTTCGGCGGCCTCGGCGAGATCGGGGAAGACCTGCACGATTTGTTCCGGGGCGACGTGTGCGAGGCCGAAGGAGCGGATACCGGGGGTGTCGATAATCCAGCCACCGCCGGGTACCTCCAGCGCCACGGACTGGGTGGAGGTGTGGCGGCCCTTGCCCACGCCGGAGACCTCGCCAGTTTCGCGGTCCGCGTCCGGGACGATGCGGTTGACCAGGGTGGATTTGCCCACGCCGGAATGGCCGATCAGCGCAGAAACGCGGTCGCGGATGTGTGTGAGCAGTTCCGCGATGTCGTCGTCGACGCCGGTGCGCAGCACCTCCACACCAAGGTCGGCGAGTTCACGCTCGAAATCGGTAGGGTCCGCCAGATCAGACTTGGTCACGCACACCACCGGGGTCACGCCGCCGACAAACGCGGCAACGAGGGCACGCTCCACAAAACCGGTGCGCGGTGGGGGATCGGCGGCGGCAACCACGATGAGCAACAGCTCAGCGTTGGCGACGATGATGCGCTCGTACGGGTCCGTATCGTCAGCCGTGCGGCGCAGGACAGAGGAACGCTCCTCGCGCTTCACAATGCGCGCCAGCGTGTCCTTCGCGCCGGAGGTGTCACCGACGACGCCGACACGGTCGCCGACCTCGATCGAGGTGCGCTTTAAGTCCCGGGCGCGGGTGCATTGCAGGCGCGTGGCGTCGTCGTCAAGCACGACGCCCCAACGCCCACGATCCTTAGCCACGACCAAACCGAACTTGGCATTATCGTGCGACGGGCGGTTCTTCGAGCGTGGCCGTGAGCCCTTGCCGGGGCGGATGCGGACGTCGGATTCGTCGTAATCGGAAAACTTGCGGCGCATTACTTGGAAACCATCTCCAACCACATGTCCTCAAACCCGGGAAGCGTCTTCGCGGTGGTTGCAATGTTTTCCACCTGGACGCCCTCCACAACCAGACCGATGATGGCGCCGGCGGTGGCCATGCGGTGATCGTCGTAGGAACGCCACGTCCCGCCATGCATCTCGTTGGGAGTGATACGCAGGCCGTCGCCGAGTTCCTCGCAGTTGCCGCCGACGTTGTTGATCTCGTTGGTCAGCGCCGCCAGGCGATCCGTCTCGTGGCCGCGCAGGTGCGCAATGCCGGTCAGCTCGCTCGGGGTGGAGGCGCACGCCGCGATGGCGGCGACGGTGGGGGCCAGCTCGCCGATATCGCTCATGTCGAGTCGAATGCCCTTTAGCGTGCCAGGCTTCGGGCCGCGCACGCGCAGGGTCTGGGTGGAGCCGTCGGCGATGAGTTCGACCTCGCAGCCCATGCGCTCCAAGACGGTACGGATCACTGCACCCGGCTGGGTGGTGCGCAGTGGCCAGTTCGGGATGCGCACCTCGCCGCCAGTGACAGCTGCCGCGGCGAGGAAGGGTGCTGCGTTGGACAGGTCGGGCTCGATCACCCAGTTAGTGCCGCGGATCGGCTGCGGGTCAACGTCCCAGGTGTCACGGGTACCGGTGACCTTCACGCCAGCCTCTGCGAGCATGGCCACCGTCATCTCAATGTGCGGCATCGACGGCAACATGCCACCCGTGTGGCGGATGGACACGCCACGCTCGAACCGGGGCGCAGACAGAAGCAGGCCCGATACGAACTGGGAGGAACCAGAAGCGTCAATCTCCACCGGGCCGCCGTCAGCCTTGCCGGTGCCGTGGACGGTAAACGGCATCCCGTCACCCGCAACGGACACGCCGAGGGTGCGAAGGGCGTCGAGGATAACCGCGATGGGGCGGTTGCGGGCGTGGGGGTCGCCGTCGAAAAGCACAGGCCCCTGCGCAAACGCCGCAACCGGCGGCACAAACCGCATCACGGTGCCAGCAAGACCGCAATCAACCTCCGCGCCGCGCAACTCGCCCGGGGTCACACGGATGACGTCGCGGTCGTGCTCGAAGCCGGTGCCCATGGACGCCAGTGCGGCCTCCATAAGATCCGTATCGCGCGAGCGCAGCGCCCCAGTCATCGTCGACGGACCAGCGGCAAGTGCCGCCAGCACGTAGGCGCGGTTAGTCATGGACTTTGACCCCGGCACCCGCTGCGTGTGTGTGATCGGGGCCGGATGGAACGGTGCAGGCCACATGTTCGTCATGAACGTCATAATAATGGAGCGCATGTGCGGACGATTCGTTCTTTTCACTACCGGCGACGAACTCCTCTCCGAGGTAGCCACCCTGCCCGGCATCAACCATGTCGAAGCGCCCGACGGCACCCCACCGCCGCGCTACAACATCGCGCCGACAAACCAGGTGCCACTCATCCGGATCGCAGAGCAGGCTGCGCGTATCGACGCCGCCCGCTGGGGCCTCCTCCCAACCTGGAAGAAAGACGACACCGGCATGCCTCTGTTCAACGCACGCGGAGAGACGGTGGCGGAGAAGCCCTCGTTCCGCAGCGCGTTCAAGACACGGCGCGGGCTGATGGTGCTCGACGGCTACTACGAGTGGAAGCAAACCGAATCCGGCAAGCAGCCCTACTACGTGCGCCCCGCAGAGGGCTTGCTGTACGCGGCGGCACTGTGGGAGACCGGGCTGGACCGGCTATCCACCACGATGATCACCACCGACGCCACCGACAACATGGCCTGGCTCCACCACCGCCTACCGCTCTTTCTGCGTGACGACGAAATCCGCCAGTGGGTCGACGGCACCCCAGAGGAAGCGTTAGAACTTGTGCACCCCTCGCGCGTGGCCGACACGTTGCAGTGGAACGAGGCCGCAAAGGAAGTAGGCAACGTGCGCAACGACTACGCGGAGTTGATCTCGGGCTAGTCCAGGGCTATTCAGTCCCGAAAGGCGCGAACTTCGCGTTGGTCAGCTCCGCCAGGTCGGTAGGCGACAGCGCAATAGAAAGGCCCCGTTGGCCGGCGGAGACGGTGATGGTTTCGAGGTCGGCGACGGAGTCGTCGATAAGCGTAGGCATGCGCTTGGTGGTGCCCAGCGGGGAGATCCCGCCCACGACATAGCCGGTCGCACGCTGCGCCTGAGCAGGATCGGTCATCTCCGCACGCTTCCAACCCAGCGCTTTCGCCGCCGCCTTGAGCGAAAGGTGGCCGGCGACGGGCACGCAACAGATCGCCATGTCGCGTTCGTGATGGATCACCAAAGTCTTCAGCACCGTGTGGGGGTCACGGCCCAACTCAGCAGCAGAATGTGCGCCGAAATGATCCTTGCTCGGGGTGTATTCGAGCACCTCATGAGGGGTTTGAGAAAGGGCGCTCAGTGCGCGAGTCTTAGCAGCCATGGGGCGATTTTAGCGCTGACCTACAATAGCGAGCATGCCCGAAACCGAGCTTGATCAAGAAGCAAAGGCACGCTTCGCCGAAGAAGCCATGCCGCTGCTCGACCAACTCTACGGCGGAGCCCTGCGCATGACCCGCAACCCGCAAGACGCCGAAGACCTGGTGCAAGAGACCTACCTCAAGGCGTACAAAAACTTCGACAGCTTCACGCCCGGTACCAATCTCAAGGCGTGGCTGTACCGGATCATGACCAACACCTACATCAACTCGTACCGCAAGAAACAGCGCCGGCCGCTGGAAACCTCCGCGGACGAAGTGACGGATTACCAGTTGTACTCCTCGAGCTCGCACGACTCGACGGGACTGGAATCCGCCGAGGTTGAAGCGCTCAAGGCAATGCCGAACTCGCGGATCTCCGAGGCGCTCAACGCGTTGAACGAGGACTACCGCATGGTGGTCTACTACGCCGACGTTGAAGGGCTGGCGTACAAGGAAATCGCCGAAGTGCTGGACATCCCCATGGGCACTGTCATGAGCCGACTGCACCGTGGAAGAAAACAACTGCGCGCCATGTTGAAAGACGTGGCGAAGGAACGAGGCATTGGCCTCGACCACGCGGACATGCAGGACACCGACACTGCGGCGAAGGAGAAGTAATGGCTACGGGACACGGATGCGAAGCGACATACCGCCTGCTGTGCGAACTTTTCGACGAAGAAACTTCCCCACAGCGCCGCGAGGAAATCACCTCCGAGATCGCGCAATGTCCGGAGTGTCGCAGTATTGCCGAGTCTGAACGTGCCGTTCGCGCCATCGTGCGGGATTGCTGCCAGCCAACGAAGGCTCCTGAGCCGCTGCGCGAGCGCATCATCACCACTATCTCCTACACCGAGGTCACGTGGCACTAGGGCGCTTTTAGGGGGTTTTAGGGGGAGTTCGGGGGCTGGTTGTTGCGGCCTTTCTCATCGTCTAGCTGGGCTTGTGATGCTGCTAGACGA
>NZ_KV787017.1:0-38627 GCF_001806995.1 Corynebacterium sp. HMSC11D10
GTTTCACCGTCCACCGGAATCATGACACCCCAGCGCGATGGTTGTTCCCTCTCGGGTAACAATTTCAGCGGTGTCGTTACCCCGTGGCCGATTCGTCAGCATGATGTTCCTCACCGAATACTCGGCTTCGGTTTCCGTAATGAGGAACTGCTCGGCTTCGTTGAGCTGGTCTACCGGAAGAGGGAAGAAATCTACGGCAACAATGTCTAGCCAACGCCTACGATGACCCGCGAACCGAGTCACCACATTCCTCGACTGCCCCGGATACGCCTCGCCATTTTCAAAGTGCAGACGGTACACACCGCACTTCCACTCGCCCTTCTTGAACGCGGGAGCCAGAGATGAAAGATCTCGAACGTCGATCGTTCGTCCCTCGGGAAGTTGCACGCTACATCTCTTCCTGGTCGAAGTGCGAGGAGTCTTCTTCGCTTTGACCAGCAGAGATGTCACGCTGGACTGGTTTGCCGATCGCGCTCTCAACCAACTGGCACAGTGCTTCGCGGCGAGTTGCAAAGAACGTGTCGAAATCGTCCGAACGCAACGCTTGTGGGTCAACGAGGTGTGGTCGAAGCAGTTCGTCGAGTTCTGCTTCCGAGATCTTCGCGGTCCGCTCGATCTTGTCGACGTAGCTCGACGGCGCAACGCCACCAATAACGCGGTTGGTACGGGCACTGAGCATCGTCTTGTTCACGATGGACTCGCGGTGTTCGTCGTCAATATTGTTCTTGTTGCACCAAGCCTGCGGGAAGATGTGGTGAATATCGACGCTCATGTCCTTGTATTGGACGGCACCGAACATCTTGTCTTCCATCCAATCCTTGGAATTATTGGCCATCAGCAGCGCCATCACACCCTTGTACGCTGCAGAGTTACGGGTGCGCATCGAGTGAAGACGAGATTCAACAAAGTTCGCATCGGTGACGGTACGCGGTGCAGGGCTGGTTTCGTCCTTGCACCAAGCAGGGACCATTTCCAGGTCACGCGCGAAACGGGTTTCGATGGCACTGCCGTACAACTCACCAAACACGCCAGACCAGTACCAGCGGACAAGCTGGGCACGCACCGAATGAAGGTCAGCATCCTGTCCCAGCACCACCTTGATCGCAGCGAGCGGAACCAGTTGCTTCTGGTATGGGATGTCTCGTGCGGTGAACACGTGTAAGTCTGCGAGGAATTGCGCGGTCCACAAGAAGGCATCACGCAACAGATCGCGCCATTCAAGGTAGTCCTCGAGGGTGAGACGAAGAACGTCTTCACGCTTCGCGGTTACCGCTATCTTTCGCTTTTCTGGCGGTGCGGACTGCTGCTTTTCAAGCTCGAGAGCATGGTGACCGCCTGGAGAAAGTCGGTGTTCTCCACCTTCCTAAGGACCGGATAGTCCTCCCAGAGCTTCTTGGTCTCCAGCCAGTCGTCGTTAAGTCTGAAGTCCTCACCGGTCTCGGCGTAATAGGAACCATCACCTGCGAATACAGCAGTCAAAAGCTCGAACACATTAAGTGGAAGCCCACCGATGTTCACCTTCTCAAAGACGGTGGCCACGGCCGCCTTATCGGTTTCTTTGTCAAGCTCAATTGCAGGGATCTGGTATTGAGAAGCCCGCTGCACATAGGTATCGAGGAACTCGAGCGCGACATCGTTGTCCGGGTGCTTCATCAGCCACCGAGTGCCCTCGCTTGAGTAGAGCAAGTTCAACGGGAAGTAGCCGTTCTCGTACTGCTTTTCTGTGGTGCTCAGGTCCAGCACTACGTCGCGGTCGAAGTTCTTCTTCATGATCCCGTCCGCCGGGACCGCAATCACTGCATCTTCAACCCTGTCGGGGTCAGCGAGAGCATCTGCAATATTGATGAAGAACCTTCTATCGAGGAGCTTCCCTCGGGCATCCTTCGTGTGCACGACGCCGTCGCCAGTAAGTGCCTGGGTCAGGGAGGTGAGGCGCTGCTGCCCATCCAGAAGCAGGTACCCGGGTTCTCTTTCCTTCACGTCAGTCCCCTCAACCGGGCGAGGCTTGAAACGAACCTGGTCGTTACCGGTTTCCAGCAACATAACAACGCCCATGGGGTGCCCACGGAGCACGGTGACCAGAATCTGACGAACGCGCTCTTCATCCCACTTGTACTGCCGCTGAAAGTCCGGCAGCTGAATAACGCCAGTTGTGGTGCGCTCGAGATATTTCTCCAACGTGTACATGGGAGTCTGGAAACCCATGATGTTCCTTTCAGTTCACTGCTGCGTCAAACACCTCCGAGCATAGAGGTCACAAAGACACTGTCATGGAACTTTTCGAACAAATATGCCGTCAGACCCGCAGTCATGTGGCGGGATGTGCCTCGCCACCGCTGCTGTGCCGCTGATTCAGTCCATTTTCAGCGAGGGATCGCAGCACGTCGTTTGTTGTTGCGCCTTCTTGTTCCGCAATTTCTCGAGCGACGGTGAGCACGCGATTCGGCATGCTGACTGCATTAACCGCTCCCGATGCGGGAGCGCCGGAATCTACCTAAAACGTTCTTCCATAACGGGCGAATCACTCATTCGCCCCTCACCAGTGGAGATAACGAGACGAAGCCCTGCTAAACCCAGTAAAGCCGTGCTACTTTGCGAACTATTACGCCAAACGGCAAGACAAGAATGGGGGTGCCATGAAAGAGGTTTCACCGCCGATTCGAAGGACCACTACACGGGACTTGACCTGTGGACGATCTCTTCGTGCAGCCTGGCCAGTAGTCCGCTTGGTTATCCGCGAACGAGGAAGCGGTCTCGGACCGCGGTGAGTTGGTCTCCGCGTGCATCGCTACCCTCCCCTGTCTCATTCCGTTGCCTAAGTCACGCAACTTTGGTTATATTGAAATCAATCGAGACCCCCTCCGAGCTTCCCGTAAGATCAGCGTCATATGAGAGGGGGGCTTTGTTATCTTGACTTCGCTAAATCGACGGAAATCTTTTCTCCCAGTCGATCAACAAGTGGACCTGTTGTCTGCTCGGGGCCTTAAAATTCCGGCCAGAAGAGAGGCTGAAAGATTTCTAGAGCGACAGAATTATTACCGTTTTTCCGGGTACGCCCGTTACTTTCAGAATGATCCCTCGAATGGCGATCAGCGTTTCAGGCCAGACGCCCAATGGGACGACATTGTTGGGATCTACAACATGGATGTCGAAGTCCGATCCCTACTGTTACGTGGCATTCAAGCAGCAGAGATCGCGACCCGAACAGCATTCGCTCTCAGCGAAGGAGATCTTCATACGCCGTATGAGGATTACTTGAAAACCAATGCTTACAGAGTCCCCAAAAATCCGTCGGTTCAGCCAACCAACGAACTAATCATTAGCGAGCTGAGACGATCGAAGGAGCCGTACCTTGCCAAGTACCGACGAGATGCATCCGGTGGAAGTCGGGAGTGGATATATGACGTGCCAGTATGGGCAGCGGTTGAAGCACTTTCGCTAGGCACCTTGTCGAAGGCGATATGCTTTCGCAACGACGGCAATGCCGTGTACAGCAGAGCGTGCTCGATTTTAGGAACAAAGAAACAGTTTCTCGCCAGCCAAATGCGGTCATTTACTTTCGTCCGAAACAAATGCGCGCACTCGGCGCGACTGTGGAACTGCTTCGTACTCGACCAACCGGCAGTTGCGGATGGAGTGCGTCGACGGGCAGAACGCATCGTAGGCGGGGAGTACGACAGCAATTCAGTGCTATCAGTCATTGTCGCCTTGGACAATTTCCTTTTCCGGGCTGGTGTTTGGAAGGGGTTCCTCAGTGACTACCTCGCGGTCACGGCTGCTTCACCCTCATACCGGAACGGCATCGCACGTCCTAAACATTCTTGAGCTTGTGGCTTCGCCCCGAGAACTCACAAAGCACAACCGTGTAAGCCGTGCCAGAATGCGGCGGTGTGAGGATCGAGAAGCAACGCTCCCGAAAACCGTTCAGCAATCCGAAGTACGCAACCTCCCCCCCCTCCACCACCCACTACCGCGGCACGTCGCCGGCACGCATGCAGGCGACGAGGTTCCGCAATAAGCAGCGAATCCCGATGACCTCGGCGTGCTAAGCCGCTACAGGAGTTCGTCGATAAGCGAGCGCTCTAGCGTGCCGTGCGACATGCCGCCGCCATCTGGGACTTGCCGCCGTTGCCGACGCACACGAACAGGACTGAGGGCTTCACAACGTCTCCTTAGGACAATTTGGGCAAGGTGGGATCGCCCGGGAACAGTTTCGGGCCGATCCCGCGCATGAGGTAGACGAGGCCGACGAGGATGGGGATCTCGATAAGCGGTCCAATCGTGCCCGCCAACGCCTGGGCGGACGTGGCGCCGAACGTGCCGATCGCAACGGCGATGGCCAACTCGAAGTTGTTGCCCGCCGCGGTAAAGGACACGGACGCGGACTGGGCGTAGCCCATCCCGGATGCCTTGGACACCACGAGTGCGATAGCGAACATGCCGACGAAGTAGCACAACAGCGGGATCGCCACCCGTGCCACCGTCCACGGCTGGGAGAGGATCTGGTCGCCTTGCAACGAGAAGAGCAGGACGATTGTGTACAGCAGACCAATCAGCGCGAGTGGGGAGATCCGGGGCAGGAAGGTGTTTTCGTACCAGTCGCGGCCCTTGGTGCGCTCACCGATGATGCGAGACAGCAGCCCCGCCAACAGCGGTATGCCCAAAAAGACCAGCACGGAGGACACGATTGCCCAGAAGGAGAACTCCACCGAGGTGGTCTCCAAACCCAGCCAGCTGGGCAGGATTTGCAGGTAGAACCAGCCGAGTACCCCGAACATGAGAACCTGGAACACCGAGTTGATGGCCACGAGCACTGCGGTGGCTTCACGGTCGGCGCATGACAGGTCCGACCACACCAGCACCATGGCGATGCAGCGAGCGAGACCAACGATGATGAGGCCGGTGCGCAGCTCCGGCTCATCCGGCAGGAAGATCCAGGCGAGTGCGAACATGAACGCGGGGCCGACGATCCAGTTCAAGATGATTGAGACGGTCATTAACCGTTTGTCGGTGGCAATCTCGCGGGTCTTGTCGTAGCGCACCTTGGCCAAGGGCGGGTACATCATCACCAACAGGCCGAGCGCGATCGGAAGCGAGATGCTTCCGACTTCGAGACTCTCAAGTGCGCCCGAAAGTCCCGGCACTGCCCGTCCAAGAGCGAGGCCCGCCGCCATGGCGAGCATGATCCACACTGGTAGGAAGCGGTCAAGAAACGACATACGCTCTACTGGCTGAGAGGTTGTGTCTTCCATCTGGAATCCTTATCTATTGACAGCATTCAAAACGAACACTAAGCCTCATATTTATCACCGTCAATATGACGAGGTAGGAAGCATGAAGGATTACGTCGCCACTACAGAAAACACTGACCTCGACTGCTGCTCACTGGGCTCCGGCTTGCTCTCCGAAGACGACGCGACGCGCTACTCAGCCCTATTCAAAGTTTTAGCGGACCCCGGACGGCTACAACTTCTCTCCAGAATCGCCGAAGAGGGCTGCGAGCCGATGAGCGTGGGCGAACTCACGCAACGCTCCGGGCTAAGCCAACCGACAGTTTCCCACCACCTCAAAATGCTTACCGAGGCCGGCCTCCTAGAAAAGAGCCGCCAGGGCAGGACGGTCATACACCGGCTGCGCCCGGAGCTGTTCCAGGAACTTCGCACCGTGCTGCAGATGGACTGAGACTAACGGCGCAGGGCTTCAATGTTTGTCATTCATTACCGAGGTCAAACGCGTCGACTCGTGAAAGGCTTCGTGGATCCATCCGGGTGGTGATGGCGATGCGGTTCCACGCGTTGATTGCGACAATCGCCATCAATACGTTTCGTGCTTCCTTTTCGCCGAGCTGCTCCTCGACGCGTTCCCAGAGTTCATCCGGAACGGAGCTCTCGCCGTTGATTCTCGTCACTGCATCGGTCAGTTCGAGAACGGCTCGTTCTTTTTCGGTGAACTGCTCGCGATTGTCGGTCCAGTTCTCCGCCTGCGAGACGCGCTCCTTGGACCAGCCATCTTTCCTTGCGTCCCGTCGGTGCATTGCCAGGCAGTAAACACATTGGTTCAACGCAGATGCACGAAGTTGGACGAGGTGTGACGCGTCCTTTTCAACCCGTGCGCGCACATAGGTTTCCAGGCCTAGCATCGGAGCGTAAGCAACTTTGGGGATCGGCTTGCGGGGTGTGTGCGACATGCCACGACGGTACATGACACCCCTACACCGCAGCAGAAACAGACCACCTACAGCTGTGAGAACCGCTCCAGGTCGTCGGGCGCACCGGCAAGCACGACCAGGTCGGAAGCGGTCAGTTCCATGCCTGGTGCGAATGGGTGCCACTGGCCTGAGCCGTTGCGCACTGACACCACTTGCACGCGGTGTTTGTCCCAGAGACGCGAGGCGTCGCAGGGGCCGTCGAGTAGCGGGCGTGGCGGGACCATCTTGATCACGCCGTAATTCTCGGCAAGTTCGGCGAAGTCCTGGAAGCGTCCGCCGAGCAGGTGGGCGACGCGGCGGCCGGTGTCGTGCTCTGGGCGGACGACGTGGGCGACGCCGAGGCGTTGCAGGATGCGGGCGTGGGATTCGGAGTCGGCTTTGGCCCAGATGTCAGGTACGCCGAGATCGACAAGGTTCGAGGCGGTGAGGATAGATGCCTCGAGCGCGGAGCCGATGCCGATGACGGCACGTTCCACTTCTTGGACACCGAGTTGGCGCAGGGCTTCGAGGTCGGTGGTGTCGGCCACGATGGCGTCGGTAAGCAATGGCGCATGATCGCGCACGAGTCGCTCATCAACGTCGATGCCGAGGACCTCTACGCCGTGGCGGGTCAGTTCGTGGGCAAGCGCGCCACCGAAGCGGCCGAGGCCGATGACCACAACCGGTGGGATGTCGATGCGTTGTTTGCTCCGCAACAGGGAGCCGGGGAAGTTAGCCAATGAAAGGCCTTTCTACTGGGTAGTCGTACCTGCGCACGACGTTACGGGCGGCAAGCGCCGCCACGAGAGTGAACGGGCCAATGCGCCCGAGGTACATCAAAAGACACAGCACGAGTTGGGAGGGCACGCTTAGCGACGAGGTAATGCCCGTGGATAGGCCTGTCGTGGCAAAGGCTGACATGACCTCGAAGCTGATTTGGTCCGCGGTGAACTGGGGGTCGAACACCCGGAGCGCGGCCACGCCGAGGGTGACCGCAGTAACGCCTGCGGCGGCGACCGTCATGGCCTGGCGGACCACCGACTTTGGGACGGTGCGTTTGCCCACGGTGGTCTGGTCACGCCCGCCAAACTCAGCTGCCATGGCGGCAATCAGCACGATCGCGGTGGTGATCTTGATGCCACCCGCGGTACCTGCGGAGCCGCCGCCGATAAACATGTAGATGTCGGTGACCATGAGCGTGATCGGGTGGGCGTCGGCGTAGTCGATGGAATTGAACCCGGCGGTACGCGGGGTGACGCCGCTGAAGAACGCGTTGAGGAGCTTCGTGCCCGTGGACATGTCTGCAAGGAATCCTCGCCACTCCAGCACGGCGATGAGCGCCATGGCGGAGAGCACCAGAAACGTTGTGCCAGCAAGGGTAATGCGGGTGGTTACTGAAAGTCTCCGGGCGCTGACTGGTGTGCCGCGCAGCAGGCCGCGGAAGCGCTCCCGGCTGCGGCCAACCAACTCGGAAAGCACCGGGTAGCCGAGCCCGCCGATCATCAGCGCGCCTGCCAGCGGCAGGAGGATCCAGCCGTCCGAGTTGTACGAGATCAGGCTGTCCGAGCGCAGCCCAAACCCGGCGTTGTTAAACGCGGAAATTGCGTGGAAGATCCCCTCGCCCGCCGCGCTGAGGACCGGCATGTCGTATTCGACCATGAAGCGGAAGAACAGGATCACTGCAACAAACAGTTCGAAGGCGAAGGTGAGCAATAGCGTAGCGACGAGCGTGGCACGCACCCCGCCTTCCAAAATCGGACGCCCTTCAGCAGCCGTAGAGTAGCGCGACCGCAACTTCACTCGGCCAGTCAGCAGCATGCCGGTCAGCGAGGCAATACTCATGATGCCCAGGCCGCCGACCTGGATCAGCGTGATAACGATGACGCGGCCCGCGATACTCCAGTGGCTGCCGGTATCCACCGTGACCAGGCCCGTCAGCGATGTGGCGGACGTGGCGGTAAACAAGGCATCCATGAACGGCGTTGCTGTGCCGTCGGCTGAGGCGAACGGCATGCACAACAACGCAGTGCCGAACGCGATCAGTACGAGAAAACCCAGCGCAGTCAGCTGCGCCGGACGGAACCACCGTGGGGTGGATGGTGTGCTCACGCGTAAAAGCGTAGTCCTCCACCGCCGTGTACACCCACTACACAGCAGCGAGGAGCAGGTTCACGTCCTTCTCGGTGTAGGTTGCGGCGATTTGGGTGTCGTTGCCGCCGGCGAGGTTGTCGCGGGACAGGCGCACGCGTTGGGAGCCGGGCACGAGCGGGAACGAGGCGGGGCGGTCCGCCACCTGGCGGACGGGGAATCCGGCGCGAAGCGCACAGTGGTTGAGCCAGACGTCGTCGGCGCGCGGGGAGACGTCGAGAAACGCTGTGCCGCGGGAGGCGACGAACTCCACCATGTTCGGTGGGTACAGCACGCCGTCCACGCCGGTGGCGAAGTTCAGGTGAGATGGCTCGGTGGTGCGGACGGGGCGCCACTTTTTGTAGGGGGCGATGGTGTCATCGCTAAGCGTGATGCGATGGGCGCGGAATGCGGTGACGTTGGCGGGATCGGCGGCTGCGAGGAGGGTTTCGGCGAAGTTGCGGGGGTAGAGCACATCGTCGTCAACCGTGATCACGCTGTGGCCGGGTAGTTCCTGGAAGGTACCGAAATACTTCGTGTGGGGTCCGAGGCCGCCGGGGGACTTATGGACGTGCAGGCCGCGGTCCACGAGCCCGCGCAAGGTAGCGGGCCACGGTGCATGAAAGTCCGCCGGGTCGAGCCACAAATGCACCGGCAGGCGCTTCGTGCCCACAAGAAGCGAGGCGATCGCGGACGCTGCCGACTTCACCCTCGAACCATGTGTGGTCAGGGAGATGACGGTATCTCCGCTGGTGGGGAAGGCAATATCGGCGTGTTGCGCGGCGTGGTTCAGGATTGGCAGCCGCCAGAACGCGCTCGTCGCCACGAGCCCTTGGCGCACGGCATAGTCAATCCACATGGCGAACTACCCTAGCCCACCGCAACGCAAGGGTGCATGATGGAGTGCATGACTGATTCCGCCGCATTGCACCACTGGTGGGAGGCCGCACGCCCCCACACTTGGCCGAACGCCTTCGCCCCCGTCATCGCCGGCACCGGCGCCGCAGCCCTTTACGGGCTCGCTGACCTGGAGTACGCAATCCTGGCGTTCATCGTGGCGTGGGCGCTGATCATCGGCGTGAACTTTGCCAACGACTACTCCGACGGCATCCGCGGCACGGACGAGGACCGCACCGGCCCGACGCGCCTCACCGCGGCCGGGCTTGCGGAGCCGGAGCATGTGAAGCTCGCCGCGTTTGCATCATTCGCGGTGGCTGCCGTGTTTGGCATCATCCTCTCCATCGCCTCGGGCGCGTGGTGGCTCATCCTGGTTGGCGCGCTGTGCATCGCCGCGGCCTGGTTCTACACCGGCGGCAAAAGCCCCTACGGCTACTCCGGCTTAGGTGAAGTGTCCGTGTTTATCTTCTTCGGACTGGTCGCCGTGATTGGTACGGCGTTTACGCAGACCGGGTTCGTGTCGTGGGAGGCACTCCTGTGCGCCATCGCGGTGGGTGCGATCTCCGCGTCGGTGAACCTGGCCAACAACATCCGCGACATCCCCACCGATGCTGAGGCCGGGAAGCGCACGCTTGCAGTGCGGCTTGGCGACGACAACTCGCGCCGCCTCTTCACCTTCCTGACCCTGGTCCCGTTCGTGATGTCGATCGTGCTGGCGACTGCCGCAACACCGGCGTTGGCGGCGTTCATTGCCCTGCCGTTTGCGGTGGCGTCGATAATGAAGGTGCGCAGCGGCGCCTCCGGTAAGGACTTGATCCCGGTGCTGGGCATGAACGGCAAGGCGATGCTGATCTGGTCGGTGGTGACAGCCCTGGCCATGGCGTCGGTGGGCTCAGCGATTTTCGGCGGCGCGGGCGAGCCCGTGCCGTACACCTCCGACATGCCGAACGAGAGCGATTTCGGGTGGAGTGAGTACGTCCCGAAGGAGACGTTCTAAGGTAACGGCATGCTTGACGTCCTTACCGGTTTTGCCATCATCTTCACTGTCATCGCAGCGGGGTGGTGGCTTGCTCACAAAGGCGTCATTGGACCGGGCGAGCAACGTCTACAGCTCAACCGCATCGCGTTCTACGTGGCCACCCCGGCGCTGATCTTCTCCTCAGTGGCGGTCTCGGACACGGACGCGTTTTTCTCCCCGGTCATTTTGGTCATCGCGATTGCCACGGTGGCCACGATGATCATCTACTGGATCATCAGCGCCGTGTGGTTCAAGCAGGACACGGCGGAGACGATGGCGGGTGCGGCGTCGTCGAGTTACTACAACTCGGTCAACATCGGCCTGCCCATTGCCACGTATGTGCTGGGCGATCCGACGTACGTCATCCCGGCGCTGGTGCTGCAGATGGCGGTGCTCTCCCCCATCGTTATCGCAGGTCTGGACCGCGGTGCGTCGGGCGTGCTCAAGTCGGTCCTTGCTGGTCTGACCGCCCCGGTTGTTGTTGCGGCTTTCGCCGGTTTTGCCGTGTCCGCGTCCTCGTGGACCGTGCCCGAACCAGTGCTGGCCCCCTTGGAAATCCTCGGCGGCGCCTCCATCCCGCTGATCCTCATGAGTTTCGGCGCGTCGCTCACGGGCGAGAAGGTCCTCCAGAGCCACCGCTTACCGACGATCACCGCCACCGTCCTCAAACTCATCGGCATGCCGGCGGTGGCGTGGGTCGTCGCAACGCAACTGGGCCTGACCGGCAGCGACATGTACGCCGCCCTGATCCTGTGCGCACTGCCGACCGCACAGAACGTGTATAACTACGCGGCCACGTACCGCTCCGGCGAAGTGATCTGCCGCGACACCGTCTTCCTCACCACATTCCTGGCGCTACCTGCAATGTTGCTTATTGCGGGAGTCTTCTGAGTCGGCCCGCGGCGCTGCCTGTGACGCTGCCCATGACCTTGACAAATAGGGTGCTTTGGATCACACTCTTGTAATGCTCAAAGCACGGAAAACACTCGTTGCCGCAGCGCTGATGGCTGCGACGATGCTCGCCGGGTGCTCGTCGACAGGCGGCGCCCCGCGGGCAGAAAACACCGAAGGCACCGCCGGCGGCGTGGACACTCCGCGCTACGTCGTCGCCATGGTCACCCACGGCGCACCGGGCGACACCTACTGGGACCTCGTGCGCAAGGGCGCCGAGGACGCAGCCAAGAAAGACAACATCGAGCTGCGCTACTCCTCCGACCCACAAGCCCCCAACCAGGCGAACCTCGTGCGCTCTGCCGTGGACGCCGGCGTGGACGGCATCGCCGTGACCATGCCGAACGCCGAGGCCATCGGCCCAGCAGCCCGCAACGCCGTTGATCACGGCATCCCCGTGGTGGGCCTCAACGCCGGCATGAGCAAGTACCAGGACTACGGCATGACCGGCTTCTTCGGCCAAGACGAAACCGTGGCGGGCAACGCCGCCGGCGAGCGCCTCAAGGAGGAAGGCAAGAAGAAGGTCCTGTGCATCATCCACGAGCAGGGCAACTCTTCGCAGGAAGCGCGTTGCGACGGCGTCCGGAACGGCCTCGGCGGCGACGTCGAGCTGCTCTACGTTAACGGCCAAGACCTCACCGCCGTGCAGTCCACGATCACCTCAAAGCTGTCGCAAGACAAGAGCTTCGACACCGTGTTTGCCCTCCAAGCACCGGTGGCCATGCGCGCAACCGAGTCGGTGAAGCAGTCCGGCTCCGAGGCGCAGGTTGCCACCTTTGACACCAACGCCGAGCTTGTCGACGCCATCGCCGACGGCCGCGTCGCCTTCGCCGTCGACCAGCAGCCGTACCTGCAGGGTTACCTTGCCGTGGATTCACTGTGGGTCGCGAAACGCAACGGCGGCACACTCGGTGGAGGACGCCCGGTGTACACCGGGCCGTCGTTCGTCGATAAGTCGAACGTGGACAAGGTCGCTGAGGCTGCGAAGGCAGGTATGCGATGAGCACTGCCGTCACAGCCGACGAGTCGCGCGAGGAATCGACCTCCGGCGACGACCGACTACGCACCCACACCGGCCTTTCCAAACTGATCCGACGGCCAGAGTTCGCGTCCCTGCTCGGCTTCATCGCCATCTTCGCGTTCTTCCTGTCAGTCGCGCCCGCATTCCGTTCCTTTGAAGCGTTTGCGACCACGTTGTACGCGTCGTCGACACTGGGCATCGTGGCTCTCGCCGTCGGACTGCTCATGATCGGCGGGGAATTCGACCTGTCCTCAGGCGTCGCCGTGACCACGGCCGCGCTCGCCGCGACGATGCTGAACTACAACCTGCACCTCAACTCGTGGGTCGGCGCCTTCATGGCTTTGGGCATCTCCCTGGCCATCGGCGCGCTCAACGGCTACCTGGTCACCCGCACCGGCATTGAGAGTTTCCTGATCACCCTGGCGGCCTTCCTCATGCTGCAGGGCCTCAACCTCGCGTTGACCAAGTTCATCACCGGCCAGGTGGCCACACCGACCATCGCCGACATGGAGGGCTTCCCGTCCGCCCGCAAGGTCTTCGCCGGCACCTTCAACATCGGCGATGTCACCCTCAACGTGACCGTCCTGTGGTGGATCCTGTTCGTCGCCATCGCATCGTTCGTGCTATTTCGCACCAAGTTCGGCAACTGGATCACCGCAGTCGGCGGCGACCAGGACGCAGCCCGCGCCGTCGGTGTGCCCGTGCGCCGCGTGAAGATCCTGCTGTTCATGGGCGTCGGCTTCGCCGCCTGGTTCGTCGGCATGCACACCTTGTTCGCCTTCGACTCCATCCAGGCCGGCCAGGGCGTGGGCAACGAATTCCTCTACATCATCGCCGCCGTCATCGGTGGCTGCGCCATGACCGGCGGCCGCGGCACCGCAGTGGGCACCGCCATCGGCGCGCTGATCTTCGGCCTGACCAACCAGGGCATCGTCTACGCCGGCTGGAACCCCGACTGGTTCAAATTCTTCCTCGGCGCAACGCTGCTTGTCGCCGTGTTCACCAACACGTCCTTCGCCAAATACACCAAGGGGCGCTAAGTGGCTGTCATCGAACTGAAAAACATCACCAAGTCCTACGGCAGCTTCGACGCTCTGCGCGGCGTGAACCTGACCGTCCGTGAAGGCGAAGTCACTTGCGTCCTCGGCGACAACGGCGCCGGCAAATCCACGCTGATCAAGATCCTCGCTGGGCTCCATCAGCCCACGTCGGGCGAATTGCTTATCGACGACACCCCCACCACCTTCACCTCCCCCCGCGACTCCATCGACACCGGCATCGCTACCGTGCACCAAACGCTCGCGATCGTCGACGAGTTAAGCGTGTGGCGCAACTTCTTCCTCGGCCAGGAACTCACCGGCCGCTTCGGCGCACTCCGCGACACCGAAATGAAACAGATCTGCGCCGAACAACTCCGCGAAATGGGCATCGACATCCCCGACGTCGACGTCGATGCCGGCAACCTCTCCGGCGGCCAACGCCAGGTCGTCGCCATCGCACGTGCCGTCTACTTCGGCGCCCGCGTGCTTATTCTCGACGAGCCCACCGCCGCCCTCGGCGTCAAACAATCCGGCGTGGTCCTGCGCTTCGTGGCGGCCGCCCGCGACCGCGGCATCGCCGTCGTCTTAGTCACCCACAACCCCCACCACGCCTACCTGGTCGGTGACCACTTCACCATCCTGAAACTCGGCCGCCAGGAGCTCGATGAGCCCCGCGAGAACGTCACCCTCGACGAACTCACCCACCAAATGGCCGGCGGCGGCGAACTCGAGGCGCTCAGCCACGAACTCGGCCGCTAGCGACGGCTATCGGCGCCCTGGCTGCTAGCGCCGACTGTCCGCGCTGCGCTGCCGGCGCCTCTAGCGGTCCGCGAGCTCGCTCTGGATCCACTCCTTGCGAGCATCGCGCTGACGCTTCAGCTCCGCCACCGCCGCGTTCGCCTCCAACCGCTGGCGCTTAAACACCAGCATGGACAGCGGGAACGCCACGATAAGGGCAAGGAGGGCGGACATGATGACGGGCACGGGGGCGTCGATAAGCACTGCAAAGAGCTGAATCACAACTGTCAGCGCAATGAACAACACCAACCGCAACACGCCATACACCGCGACCGCCCTATTCGCGCGCGACTTAGCCTGCGGATCTACCTGCGGAGAAGTTTCCTCATTCACATGGCTAACCCTAACCGGCGGGCAAGTATGTTTAAAACCATGGGAAGATTGCTACTCCTTGCACTGATCATCCTGGCCGTCATCCTCATGTGGAAAGCGTTCGGCCCCGGCTCCGCGCAGCGCTACGGCAGCCAGCGCGGCCTCCAGGAACCCCAAAAGCCGGTCATTAAAGGTCCTGACGATGACGAAGAGTTCCTCTGGAACATCGAGAAGAACCGGTTCAAGGAGCGCCGCGCCCGCGAAGAAGCCGAACGCAAGCGCCGCGAGGACGAGGAACGCCGCCGGCGCCGCGGTGAACTGGACTAGGGGCGGGTTTGCAAATAGTTCCCCGCCCGGGAACTTTCTTGGGTTTGGGAGGAGAAATATTTCACTTCCCCCAGGTCGGTTTTTGAGATCGCGCAAATAGTTCCCGGGTTCCGGCGCGGGCGTGGAACTATTTGTCCCTCCCTGACAGATTTTGCGAAATCTGTCAGGTCCGATTTCTGACCAGGCGCAATGCGGTGCGCTGACAGATTCCGGCGGAAAGTGTCAGTCCGACTCCGCCAGGACAACCTTCAGGCCCAGGGTGTGGGCCACCGAGATGACCTTCTCCCACCGAACGCCGGCGCCGCCGTGCTCGATGGTGTGCAGGGTGGAGCGGGACACGCCGGCGGCGTCGGCGACGTCCTGCTGCAAACGCCCCGAAGCGCGGCGCCGGGAGGCGATTTGCTCGCCGAGGGCGATGAGCACCGGGTCGTCGCTGGCCGGTTTGCCCTGCTTGTTGCGAGGCTTGGTCATCGGTTGGCCTCTTGTTCCAGAACGGCGGGGAGTTTCTCAGACCAGGCCAGGGAGTCGCGCACCCCGTCGGCGATGGAGCGTTCCGGGGTCCAGCCCAACACGTCGTGGGCTTTGTCGGTGCGAGTGGCGCAGCCGACTACGTCGCCGGGGCGGGCCGGGCCGGTGGCCACGGACAGTGGGGTGCCGGTGGCCTCACCGAAGGCCTCGGCGAGTTCGAAGACGGTGGTGCCCTGGCCGGTGCCGAGGTTGATGACGTCGTAGCCGTTGGAGATGTCGTCGAAACGCTGCAGGCAGGCGACGTGGGCGCGGGCGAGGTCCCAAACGTGGATGTAGTCGCGCAGGCCGGAGCCGTCGCGGGTCGGCCAATCAACGCCGGTGACGGTGAAGGTCTCGCCGGCGTCGTAGGCGGAGATCATCTTGCCCAACGCATGGGACGGGGCCGGGTTCTGCAGGCCGGTACGCAGGGCCGGGTCGGCGCCGATGGGGTTGAAGTAGCGCAGGGCGATGGCGTTGAGGTGGCCGGTGGCGGTGTCGTCGCGAAGCACACGCTCCAACAACCACTTCGACGCGGCGTAGGGGCTTTGCGGGTCGACGGGGCTGGATTCATCCACCATGTAGTCGGGGCCCGGCTCGTACATGGACGCGGTGGACGACAGGATGAAGCGTCGCACGCCGAAGCGCTCCATGACGGACAGCAGCGTGATGGCTTTGGCCACGTTGTTGTCGTAGTACTCCAAGGGCCGCTCGACGGACTCGGGGACGACGATCTTGGCGGCGCAGTGGACCACCGCGAAGATGTCGGGATGGTCCGTGAACACCCGCTCCAGCAAAGCAACATCAGCGACGTCACCTTCGTAGCAGGCGAAGCGTTCGCCGAAGGTGCGCAGGCCGGTGGAGAAATCGTCCAGAATCACCGGCGTGATGCCGGCGTCATCGCAGCAGGACGCAATGGTGGAGCCGATGTAACCGGCACCGCCGGTGATCAGCACCTTCACTAGTTCAGCCCTGCGTAGGAGTGCAGGCCCGCGATCACGGTGTTGACGTAAGTCATGTTGAAGATTGTCATCGCCATGGCGAACACATTAATCCACGCCGCAGCGGTGGACTTCCAGCCGGCGGTGGCGCGGGCGTGGAGGTAGGCGGCGTAGAGGATCCAGGTGATCATGGAGACGGTTTCCTTCGCGTCCCAACCCCAGAAACGGCCCCAGGCGACCTCGGCCCAGATGGCTCCGAAGACGATGCCGATGCCGAACAGCGGCAGGGTGACCACAGCGGTCTTGTAGGCGATCTGGTCGAGCGTCTTCGCGGACGGCAGCGGGCGTGCGATTGCGCCGAAGAAGCCGTGCTCTTCGCCGCGCGGCTGCCACATGCGCAGCAGGTACAAAAGCGCGAACGCGCCGGAGACCAGGCCGATGGATGCGCCGATCGCCGCGGAGGACACGTGGACCGGCAGCCAGTAGGACTGCAGGGCCGGCACCACCGGGGCGGCCTGCATGTGGAACACCGTGGAGTTGAGGAACATCGCGATGACCATCGGGAACAGCAGCCACGGCCAGATGGTGTGCCAGCCCTTGCGCTGCACCACCACGGCGGCAACGACCATGATCACGGCGGTCATAAACAGGATGTACTCGTACAGGTTGCCCAACGGGAAACGCTTCGCGCCGAGGCCACGGGTGATAAACGCCACCACGTGCAGCGCCACGCCCACCCAGACCAGTGCCTGGGTCATGCCGGCCCACTTGCGGGCGCTGGCCACTTTGGCGGTGTACTCCGAGTCATCGAGCGGCGATTGCGTATCGACGACATCCGGCCCGCCAGCACCAACCAACACCTTCTTCTCAGCCTTCTCGGCCTTCTCTGCCAAAGCCTCGCGGCGGACGTCGATGACTGCCGTGACGCGTCCGTAGTAGATGAAGGACATGATCAGCGCCACGATGTAGATGATGAATGCGGTGCGGAATGTCAGGTCGGACAGCTCCGCCATGGTGGTGTTGACAAGCATAGGTCTTAACCTACTCCACCGGGCACCTATTTTCCAAGGTCATAGGGGTCAAATTCTTCTTCGTCTTCGCGACGGTCGAGGTGTGATTCGTCGCTAAGAAGCTCTGCGGCGAGCTCGTCGAACTCGCGTCCCCACCCCGCGCGGTCCGTGCGGGCGAGGCCGGCGATTTCCACGGCGGTGTGGCCAGGAGTGTCGGATGGGCGCAGGCGGATCCAGATGCGGCGGCGTTTAATCGCTAGCGAGCCGGCGAGTGCAAGCAGCATGACGGTGGAGGCGATCAGCGCCCAGATCTGGGTGGTGTCGCGCGAGATTTGGTAGTTGGCGTATTCGGCGGCGCCGTCGAAACGCACCTTCACCTCGCCGCCGTCGGTGTCCACGGTGGCTTCGGAGCCCGGGGTCAGCTGGACGCGGGTGACTTTCTGCAGCAGGCCTTCGGCGACGAGCGCCTGGTCGAGCGTGAAGATGTTCTGCGGACGGCCGGTGTCCAGGCCAGCGTCGCCGACGTAGACGTCGACGGAAATCGCCGGGTCATCCATCGTGGGGAAGGCGGACTGCAACTGGTCGCCGTTCGGGCCGGTCCAGTTGGCGGTGGGCGCGAAGTTGCCCTCGATGGCGATCTGGTTCTTGCGGCGCTCCCCCAAATCCGGGTACATGCCGGCCGGTGGATCGAAACGCATCACGCCAGACGACAGGAACGTGGTCACGTCCGTGGGGCGGAACTGCACCATCTGGGTACGGGTCTCCCCGTTCGGCCAGGTGATGGTGATCTGCGGGGCGAAGCCGTGGCCTTGCAGGTAGATGCGGTCGCCGTTGATGCGCAGCGGGCCGTTGACGGTCAGAGTGGCGCGATCCCATTCGTCCTGCGGCGCGTTGAGGTCGTCGGTGTAGGTCACGTCCGAGGAGAACTCGTTGGCTTGGCCGTTGTTGAGGTATTTCGCCTTGAAGTCTTGTGATTCGAAGCAGAAGGGGGTCAGGCCGGTGCCGTCGAAAAATGGCCCGGCGCGGAACACGTCGAAGTTGGCGGGCGAGGTGTTGCAGAACACGCGGGGCTGTTCGACGGGGATGGCGTTTTCGTGCTCGGAGTTGGTGATCACGATGGCCTGGCCCTCGTAAAACACCATGCGGCCTGCGGCGAAGGCGACGATCATGCCGACGATGCCGATGTGGAAGATCAGGTTCATCAACTCACGCGTGTAGCCGCGTTCCGCCGAGATGGAGAACACGCCCGCGCGGTCCTCGTCGGGTTGGTATTCGGCGACGTGCCAGCGCTTGAGCTTGTCGCGCACTTGCTTTGCGACGACCCCCTCGTCCCCCTCAACCACACCCTCCGTATGCATTGGCATGCGGGACAGGTAGCGCGGAGCGCGGGTCGGCTTGGCGTTGTAGGCCCGCCAGTGGTCCATGGAGCGCGGGATGATGCAGCCGATCAGGGAGATGACCAGCAACAGCACGATGGCAACAAACCAGGTGGAGTTGAAGACGTCGAAGAGCTGCAGGCGGTCGTAGATGGGCCCCATGGTGGGGTTGGCGCGCAGGTAGTCGTCGACAAGCGTTGCGCTGACTTGGCGCTGCGGCAGCAGAGCACCCGGCACGGACGCGAGCGCGAGGATGAACAGCAGCATGAGTGCGGTGCGCATGCTGGTGAGCCAGTGCCACGCCTTGCGCAGCCAGGTTTGTGCCGTCTTCATTTAGATGATCGTCCTTCCGAAACCGTCGACGAGTTGGCGCGACCAGCCGATGAACGCGTCCCATGCGCCGGTGAGCAGCATAAGCCCGACGAGGATCATGGCGATGCCGCCTGCGATCTGGATGGCGCGCGAATGCTTGCTTAGAAAGTCGATGGAGCGCACAGCTTTCGACGACCCCAACGCCACCAGCAGAAATGGCAGGCCTAGGCCGATGCAATACGCGACGACAAGCAGCACGCCGCGGGCTGCGGTAAGCCCCTGGGTGCCAACCGACACCGAGATGATCGACGCCAACGTCGGCCCCAAACACGGCGTCCACCCCAGCGCGAACACACCGCCGAGCAGCGGCGCGCCAAGGATCGTGGTCCACTTTTTGGGCTGCATGCGGGTGTCGTTTTGCAGCGCCGGCACCGCACCCATGAACACCAGGCCCATGAGGATGGTGACCACCCCGCCGATGCGGGTGAGCGTCTGGGCGTTGAGCGCGATCGCGCTGGCCGCGCCGAACACCGTGACCGTGGCCAGCAGGAACACAACCGTGAACCCGGCGACGAACAACGTAGCCGCACCGGCGACCGCCCAGTGTTTGCGGGCCACGCGCGGGCCTTTGTCGTCCATGGTCATCTCGCCGCCGACCACGCCGGTCAGATACGAGATGTAGCCCGGCACCAGCGGGATCACGCACGGGGATGCGAACGACACCAACCCGGCCAGCGCGGCAGCAAGCAGGCCGAACAGCAGCGGGCCGTCGGTGACGATGTCGGCAAGGCCCACCTAGGCCTCCTCAGCCAAACGGTCAACAACCTCGATGATGCCATCCGCAGTCACCCCGCGTAGGAACACCGCGGCCGGACGGTGTTGCTTGTCCAGCACGATCGTGGTCGGGATCACCGAGGACGGCACGCCACCGAGCGAGGCGGCGGTCTTAAACGGCGGGTCGTAGATGGACGGGTAGGTCACGCCGTTGTCTTTGACGAAGTCCCGGGCAATCTCCGCATTGGAGTCGCGCACGTTGATGCCCAGCACGGTGCCCTGCCCGTTGGCCTGCAGGTGCTGCTGGATCTCCTCGAGGTCATCCACCTCCGCACGGCACGGCGCGCACCACTGGCCCCAGGCGTTGAGCACCACGATCTGGTTCTCAAAATCCGACAGTGCGATCGTCTGGTCTGGCTCCATGAGGGACTCGCCCTCAAAACCGGCAAGGGGCTTGCGCTCCGCCTCGTCGTAGGTGATCTCCGTCTGGCCACCTGGGGAGTGGAACGAGAAGGTTCCGCCCTGGTCCGCCGACGAGCTCGAGCAGGCCGAAAGCGCCAGCGCCGCCGCGCAGCACGCAGTGGCGATAAGCTTCCGCTTCTTCGTCATGGTGTTTACCTAGATCTCCTGGGCTGGGGTGTTGTAGGCCCAGTCAACAACACGGCCACCTTCAAACACAAGTGACGTCACGCTGGCCAGGTCGCACTGGCGGCTCATGTGCGCCAGCGTCTTACCCTGCACCTGGCGCTGCACCATGACAATGGGCAGCTGGTGGCTGACCATGACGGCCTCGTGGCCTTCGGCGATGTCGCGGGCGTCGATCACGGCCTCCCACATGCGCTCCAGGATGGCGTCGTACGACTCGCCCCAGCTCGGCTTGAACGGGTTGGTCATGTGGCGCCAGCGGATCGGATTGGCCAACTGGGTGCGCCAGCCCTTGGTACGTAGGCCCTCGAAGGTGTTGCCGGCCTCGAGGATATCCTCGCGGGTCTGGATCTCGCAGCCGGTCACCTCCGCGATCGGTTGCGCCGTTTCTTGCGCGCGCTCGAGCGGGCTCGCCGCCAGGTACGTCACGTCGCGGCCTTCAAAGAACTTCGAGGTGACCAGCGCCATGGACTTGCCTCGCGACGACAAGTGGTAGCCCGGCATCCGCCCGTAGAGGATCTTCTTCGGGTTGTAGACCTCCCCGTGGCGTACCAGGTGCACAATCGTCCGGGACTGCCCGCCCGGGTTCAACGCGTCGCTCACTCCGGCGCCACCGCCTGGGCGGCTGCCTTCGCCGCGGCACCGAGGGCGTCCTCGATGCGGCCGAAGTCCTCGTCGGTCAGCGCGGTGGAGACGAACCAGGTCTCGAACGCGCTCGGTGGTGCGTACACGCCAGCGTCCAGCAGGGCGTGGAAGAACGGTGCGTAACGGAACGTGTCCGCTGCCTGCATGTCGGCGAAGTTGTGGCCCTCGCCCTCAGCAAAACGCACGGACAGCATGGTCGCGGCGCGCTGGATGTGGTGGGCGACGCCTTCACGGGTGAGGGCGTCGTTAAGCAGCTGCGCGAGCGTATCCGCGTTGCGGTTCAGCGTCGGGTAAATGTTCTCGTTGGCCAGACGCAGCGATGCCAGGCCGGACGCCATGGCAACCGGGTTACCGGACAGGGTGCCTGCCTGGTAGACGGGGCCGTTCGGCGCGAGCTTCTCCATAATGTCGCGGCGACCACCGAACGCGGCTGCCGGCAGGCCGCCGGAGATGACCTTGCCAAAGGTGGTCAGGTCGCCGGCGACGTTATCCACGCCGTACCAACCGGAGTAGGACGTGCGGAACCCGGTCATCACTTCGTCGATAATGAGCAGTGCACCGTTGAGGTGTGCGACCTCCTTGAGCTTCGCGTTGAAGTCGTTCTGCGGCGCGACGGTACCCATGTTGCCGGCAGCGGCCTCGGCGATGATCGCAGCGATCTGGCCTTCGTTCTCACGGAAGGCGCGCTCGACGGCCTCGATGTCGTTGTACGGCACGACGATGGTGTCCGCAGCCTGCGCACCGGTTACACCCGGCGAATCCGGCAGGGAGAACGTTGCAATGCCGGAGCCCGCAGACGCCAACAGCGCGTCGACGTGGCCGTGGTAGCAGCCCTCGAACTTCAGAATCTTCGGACGGCCGGTGAAGCCGCGGGCGAGGCGCACAGCAGACATGGTGGCCTCGGTGCCGGAGTTGACCATGCGCACCTCGTCCACGGACGTGCGGGAGACGATGTGCTCGGCGATCTCCACCTCAGCCTCCGTCGGCGCACCGAAGCTCAGGCCGTTAACCAGGGCCTTCTCTACCGCCTCGATGATCTCCGGGTGGGCGTTGCCGTGCACCATCGGGCCCCAGGAGCAGACGAGGTCGACGTACTTGTTGCCGTCGACGTCGATAAGTTGCGAGCCATGCGCACTCTGGATGAAGCGAGTCTGGCCGCCAACCGAGCCAAACCCGCGCACAGGCGAGTTCACCCCGCCCGGTGTGAAACGTTGCGCGCGCTCGAACAATTCGGCCGAACGCTGCGTATTGCCTGAAGTCGGGTTCTGGGAAGTCATGGTTGTCTATCGTAGGCCATATGAAAATTGCGTTTTTAGGCCTTGGCCGTATGGGAACTGAGCTCGCGCTCAAACTTGTCGACGACCACTCGCTGACCGTGTGGAACCGCACCGCCGAAAAGACCACTCCCCTGGTCGAACGTGGCGCGCGTGCCGCCGAGACGCCGGAGGAGGCCGTCAAGGGCGCGGACCTTGTCATTACGTCGTTGTTCGGCCCGGACACCGTCCGTGAGGTTGTCATCGAACCGTCCCTCATCCCCGAGGGCGTGACCTGGGCCGACTCCACCACGATCTCCCCGGAGGACGCCGCCGAGTTCGCCGCTGCCGTCCCCGGCTACGTCCACACCCCGGTGGTCGGCTCGCTGCCGCCCGCCCGCGCAGGCAAGTTGGGCGTCTACGTCGGCGGAGCCGATGCTTCTCGACGATCCACCGTCGCCGACGTCGTCGCCCCCTGGGCCGCCGCCAACCCGGAGCGTTTGAAGGTTGTCGATTCGGCCCCAGCCGCCGCCACCGGCAAGCTCTTGGCAAACCTGGCGTTGGCCGTGACCATCCAGGGCTTCAAGGAGGCGTTGGTTTTGGGCGAGTCGCAGGGCCTGGCCCCGGAGCAGGTTGTGGACATGCTCGGCTCGACCGGCCTCGAGTTCATCGTGAACATGAAGAGCCCGTTCCTTCTGGGTGAGCGCTCCACTTCGCCTGGCGACTTCACCGCCGACGCCATCGCCAAGGACGCCCGCCTCATGCTGGCCACCGCCGACAAGGACCTGCCGGCCGTCGCCGCAGCGCTTGCCTCCCTGGAGGAGCAGCAGGAGGCCGGCCGCGGCGACGAGGACTTCTCCACCGTCGTGGTCAACCGGTAGGGGGTTGGCCCTGCCTCTCCCTCAGCCCCTCTTCTAAGAAAGTTCCCGCTCAGGGAACTTTCTTCACCCCGACAGGCAAGAAGATTCACTTTCCCCAGGGAAGACGGCAACCAGAACGAAAATAGTTCCACGCCCCAACCGGGAGCGTGGAACTATTTTGCGTTGGCGACCATTTTCGCTACTTGCCTGCCTCGAGCTCGTTGCCCACGGCCTCGACGGCGCGCCCTTTCTTCTTCGACTGGTTGCGGAAGATACCGAAAAACACCACGACCAACAGCGCAATTGCAACCCAGTTGGCCACCTTGGCGTACTGGTCCAGGACCTCCACGACCGGCTCACCGATCCACCAGCCCAGTCCAAGGTAGAGGAACGACCAGAGGGTTTTGGAGATGAAGTTCAGCACCATGAACTTCCACAACGGCATACCCGAGATGCCCATGAACACGAACACCACAAATGCGATCGGCAACGGAATGGGCACGTACGCCAGGAAGATACCGATCCAGCCGAGCTTGATCGCCCACCCTTCCACGCGCGCGATGTTCTTCGCCGCGCGTTTCGAGTTCGCCGCCTGCACGTCCAGGATGCCGCGACCCCAGAGTTTGCCGGCCCACCAGTAGATCCAGTCGAACTTGATATTCACCAAGGACCCGATGAGCAGGTAGATCAGCCAGTGGGGCGCCTCCCCCACCGCGGCGAGCGCACCGGTGGAGGCGGCGCCGACGCGCGAGCCGGTCAGTGCCAGCAGGACCGGTGGGTGCAGCCCGAGCAGCCATGCACGCAGCGGGATCATCGCCAGGCCGAAGATACCGACGAAGCCAAACCAGGCCAGGCACCAGTAGTCGGCTTTGGTGGGCTTGCCGTTCCAGGGCAGGCCTTCTTCTTCCCACCATTCCTTCTCGGCGGGTTCGGTGGGTGCTGCGGCACCAGCAGCGCCGGCAGCTTCGGCGGCTTCGGCAAATTCGGCGGTGTCGCGCTCGTTGGCGTGTTCTTCCATAGGTGATCAACCTAGCGGAGAACCCACATTTGCCCCTAGCCACACATCGCCCATCGGTGCTAGCATTTTGACAGCATAATTTGGATCGTAAGGAGGCAGCATGGGCGCTATCCAAAAAAGCAAAGCGACGCGCATCACGCGTCGGTCTGAGACCATAGTCGCTGAAAAGCCAGAGAAGACCGTAACGTTGACTATCCGTGGCGTCGACGAGAGAGTGCGCCACAAGATCAAACTTCAGGCCAGTATGAATGGACGGTCTATGGAGGCAGAGGTACGTCATATTCTGGAAGAAGCAGTCCGACCTGTAAAGGCTGGCTTGGAGCTTTTCGAGCTCTCCCAAGAGGTGGGAGGTATGGATGACCTCGCCGGTGTTATGGATGAAATGGTCACTGCCCGTCGCGGCGGTCAATCATGATCATCCTTGATACGAACGTTGTTTCAGAGCTTTGCCGGAAGGCTCCGCACGAAAACGTCAAACGATGGGCAGCCACCACAGACCCGAAGCAGTGCATTACTTCCATTACAGTCGGCGAGATTGTCCGAGGCGTTCGGAGTTTGCCGTCAGGTGCCCGACGGAACGAAATTCAGCACGTTGTCTTCTGGCAATTGTCTAATTTCGAGCAGCGCAACGGTGTCCTTGCTTTTGATACAGACGCTGCCTGGGCATTCGGCGAAATCGTCGTGGAGCGAAAAAGGATGGGTCGCCCGATCCATGACGCCGATGCGATGATCGCCGCGATTTGTCGCGCCCACGATGCCTCGCTTGCCACCCGTAACCTCAAGGATTTTGAGGGTACGGGTGTTACGGTCGTCGACCCCTGGGAGGATGCCTAAAGCAGTTGCTTGGCGACGACACGCGCGTCCGCCACAACCGCCGGCACACCCACGCCACTCGCCCAGGCGCCAGTGACTGAGATGCCGTCCACCTTGTCGATGATGTTTCGGACGTTGGCCACGGTGGCGAGGGGGTGTTCGTCGAAACGCGGCAAGCCCCCGAACCAGCGGTGGACGAAGATCTCTTCCAAGCCGGCCTCGCGGCCGTCGAAGCCGGTGATGGTTTTCAGGTCGTCGAGCGCCCAGTCCACCAGGTCGTCTTCGGTGGCGGTCAGGGCGATGTTGTCGCCGAAGCGGCCGAAGCTTGCGCGCACGATGGCGCCGCCGCGTTCGGCAAGGTGCGGCCATTTACGCGAGGAGAAGGTGAACGCCTTTGCCTTCACGTCGTCGGCACCGGTGGCAACGAGCACGCCCGAGTTCTGCGGCAGGCCCTCGTCGGTGGCAAACCGCATGCCGACGACTGCCGAGTTGGCCAACTTCACCGACTGCAGCTCCTGCGCCGCCTCTGGGGCGACTTCCTTGAGCAGCAGCGCCGCGGTTGGTGCGGGTACGGCGAGGATGATGTGGTCGTAGACGGTGTCCTCGCCGCCCTTGAGGCGGAAGCCGTTGCCTTCGCGGTGAATCTCCGAGATGAACGCGTCGATGTAGATGTCCGCCCCAGACTGCTCTGCGAGGGCTTCGTAGAGTTCGTGGTAGCCGTCGCGGAACGTGTTAAAGACCGCGCCCTGGCCGGTGGGCAGCTCCGCGCGAGAGCGCTCCAGGTTGGCTACGGCGGTGGACAGGTGCACCTTCCCGTCGCCGGCTGCGGCGAGACGGTCGAATTCTTCCGCCAGTTGTGGGATGGTGGCGCGCACGCCCAGGTCGTCGGCGGTGCAGGAGTACACCCCGCCAAGCAGGGAGGACAGGATCACGTCGACGACTTCGTCGCCGTAGCGCTCGCGCACAAGTTTGCCGACGTTCATGTCCCCGTCGGTGTCCCAGGTGAAGCCTTCGCGGTTAGCTTCGTCGTCGATACGCGCTGCGGTTTCGGCGCTGACCAAGTGCGCAACCGTTTCGGAGGTAGACGGGATACCCATCACGCCGCCGGTAGGCAGACCGCGGGCCTCGCCGCCGGACCAGATCAGGGAGCGCAACCCGGACGGCTCGACCAGCGAATCACCAAGACCCAACTCGGTGAAGAACTCGACTGCGTCCTTGCGGCGTGCGAGGAATGCCTCGGCGCCCATATCGGTCGGGCCAGCCTCGAACGCGACGGTGTAGAGCTTGCCGCCGATGCGGTCAGTGGCTTCGTAGACGTCGATTTTCGCCTCGTCCGTGTCCTCGTTCGAGCTGAGTTTACGAAGCTCGTAGGCGGCAGTCAGGCCCGCAAGGCCTGCGCCGATAATGGCGATGTTCATTAATTCTCCTCGTGGATGATGCGCACTGCCTCAGTGATGGCGTCCGCATCGGTGGTCGGCAGGACGCCGTGGCCCAGGTTGAAGATGTGTCCGGTGGCATCCCCCGCTTCGACCGCGCGGGCGGCCTCGTTCTTGATGCGGGCGATCTCCTCGCGCGCGACATCGGTGCCGGCGAACAGCAGCGCCGGGTCCAGGTTGCCCTGCAGCACGCGCGGGGAGGCGAAACGCTTCGCGGCGGTGTCCAGCGGCACGCGCCAGTCCACGCCCATGACCTCGCTGCCAGCCTCAGACATGGCGCCGAGCAGCTCGCCGGTGGCCACACCGAAGTGGATGCGCGGGATCTCTCCCGCCACTGAATCCAGGATTTCAACCGAGTACGGCAGGACAAACTCGCGGTAGTCGGCTTCGGTGAGGAAGCCCGCCCAGGAGTCGAAAAGTTGCATCGCGTCGATGCCCGCCTCGACCTGCGTGCGGAGGAACTCGGTGATCGTCGGCACGAGGCGGCGCATGAGCGCGTGCCACGTTTCCGGATCGCCGTGCATCATCGCCTTGGTCTTCTCGTGGTTCTTGCTCGGCCCGCCTTCGATGAGGTAGCTGGCCAGAGTGAACGGCGCGCCTACGAAGCCGATGAGGGCCTGGGTGTCGCTCAGTTCGTCGAGAATAATGCGGATCCCCTCGGCGACTTCCTCCACGGTGTGGTCCAGGATCGGCAGGTTGTCTACGTCCGCACGGGAGCGAATCGGAGCGTCCAGCACCGGGCCCGTTCCCGGCACGATCTCCACCCCAACACCCGCTGCCTTCAGTGGCACCACAATGTCAGAGAACAAAATTGCGGCGTCCATGTCGTGGCGGCGCACCGGCTGCAGCGTGATCTCCGCGAGCAGTTCCGGCATGAAGCACGAATCCAGCATCGGGATGCCCTCTCGCACCTTGCGGTACTCCGGCAAGGAGCGGCCAGCCTGGCGCATGAACCACACCGGGGTGCGGGACGGAGTACGGCCGTAGGCGGCCTCGATGAACGGGGCATTTGCAAGGTCGCGTTTAGTCATAGTGCCTTAGCCTACCTGCGAAAAGCCTAGATCTTGAACCGGCGTGCCCGGCGCGACTTCGCCTCGATGAACAGGGAGCTGCCCAGCATGAGCAGTGTCGCACCGACGGGCGGTAGGGCTCCGGCGGCGGCGAGGACGACTGCGGTGGCGTTGTACGCAACGGCGAAGGCGAGGTTGCTGTTGGCGATGCGTTTAACGCGTTGGGCGTGCTCGATGAGTTGGGGCACGGACATGACGTCTTCGCGGATGAGGACGACTTCGGCGTCGTCGCTCCAGCGTGGCTCTTTGGTGCCGGCGAGGTCGTCTTCGGCGAAGAGGATGCCGGAGTCGGCGACGCGCAGGGTGGGCAGGACGGAGGCGTCGCCGACCATGGCAACGTTGGAACCTTGTGTGTGCAGTGCACGCACAGCATGGGGTTTGTCCAGTCCGTGAATGCCGGCAAGCACTTGGGAGATGCCGAGGAAGTCTGCGAACCGGCGCGCCACCGGGTAGGTGTCGCGGGTGAGCATGACGGTTTCCACACCCATGGATTCCAGGCGGTCGATGGCCTGGATGGCGTCGTCTTTAGCGGGGTCGTACAGCGTGATCACGCCGCGGTCACGTCCACCCCACCGCACGACGACGGGTGTGCCGCCAGTCGTGGCGGCGACGGAGAGTTTGCCGTGGAGTTGCGACAGGTTGGTGGGGCGCCACAGCGATGCCGCAAACGTTTCGGAGCGTGCGTTTTCACCAGTGCCCCACGTTGCGGTAATTGGTCCACCGAATTCGCCGTCCGGTGAGAAGGTGTCGCCGTTGGCTTCGATCCAGTCTGGGATGCGTGGGTCGCCGGAGCGGGCGTCGCGTGCTCCTCGTGCTGCTTTCACAATCGCTTTGGAGGCCGGGTGGTCCGAGTCGGCAGACAGGACGCCGGCGATGCGCAGCACCAGTTCAGTGCTTTCGCCACGTACTGCGGTGACGGTTTCCACATGCATTTCCGGTTTGACCAGGGTGCCCACACGGTTGAAGACGACCATGTCGGTGTCGGCCAGGGTGCGAAGCGCGTTGCCGTCGCGCACAAGCATGCCGTGGCGCACGGCAGAGTCCAAGCCTTGGCGCATGGCAAGTGCAGGTGAGATGGCCAAACTCACGGGTGCGACGACGACCAGGATGGCCAGCGACGTCGCAGCGGCCGTGTTGATGTTGCCGTTAAACAGCAGCCAGAGTCCGAAGTTGAGCACCGCGATGACATAGGCGGTTGGGATCAGCAGGCCCGCGGAGCGAGTCGAGACCATGGTGGCTGCGTTTTGGTGACGTGAGGCGTCGTCAAGCCAGCGCTGCACCGCCGCAAGCAGTGTGGTGTGGCCGACGCGCGCGGCGCGGACTTTGATCTCGCCCGAGGCGAGCACCGAGCCGGCGGTGACGATCGAGCCGACTTTGAGGATTTGGTCGCGGTGCGTATCGACGAGCTCCCCACCAATCCGGCCGGAACCACCAACCACTTCCCCATCGACTGGGATGATGTGGCCCGCGGTGAGCGTGACGTCGTCGCCACGCCTGATCTCTGTTGCAGGCAACTCTTCGGGGCTGGGTGTGCCGCGTTTGTCGCGGTGATCCACGTTGTAGACGTCCTCAGCGCCGGGCCTGCGGGATTCGAGTTCCTCGCGCAGATCGGTGCGCACCTGCATGGAGAAGTACCTGCCGAATAGCAGCAGCGTGGTCACGGTGCAGGACACTTCGAAATACAGCTCGGGGCTGTCTGACATGCGCAGTGGCATCCAGCTGCCGGTGGTGGTGTAGCCGATGTCGCCGACGCTGGTAAACAGCAGCATGGCAAACGACCACACGTAGGACGCCAAAATGGCAATCGAACTCGCGCCGTCTAGCGCCGAGATGCCCCGGCGCACACCACCTGCCATGGCGCGGTGGAACGGGGATGCGCACCACAGGGCCACCGGAGTTGCTAGCGCAAAGCACACCCACTGCCAGCCCGGAAAATCCAGGGACGGGATGTAGGTGAGTAGCAGCACCGGGATGGTCAGCAGCACCGCCACCACAAGGCGCGTCGGTGTGACTAGGTCGCGGGCGGTAAACAGCACGTCGCCTTCACGGCGGGAGCGCCGCGACACCGGACGCACAAACCCTTGCGCACGGGCGATCAGGTTCGCCTCTTCGTTGCGACGATGCTTCGCCCGGCGCGGCATCGGGTGTTCCTGCCAGTAGCGGCCGTGTGCGCGACGCTGCAGGGTCGAGTCGGTCACGGTTGCGGTGACGCCGAAGCGTTCGATGGTGTCGGTGAGCTCCACAAGCGGCGTACTTGCCGGTGCGGTGACCCACGCCATCTTCGTCGGGTACACCAAGCGCGCCGACACACCTGGCAGCGCCTCAAGTGCTTCGGCGATGTCGGTCAGTTGGGGCCCGTCCTCAATACCCTCCAGCTCGAAGGCGTAGGAGGCGTTGGGGCGGACAAGTTCCCCGTCCAGATCCCACGTCGCAGTGCCCGGGTCAATGCCTGCTTGGCGTGCGGCGTGGCGGGCTTCCTCGATGCAATTGTCCAGGTGTTCGTGGTTGCTCACTTACGCAACTCCCCTCCACAGGTCGCCACTTCGCGTATCGACGAACACATTCGCCGCCGGCCGGAACATCCCAAACAGGGCTGCGACAAGCAGGACAACCACCACGATGGAGGCCCAGCCAGCCACGCCGATGAAGAAGCCGGCAACGTTGAGGAACACAGTTGCCCCAATGCCTGCGGCTGCAATCCTTCGCGCAGTCTTCGACCCTTTATGGAAGTAGGCCGCACTCATCGACAGCAGGATGGCCAAGGCGATGTTGCCCCACGCCAAGATGCGCAGATTGAACCGGAAACGTTCGATCAATGCTTCGTCGGCACCTTCGATCATCCAGGTATCCGGCAGCCGGCCAGGCACGCCCTTGACCAGGGTCATCAGCCCGATGACGATCATCAACACCGCACTGGCAACCACCAGGTAGTAGGCGGTACGTAGCGGTCGGGGCCACTGCTCAGTGGCCTCGCCGCTGTACCTACGGTTCTTGTCATTCGGGTCGGAGACCATCGTGGGGAACATGCCTGCCATTGGGGACCTACTGTTCCTTCTCTGTCTTGGCTGCGTCTTTCTTCGACCCATCCTTCTTGGGCGCTACCCAGTTCACGGCGTCTTTGTCCGTGGAGTAGATGATGCCCAGAATGCCGGCCACACCCAGAATGATTTGGACGACACCGTCGATGCCGTAGAACACCACCGGTATGGCGGTGGAGGCGGGCTGCATCATGAACAGCGTGATCATGCGGAGGGCGAAGAACACACCGAAAATCTGCAGCAGCCGGTACGCGTTACCAGCCTGGGAGCTTTTGTTCCGCACGGCGCGCAGCGCGAACACGAACAACAGCAGCACACCCAACTGGATGAGTGTCATGAGGATCAGGGATCCGTAGACGCCCATGTTGATTAGGCCGTCCGAGATTTCCTCGCCACGCTGCTTAGCTTGTTGCTTGGCGGCGTCCCGCAGCGCGGACGGGTCGACGAACGCGAATACGACGGAGAGAATCTGGTGGATTAACTCGCCTGCGATCATCACTGCCCAGCACCGCAGCATCAACTGCACGGCCTCCGGCGGGCCGCCCGGCGTCTTCTTGTCCACGGCGCTGGCGTCGACGTGGCTGGGACTCTTCGGGTTGAGTGGCGGGAGGCTAACCATTGAGCTGCTTTGCTGCTTCGATGGCGTAGTAGGTCAGAATCTGGTCCGCACCAGCGCGTTTAATGGATACCAGCGACTCCATCATGGTCTCTTCGAAGTCGATCCAACCGTTCACGCCTGCTGCCTTGAGCATCGCGTACTCGCCGGAGACCTGGTAGGCCGCCACCGGCACTGGCGACATTTCTGCCACCTTGGCCAGCACGTCCAGGTACGGCAAGGCCGGCTTGACCATGACAATATCTGCGCCTTCGGCGATGTCCAGTTCGGTCTCCAAAAGGGACTCGCGCACGTTTGCGGGATCCTGTTGGTAGGTGCGGCGATCGCCCTTCAGCGACGAGCCGACAGCATCGCGGAACGGACCAAAGAACTTGGAGGCATACTTCGCGGAGTACGCCATGATGATGACGTCCTCAAAGCCCTCGCGGTCGAGTGCCTTACGGATCTCGCCGATCTGGCCGTCCATCATGCCGGACGGGCTGACCATGTGTGCGCCAGCGCGCGCCTGGGACAGGGCGAGGTCGCAGTAGATTTCAACCGTCTTGTCGTTGTCCACGATCTCGTTGCCGTGTGCATCGGTACGCAGCACACCACAGTGGCCGTGATCGGTGAACTCATCAAGGCACGTATCGGAAATGATGACCAGGTCGTCGCCGAATTCGTCGCGAAGCGCCTTGATCCCGCGGTTCAAAATGCCATCTTCCGCAACACCGATGGAGCCTGTGGCGTCCTTATCCGCTTCAAGCGGCACACCAAACAGGTCGATCGCCCGCACACCAGCCTCAAGCGCCTCGTGGCAAATTGCCTTCAGGGAATCCTCGGTGTGCTGGTACACCCCCGGCATGGAGGCAATCTCGCGCGGCGCATCAAGGCCGTCTGCGATAAACAGCGGGAGGATGAAGTCGGCCGGGTGCAGCCTCGTCTCCGCCGTCAGGGTGCGCAATGCGGGGTTCTGCCGCAAGCGCCGTGGTCGTCGGGTGAGCTCAAAATCTGCCATGCGCCACATCTTAGAACGTCACCCGACACGACCCCAGCCGTGCTAGTTGCTCGCTGCCGACTTCCGGCGCTTCTTGCGCGGCGGCGGCAACTGCCCAGCCGCACGCAGGCCAGCAACGTGCTCTGCCAAGGCGTCAATGAGCGACGGGATATCGGCGACCTCCGGGACGACGTCCACACGCAAGCCCTGCTCGCGGGCTTCTGTCTCAGTCACCGGGCCAATGCAGGCGATGATGGTGCGCGCGTGCGGCTTGCCGGCAATACCCACAAGGTTCTTCACCGTCGACGGGGAGGTGAAGCACACGGCATCGAACCCGCCAGTCTTGATCATGTCGCGCGTCTCCGGCGGTGGCGGAGCAGCACGCACGGTGCGGTAGGCGACAACGTCGTCGACCTCCCACCCCTTGGCCTCCAGGCCATCGACCAGGACATCGGAGCCCAGGTCCGCGCGCGGCAGCAGCACACGGCCAACCGGGTCGATATCCTCGACATACTCCGGGAAGATCTCTGCCAGACCAGCAGCGTTCTGCTTTGTACGGTGCGGGATCAGCTCCGGGTACATGCCACGGGCACGCAGCGCATCAGCGGTCTTCTGCCCCACTGCGCCCAGGTGCACGCCGGCAAACGAGCGGGCGTCCAGACCAAGCTCCTCGAACTTGTCCCACACCGCATCAACGGCATTAACAGAGGTAAACAGCACCCAGCGGTAGCGTCCCTCCACAATGCCCTTGATCGCGCGGTCCATCTGTGCCGGGTTGCGCGGTGGCTCGAGCGAAATCGTCGGCACCGACTGCGGGATCGCCCCGTACTGCGTCAGGCGGGCGTTCATCGGGCCAGCCTGCTCCTTCGCACGCGGCACAAGCACGCGCCAGCCATACAACGGCCGGTTTTCCCACCAGGAGTACTTCGAGCGGTCGTCCGCAACAGTGCCAAGCGTAACGACGAGCGCACCCGACAGATCCGCATCCAACTTGCCCACCGTCTGCAACGTGGCATCAAACGTGCGCTGCAGACGCGTCGTTCCGTTCGTCGTAATCGTCACCGGAGTGGCGCCTTGGAAACCGCGCTCCATAAGCGCTTCTGCCATCTCCGCGAGGTGCTCCTGGGTGGCCTGGAACACCAACGGTTGCGGCGCAGACGCCAACTGATCCCAGTCCACCGGACCGTTGGTCAGGTCAGCCTCGGTGTAGGTCGAACCCAACGCAATGCCAGCGAAGGACGGCACCGTCGACGGCAAGGACATGCCCGGCACCACGTGGAACTCCAGGCCAGCGTCTGCAACGGCGGAGATCTCCTCCATCACAGCATCACGGGTCAGCGGATTGCCGGCGACCAGACGGATCACGTCACCATCGCCTGCCTCGCCGTCCTCGATAGACTTCGCTGCCGCGTCGAGCGCCTCGCGCAGCTTCGGCACAATGCCCTCACCTGCCAGGTCGCACTCCTGGAGCTCCGCCGCCGTCGGATCTTCCGGCTTCGGCGGCTTACGGCGCGCACCCGCCGCCTTCGCGTCGGCGCACATCTGCTCGTAGACGGCTTTCGCCTCGTCGAGCTTGGCCTGTGGCACTGGCAATGCTGAGCCAACGAAGTTTCTGACCCCCGCCGACACTTCCGGATCGACGAGTGCGATAGCGTTAGCTTCCATCACCTCGCGGGCACGGACCGTGAGCAGTTCAGGGTTGCCCGGTCCGGCACCCACGAAGATCACCTTCCCCGGCTGGGGGGTGTGAGAGGGCAATGTCATAGAGGAATCTCTTCTAGGCACAAATAACATCCCCCACGCAGACGGATCCACTTAAGCGACCCGTTGCGCGGAGGGGTGTGAACGTATGGTATTTACACCATAAAAGGGATATGCCCCAGAACAAAACCACCGCTACTTCATAACGTCGGCGGCACCGCGTTCAAGCAACGCCTCAGCAGCGCGTCGACCGATCTCCTCCGGGTCCGTACCCTGGACATCTTCCACGAGGGAACGGGACCCATCCAGCGCAAACACACCGGCACGCAGCTCGATGCCGTTCTCCGTCGCACGCGCGGTTGCCGCCACCGGCGCGGTGCAGCCGGCCTCGAGTACGGCAAGTACGGTGCGCTCGGCGCGGGCCTCGGCGGTTGCGGTGTCGTCGATAAGTTTCGCGATTGCTTCGCGGCCAGCCGCATCGTCGACACGGCACTCGACCGCAAGCGCACCCTGGGCGGGCGCCGGGATGAACTCGTGCGGGTCGAAGATCTGGGTCGCCCGGTCGCCGTAGCCACCGCGCACCAAGCCTGCGTACGCGAGCATGATCGCGTCCAACTCGCCAGATTCGACGTAGCCCATGCGGCGCTCAATGTTGCCACGCAACGGACGAATGTCCAGGTCCGGACGCATCGCGCGCAGCTGGGAAATACGACGAGGTGCCGATGTGCCCACGCGGGCACCTTCCGGCAGCTCCGCCAGCGTCAGCCCATCGCGGGCGATGAGCGCCTCGCGGTTGTCCTCACGCTTGGGCACGATGAGATAGGAACGCGGCTCGTACGCCGTGGGCAAGTCCTTAAACGAGTGGACCGCAACATCCACCTCGCCATTAAACAGCGCGTCGCGCAGCGCGGAAGTGAACACACCGACGCCAATGCGCTCCACCGGCGCCTGCGACAGGTCGCCCGGGGTGACCACGATTTTCAACTCAGCCGGGTGGCCAACCGCGCCAAGGTCGTCGCGGACATGGCCCGCCTGTGTCGTCGCCAAGTGTGAACCACGAGTACCAATCTTCAACATTTACTTCTCCTTACCGCGCAGTTCCTCAGGCAGCGGGAGACGCTGCGCCTCCACCGACACCGCCGGCTGATCCAGCCCGAACAGTTCGGTCACTACCTCTTCCACACTCACTGTCTCCTGCGCCGCCGCAAGTTCCTTAATCTTCACCGTCGGCGCGTGCAGCAGCTTGTCCACGACCCTACGGACCGTGCGCTCAACCTGCTCAAAATCTTCCTCAGACATATCCGGAAGCCGGGTGCGAAGTTTCTGCAGCTCCTGACCAGAGATCTCCGCAGCGTTTCTGCGAAGCCTCGTCACCGCCGGGGCCACCCCACGCACCCGCTGCTCGGAGGAAAACAGTTTCACTTCCTCGTCGATAATCGCCTCTGCCTCGCGCAACGCACAGGAATCCTCGTTGGCCGTGTTACGCATCTGCTCGTGCAGATACTCGATGTTGACCAGGTGCACGCCGTCGATGTCAGTGACCGCGTCGTCGATATCGCGCGGCAACGACAGGTCCGCCAGCATCACCGGACCCGCAATGTCCTCCGGCGTAATGGTGAAGCCGTCAGCCGCCGTCGCGGACACCACAATGTCCACCCCACCCATCGCGTGCGAGCGGTCTTCAAAGTCCACAACCTCCGCCGGCACGCCCGCCTCGCGGGAATGTCCAGCAAGGCGCTCGGCGCGGTCGCGCGTGCGGTTGGCAATCACCAACCCGTCAATGTCGCGCTTGCCCAGGTGCGTCGCCGCCAGCGAACTCATCGCGCCAGCCCCCAACACCAGAGCTTTCTTCCCCTTGAAGTCTTCAATCCCCATCAGCCCCATCGCCTCATCCAAGGCGGCGGTAACCATGGACGCGCCCGAGTCGTCGATAGTGGTCTCAGTGTGCACACGCTTACCGGTATGCAGCGCCATCTGCGCCAACGAATGCAGATTCGGCCCAACCGTGCCACGCTCCGCTGCATCCACATACGCCGTACGCACCTGGCCGATGATCTGCTGCTCCCCCACAACCATCGAATCCAAACCCGACGCCACAGTAAACATGTGCTCCGCAGCAGCATCCGCGTACCGCACGTACAGGTAGCGACGCAGCTCCTCGATGCCCACCCCAGACACCTTCGTCAGCACCGTCAACACGTCCTCCACACCAGCGTGGAACGCGTTGGCCACCGCGTACACCTCGAGACGGTTGCAGGTGGAGATAATCATCGCCTCGGACAACGAAGGCCGCTCAACAAGAGCCGCGGACGTCCCCTCCTGCAGCTCCGTATCCATGCTGAGACGTTCTAGTAGGGACACAGGTGCAGACCTATGCGACATCCCCACGACAAGAACACTCACAAAACCCTCCAGTCCGCGTTGGAAATCAAACTAAAGGATAGCCCCTTACGCGAGGAGCGCCGCCTCAAGGTCTGCGTTGTCCACTTCCCAGCAGGCAAGCTCCTCGCCGTCAATGACGACAACCGGCACGCGATCGCCGTATTCGGCAGCGTTGTCGGGGTCCAGGTCGACGTCGACAAGCACTAGCTCCGCGCCACACTTCTCCACCACCGGAGCAATCTGCGCCGCCACCCGCTCGCACGAACCGCACGTGGACCGCACCATCAACTCCACCGTCTTCATCCGAACTCCTCTACATCGTGTCTGCGGCGCTCGCCGTTGTACGATTGCTCACGCTAACACCGCCACCGAAAGAGTCACGATCGCCATGTCAGAACAGCGGGAATTCCTCGCACAATGGTCAGTCTCTCAAGGAAACCTCCGCCGCTTCCTTGAGGACCTTGCACTGCCCCCGCTTGACGACGACGCCCAGCGCACCGCCGGCCAAGCCGCCGCCGCTGCCGCCGTTGAAGAAACCTTTGGCATCAACATCCAAGACTTCGCCCTCGGCGTCGACTCTGTCGGCGGCGCCTTTAAAACCGCCGGCCGGCAAAAAATCACTCCGCCAGACCCCGAAATCCCACAGGATCTCGAGGCAGCCGCGTTCTTTGACATCGACAACACCCTCATCCAAGGCTCGTCGCTAATCCTGCTTGCCCAGGGCCTGTTTAAGAAACGCTTCATCACCCTGCGCGAACTCGCCCCAGCCCTGTGGAAGCAGATCCGTTTCCGTGTCTCCGGCTCCGAAAACGCCGACGACATCGCCGAAGGCCGCGAGCAGGCCCTTGCCGTGGTCAAAGGCAAACGTGTCGACGAGCTCAAGGAGGCCTGCCAGGAGATCGTCGACAAGCAGATGCTCAACAAGTCCTACTCAGACGTCATCGAACTGGCCTCCATGCACCTCGCCGCCGGCCAACAAGTCTGGTTGGTTTCCGCCACCCCGGTCCAGATCGGCCAAGCACTTGCGGAAACTCTTGGGTTCACCGGCGCACTGGGCACCGTGGCCGAAGAAGAGGACGGCAAGTTCACCGGCCGCCTCGTCGGCGACATCCTCCACGGCCCCGGCAAGAAACACGCCGTGGCCGCCCTGGCCGCGCTGCAGCAGCTCGACCTGAAGCAGTGCACCGCCTACTCCGACAGCATCAACGACCTCCCCATGCTGGAGATGGTCGGCTCCCCCGTCGCGGTAAACCCGGACCGCGCACTGCGCCGCCACGCGAAAGCCCAAGGCTGGGCTATCCGCGACTACCGCTCCGTGCGCCGCGCCGTACGCATGTCCGCCCTGCCGGTGTTGGGCGCTGCGGGAGCGTTCTCGCTGTGGCACCTGTGGAACAAGCGGCAGGAAAGGACTCACCATGCCTGATGCGTTTGCCCTGCGCACCCCGCGGCTTGAGTTGTCGGTACCGACGGATGCGGATATCGACGCCATCTTTGCCATCCACTCAGATCCCCGCACCTACGAGCACCGCCCCGAGCTGACAATGAAGACCCGCGATGAGGCTGTCGAGCTTGCGCGCTCGTGGCAGAACAATTGGGCTGAGCAGCAGTTGGGCTACTACACGGTACGCACCCTCGACGGCGCGACCATCGGCTTTACCGGGGTACGGCACAGCGAGGAAGCCAGCGAAGAAGTCCTGAACCTCTACTACCGATTCGCACCAGAATCGCAGGGCCAGGGCTACGCCAAGGAAGCCGCGGCCGCTGCGATTGCCAGCGCCCGCGAGCGCTTCCCGTCGCTCCCCGTCATCGCCATCATCGACCCTGTGAATGAGGCATCGATTGGCCTAGCTTTGAGGCTCGGACTTGCGTATGTTCCCGGAGCGGGCGTTCCCGGCGACTACGAGGTGTACCGGCTTTCCTAGCTGGGAAAGCCGGCGTTGGTTCGGGCTGTGTGGCCTCAGCCGCGCCACGGCTCCAATGCCCTGATCGGGTATCGTGCATCAACGGTAAAGCGTTGGCACACCACCTGGGTGTTGTCGTGAATACCAAGCTCCCCGATGTACTCCACAAACTCTGGCGAGCGCCAATACTGCTCATGCCCAATGCGCCATTCGTTTGCGTCGGCGTAGCCCTCCCCCTCGGCGATGGCATGCTCGTCGCTCACGTCCGCCAACCGGTAAATCTGAACCTCAGTCGTGCGGATGACGCACACCACGTTGTCATGTGAGTCAAGGACGGCCTCGAGGGCACCCACTTCCTCATGCGGCTGATAGTCGTTGGGGTATTCAGCCAGCAAGGATGCTGTCGCAGTTTTCGTGCCGTCCAGGATGGCGTTGACAAGAGCGTCACGGAGCGGGCCTGGAAAGGCGAACTCGCCACGAGGCAACTCCGAAATGGGCTCTAAAGCATCCCGATTCATACGTTCATATTAGGCAGCGAGGCTCACCGTCCTTGGTGTCGCACTGTTATGCCTCGTAGTTTTGGGTTTCCGCAATCCTGGACAGTCGTTTTCCGCTGATCGTCTAGCTCTGTGGTTGTGGAACCAGACGATGAGCTCCTTGTTGACCATGGTGTTCGTT
>NZ_KV787018.1:0-38685 GCF_001806995.1 Corynebacterium sp. HMSC11D10
GCGGATTGCCCCTACCAACTACACGGAAACGGCAGGCCCGGGACAGTGGAAGGTGAAAGGTCAAAACATGACGCTCGGTGAGTGGATCAAGACAGATTCAAACTCGCTATCACCGGAGGGTGAGAGCCTCGCCCAGGTGTCGGCTGAAGCCGCTGATGTCGTTGAGGCAGCGGTCGGCTCAGCTGAACCGCCGGTGCTGTAGCCCGTCTGCCTAGCTGTTTCCCATCTCGTCGAAAATCCTTGCTATGTGATCTGTCATTTTGCGCGAAGAACGTCCGAAACCAACCCGACTGCGTGCTGCACGGAAAAGCTCCTCCTCGGTTGTGAATCTCTTCTCCGCCATCACCGCCCGCAAATGTGCTGCCCATTCGGCATCTGAAATTTGATAAGCGTCTCTTGAGCCTCTGGTCCGTGGGCGTACATCGGGCTGACCCGGCATCTTGTAAATGCGCTCGGAACCGGTGACTTTGAGGACTATCTGCCGTTTAATGAGCCGCTTGAGACCTGCCCCCAGCACTGAACGCGCGGTGCTACGCACCTTCTGGCCGCCTGAAGCTTTTACGTAGCGTTGGAACAATAATTCCTCCGGGATCGGCCCCTCCACCTCAATGATTTCTGTGATTCCTTGGTCGATCATTGCGGCTCCGTATTCGTAAACCGAAGCGGTTGACCCAGTGAATTCGACATACTCCTCGAGAGCCTGCGACACCTCAAGGAGAGTAACCGGTGGAGCACTTACCTCAAGTTTCTCAGGCGCAGTTGCCTCCGCTGGGACCTCATTCGTGTTGTCATCCTGCAGTAGAGGCGCGGGAGGTACGACTGTCACTGGATCCGGTGCCATTGGCTCCGGTTCGATCACATTCTCGGTTAACTCCGTGAGAGATTCCACAACCTCAATGCTCGTTGTGGTCGCGAGATCCGCCCCTTCGACATACCCAGGCTCAATTCCGAGCTCTTCCGCTCTATCGACGATGCGTTGAATCTGCTCTTGGGGGTCCAGATAGAAGTCAGACTCGAAGAGACGAACAAAAGTCCATCCGAGTCGCTCAAGCTCGCGTTGACGTGACTGGTCCGCGATTGCGTGCTCTTCGCTGTGCCAGAAGTCGCCATCACACTCCACGGCGAGCCGGCCGCCTTGGCCCTGAACCACCAGATCGATCCGACGACCGAACGCATCAAACTGCGGGATAACAAAGTATCCCCGGCGCACAAGTTCGTTGTACACGCGCTGTTCAAATAGGGAATCAAACGGTTCTACCCGGTCATCCCACGAAACCAATTGAGAAATGCGTTTCTCAGGTGATGCTTCCGCAACCCGATATGCGTACTCAAGGAGTTTGTAACGCATGCAATCATGGTTCGAAATGTCCTCGATACCGATCGAGTGAAATAGCCACACTTGATCCTTCGCGCGACTGACCGCAACGTTGTAACGCTGTTCGTGCTGCGGCTGAGTCAACACTCCCAAAGACCCTTGTTGAGGTATCGCAGCAACCATGCTCAGGAAGACAACGTCTCTTTCCGCGCCTTGAAACTCAGCGGGATCACCGACTTTAAGGTCACGCTCTTCCCAAATGTGTGGAGGCACTGCAGTAAGTAGCCGGTTTTGGATGTAGTCTGCTTGTCCGGACGAACTAAGGAGCGAAATGACTCCGATAGACTTGCCGTCGTAGTTCGGGTCTTCCAGCACCGTGAGCAGGCGATCGACGAGGACATCTGCTTCTACGCGATTCACCTTCCCCTTATCGGACTGAAACGCATTAGGTGTGCGTGTGATACGGAATGGTGCCAACCGATCGCTTACGGGTTCTCGCACCGGCTTCAGTTCAATATTGTTCGGGCGATATACGAGTTCGTTCGAGAACTCGATGATCTCTGGAACACACCTACGGTGTTCCTCGAGTGCGATCCGGCCTCCATAGCGCATGTTGGCATCGTCAAAGAGTGAACGCTTCGGGTCCACCCATGCATCGACGGCGTCAAAATCGTAAAGATACTGGCGTGCGATCTTCTGTAGTTCGTCTACTTGCACGCCGACAGCATCCGGAGACACCTGCTTGTCATCACCGATCACCACAACCTTGGGTGCGAGGTATTGAAGGAAAATGGATTCCATCCCTGCCTGGGATGCCTCATCGATAATGACAACATCGAACATGTTTTGCTTCAGTTCAAATTGCTCGATGACCTTGTAAATCGGCATGATCCAGACTGGGACTGCTTCGCGTGCTCGGTCCAAGTGACGCCGTACATGGCGACGTGTTTCGTCGGCGTACTTCCCGGTTCCCTTGCCGAGCCTCCGGACGGCCTGAACGTAGGCCTGCATCGTCGCACGCATCTCTCCATCGATGCGGGAGCTTCCCGCTGCTTCAGACCATGCTCGGTCTGCTGCGAGTGCAGAAAGCGCTTCGTGAACCTCTCTGTCGATATGTTCCAGCTCGTCTTGAGTATCCAATCGCTGCTGGGCTGTCGAAGATTCAACCCGTTGACAGGCAAGCAACCAGTTGCGCGCTGCCTTGGCGTCTCGGAGTCGAGGCCCCCAAACTCCCCGTTTAGATGGATCCTCAACGTTATCGGCGAGCCCCTTTGACCACTCACGCAGCGAGCTCAGCATGTCAAGGAATCGTTGGCGCTCGAGACCCAACCGATGAAATTCGAGCCCGCCTGCAATGGCATCTTCATACGCACTGATATCACGGCCGAGAATTGCTGCTTCCGTTTTCTCAATCCACGCGTGACGGGGACCCCTGTACTGGCGGATCGTGTTTAGCCCACTTGTCTGATTAAACATGCGCTCCGCGTCGGCCACTGCCCGGATGGTCTCGTCGATACGCTTAAGCCCAGCAAGCTGTGACCCCAAGGACCCGATACCGGCGAAACTGACGTCAAAGCCGCGTTGATTGAGCGTTGCCACATCACTCGTGATGCGCCGAACCGTCTCAAGGTACTTGCTGAAGTTCTTAACATCATCACGGAATGCACGGGCAGACCGAGCTGGTTCAGATAAGTCGAGGTCCGCCAATGGCCACAGCTTCTGCATCGACTGCAGTTCCCACACAGTAGATACATACGTCAGGTATTTCTCCACCAATTCCGGAGTAGTTGGTGGCAATCCATTGATACGTACGCCTTCGAGGAAAGACATTGCTGCCTTCACGGCACCGCCGCCAAACAAGGACGGTTTCACAGTCCCATCAGGTCGGACATTCAGCGTCTTCCCTGAGCGCAGATACTGCTGAATGCTCTGTGCCTGCGGAACATAAGCATCAAACTCCTGGTCAACCGAGATCCGTTGGATGTCATCCAACAGTTGCAGCGCTTCACTCAACGGCTCAAACGACTCGAGAACACTACGGGTATTTGTTTCCCAGGTCTCGAAATCATGGCGGTTCGTTTCCGGCGACACAGCCTCAAACCAGGTACTTGGAAACGTTTCAATTGTTCCTCGTAAAGCGGCAACCTCGGTCACGGTGCTCTCTACAAGTTTGCGATCAGCCGGGGAGAGTGCCTCCCAAGATTTCAAGAAAACTGGATCAACTGCAGAGTGCGCAGACGCATTTTGACGCTCCGCCTCTTCGAGTTCGTTGATGGCTTTAAGCAGTTCGGTTGAAGAGACAAAACGTGCTGGATCCAAAACCGCCGCACCGGTATACGGCTCGCGTGAGGCGAACGCGGGATCATCCAGGTATTCCAACAACTGATTGACCTGGTCTACATCGAGCGGGAAGTTCCTGGTCGGATCGATATAGCCCACTTCCTCAATCCAGCTGTATTCCTCCCGGTCCCGCTCTACTTTCTGGATCACTTGGGGGAGAGGCATCTCGTAGCCCTCAATATTGAACAGACGTTGTTCGGCTTCGAGTTGAGCAGCCCAATCCCTCAGCACCCGAGTGCGCTTCTCCCGCAATAAATCCAGCTCTCGTTCAAGAGAAGCAATCCTGCGGGCAGCGTCACGCTCATCGAAACTCGAGGACTGCCGCTGAATCGTCTCAATAGCAGTGCGGAGTTCCGCCATTTCCTGAGACGACGAACCAATCACAGAAACGGCTAATTCGCGGATCTCTGCTGGAAGCTTGTCTCGAAGTTCATACAGCGCCCGTTCTTTCGCCGCGGTGACAAGCACACGTTTTCCTTGCGCAAGCAGATGCGACAGAAGCGCGGCTGCCATATGCGTCTTACCGGTACCGGGTGGTCCTTGAACAATGGTGTGCGCATGTGAGTCGACGTGTTCTAGTACACGCTTCTGCTTTTCATTGAGCGGTAGCGGACTGTAAAGATCACCACCGATGTGGAACATCGCCCCGGGCTTACCGGACGGAACGACCTCAGCTTCAAATCCAGGATCCACAAGCGGACGCAAGCCGGCCGGAATGTTGCCTTGTTCCTCAACGAGCTGTGAAATAAGCCTGAAGGTTGAGGACAATCCAACACGCTGTCGTGGTCGCAGCAGAATGATCGGTGCCCACGAGAGCACTGCGCGGCCATCACTTTTTACCGGCTCACGCGCCTCTTCATACCTTGCCTCGGTGCTCAAACCATTAACGGTGTACTGAGCCAGCTCCTCGAAATCATCGGCATCAGTTAGCTGGCCTTCGTATTGCTCAAGGAACGCCTTGAGGTCTTCTACGAACCGGCCGTCATCCATGTGACTCGCCGAGAGCACATCCAATTCAGCACGAATCGGGTCACCTGTCTCACGAATGACGATGTCACCCGTGCTCTTATCCATGCTGATTTCGGTGTTGAGCATGAAGATGGGACGGTCAATTGCGTCTTTCGCCTCCAGTGCCCATGAGAGCCAACCAGCGCCGAATACGAGTTCATATTCATCCGACTGCTGGTTGGCTTTCACCTGCATTTCGAAGAAATCTTGGTAGGTGTGGAGCGCTCGAGCCGCAGCGGCCCAGTCGTCCCACTTCAATAGCCATGCCTCTGCTTTGGTTTGCAGCTCAGGCGAACGCACGCCTTCAGCAACCGTTGACAGGTCTAGCTCAGGCCGTTTCGCAGGGTTATCAGTGTGGCCTTGGATAATCTCTTGGAGCTCCTCTGGGAGCGTCAACGCTCGTGGCGGAGATGGGCGCTCAACGCGGATGAGAAAGTCATCCGCTTCACTGTCAGCATTATTTTCCTCGTGCTCGTCTCCGAACAATGAGGAGTTAAAGGAAACCTTGAGCGGAGTTGTGCTCGCAATTTCGCGAAGACTTTGCAACGTCAACCATTGACTCTCATCGCCATATTGGTTGTTTTTTTTGACGACCTTATCGCCCCGCGCTTGCAGGTCCGCCAAGTACTGAAAAAGTCGGGATGCTTTGTCCGCTAGGTTGTTCACTATTCCGCCGAAAACTCAAGCTGCCATTTATTTACAGCGTTATCCAAACACTTCGACTACAAAAGTACCTTGCGCTGCACCCCAGCTCGGCCAAAACCGTGTCTCAAAGTCGAGACCATGCAGTGACCGCATGTCTGGAACCTCTTCGTCTGCCTTACCCCTCCGGCAGCAACTCCGAACGATCCCCAACAGTGGTGATCACCAGTTCGTCGCGGGCACGGGACGCAGCGACGTACAAAAGCGAGCGCTCGCGCTGCAGAGCGGCGCGGGCGTCAGCTTCGGAGAGGTGCTTCAGGCGGTAGCGCACCGGCATGATGTCCTTGCCTACGCCCATGAGGATGACGTGGGTGAATTCCAGGCCTTTGGCGCCGTGCATGGTCATCACGCTGACCTGCTCGTGGGAGGCCAGTTCGGCGTTTTTGGTTTGGACGGCGTCGATGCCGTGGGCGGCGAGCCCAGCAACCACTCGGGAGAGTTGGCCGCGGGTGCGGCACATGACGCCGATGCGGACTTCCTGTGCCTTGCCGCCAGCAGCGCCAGCACCGCCAGCAGCGCCAGCACCACCCTCCGCAGCGGCGAGCCAGCGGTTGATGCACTCGGCGGCCGCGGCGAACTCCTGTTCCTCCGAGGTGCAGGACAGGATCTCGGGGGCTGGGCCGGTACGCGCGGAGCGGTAGTGCTCGACGTGGTCCTCGGCGCCTTCGGCGTCGATAAACGCGGTGTCGCCACCCAGCAGGATGCGCAGGGCGTAGTCGAGGTTCTGCTTGGTGGTGCGATAGTTCAGGGTCAACCGGGTGGAGGCGCGCCCGCGGGTGGAGATGCCGAAGTGGGACAGGGTCAGCGGGTTGCCGTAGATGCGCTGGTGGGAGTCTTCGGCGATGAAGATGTCGTTCGGTCCCGGCGCGACGCAGGCGCGGAGGAAGTGCCAGTGGCCGGCGTTGAAGTCCTGGGCTTCGTCGACAATGACGTGCTCGAACATGGCCTCACCACCGCGCTCGCGGCGAACGTTGAGGATCTCGGCGCCGACGGCGGACATGGTGGGCCAGAAGAGTTGGCCGTCGATGGCTTGGGTGTGCATGACGGATTCGAGCACCGCCCAGACCTGTTTGCGCTGCTTGCGGTTCAGCGGGGTGCCGCGGCCGGTGCGGGCGACTTTCAGATACTCAGCCTGGGTCGTGATCCTGTTCGCCAGGACGACGGTTTCGTATTCGGCTTGGAGGAAGGTGTCGTTAGCTATCTCGCGTGGCATGGCCTCGTCGGTGCTTTCGATGGAGGCGTCCCACACGTTGCGGGCGGCGAGGTCGGTGTAGGGGCGGACGTGTGAGACGGAATCCCCAAGCACGCGCTGGGTGGCTTCCGCGACTTCCTCCGGGGTTCCCAGGGATACGGCTTTGCGGACGACGGCGTCGATGTTGTCTACCCAGACGCCGGGCTCACCGGGCTCGCCCGCTTCGGGGTACGACGCGTTCAGCGCGTTGAGCTGCGACTTCAACCCGTGGGCGAGGCCTTTGGTGAAGGTGGTCAGAAGGATCGCTGGCGGGGTGTCGCCGGGTACCTGGTTGGCCACTTTGCGGCGTGCGAGGTTGTTCGTGCGGTGCACAGCGACGACGGTCTTGCCGGTGCCGGCGCCGCCAAAGACACGGGATGAGCCATTGCGTGCGCCTTCAGCCATACGGCGCTGCTCCGGGTGGATGTACACGCGCCACTGGTTGAAGGAGCCGGACTCGATGACGGCGCGCAGCGATTCGGTCTCCACGTCCTCGACGTAGGCGAATTCCAGCCCGGCGGCTGCTTTGCGCAAGCCAGCGAGCAGGCGGGTGTCCTCCGGTGCGGCGACGTCCTCGGAGGAGACTTTCTCCAGGTCAAGCGCCTCGCGGGTTTGCTCGATGTCGTAGCCAGCAACCAGGGCGAGCATGGCTTCGTGCTCCCACTTGGGGCGGTCTGCAAGCAACGCGTCCAACTCGGCCTCGGTGTCCAACTCCTGCGCGCGCGTGGTCAGCGCCGGGTCGATGCCCAGCTCGTCCCAGAGCTGCTGCGGGGTGTAGCCAGAAAGCGCTTCGCGCGGAACAGCGGTGTGCGTATCGACGACCTCCGCAACCACACCGGAGCCCTCATCAGCCGCCTGCTTCTCCGCCAACTCCTGCGCTGCCTGCGCGGCGGCCTCGGCTTTGGCTTGGGATTCGGAAACGGCCTGCTCGGGGGTTTCTTTGATCAGGGTGGTGATGCCGTTGATGGGGTTGACTTCGAGGCGCAGGGTGGCGGGGTCGAGGCGTTCGGCTTTGAGGTTGCCTTCGTCGTGAGAGTCGACGTCCACAAGCACGAAGTGGTGTGTTTCTTCGTCCTTGATCTCGAACAAAACAGCGCGGAACTGGTCGTTGATGCGGCCGGTGCGCACGCGCTTGTCCACGGCGTTGGACAGCGTCTTGATCTTCAACGACGGGTTGGTTGGGTCCGCCGAGAGCTTCTGGAGGAAGTTCATCGTCGGTTTCATCAGGGCGCCGTCGAGTTTGAGGCCGCCGTAGAGGCTGAACGTCACCATGGTTGTCACTCCTTGCCCAGCAGTGCGGCCGGGATTGTTTGCGGGTTCAGGCTACCGGGGTAGAGCAGGGTCCAGCCCTCGTTGCGCAGTTTGGTTTCGGTGTCGGCGTCGGCGCCTTCCTCGTCCAACATGAGCGCGATCTGGTGTTCGACCCAGGTCACCGCGGTGGGCAGGCCGAGGAGTTCCTCGCCGATTTCCTCGGTCTCGGCCGCACCTGCCTCCGCGAGCGTGCGCAGGGCCGTAGCGACCTCCGGCTCGTCTTCGAACTCCTCGATCGCCTCCGCCCACAGCTCGGACACTGCCGCTTCAACGGCACTCGGAGCTTCTTGCTTATCGACGACCTCCTGTCCGCCGCCTTCCCCAACCTCAACCGTGACGGCATTATTGGCGAGCCAGATGATGTTGGCCAAGCGGAGAAAGTCGCGCCAATTCTCCTCCGTGATCGAGCCGGGGGTTTCCGCATCGACCGAAAGGCGGCGCGGCAGCATCGTGGCGCCGACGGGGGCGATGTCGATGTGGATCTCATTGCGCAGCGTCAACCGCACGCCATGTTCAGTGCGGCTGGGACGGGCGAAGCCGCGCAGCAACGCGATGAGGGCCTGGTCCAGCACAGCGTAGGACGCGCGGTCCGGTTCCGCGAGGTAGGTGAGCAGCTGGGTGACGGGGGAGGCCTTCATGAACTTCATGGCGGCGTCGTCAACCGGCTCGAGGCTTCGAGCCAGTGCCTCACCTTCCTCAGTGATCCAGGCTGGGTCGCCCGCGGTGCGCGCGACCTCCTCGTCGAACCACTTCAGGCCGGCGTCGGTCACGCTCCACGGCAACACCTGCTTGTCCTCGTAGTGCAGACGGTTGCGCTTATCGATGTCCCCGGGGAAGCGGTAGTTCGCCGCCGCGAAGTGATACGCCGCGCCGTCGGTGTACACGGCCACGTCGCGCACGTCGCGACGCCGCCTGGGGGAGAAGGTGAAGTCAGGCGTGGTGTAGCCCCTGTTCAGCTGCTCCCGCATCGACCACTCCTCGCCGTTCGGGAACGTGACCAGCCACTCCACGCCACCGGCGTTCGGGATGTCCTTCACCGTGGCGTTGCGCGCCTCCAGACCTTTACGGATCTTCTCGCGGAAGCGCACCTCCAGATCGGACGCCTGGTCCAGCTTCGGCGCCTTGGCCTGCGGCTCCCACGTTGCCTTCAGCGGGTCTTCGTCGGGCGAGGGGTGGTCCTGGTTGGTCAGGATGGAACGCAGGGCGCGCTCGGCGGCGGCGCGGGAGGTGACGTCGATGAGCTGCCAGCGCGTGTACGGCAGCAGGCAGTCAGGACAGGCGAGGCGGTCGTCGTCCTTACACGCGCAATCACGCACAGCCCTAAAAGCGTGCTCCATGAGCTTTCGCACATCCTCGGGCGAGGCGAACTGGGAGAGGTACCCGGTGCCACCGGGGACGTTGTCGTGCATGAGCAACGCCTCGACGGTGGTGCCGCGCCCGTCGGGTACGCGCACCGTCTCCACGCTGAGGTGGTCCGGGTCACCGCCGAGCACCTCCTTGAACCCGAGCTTCACCGCGGCGGTAAGACTCGGGATGGTGGCGTTATCGCCCGCGGTGAGCTGCACCGGCACGTGCAGCAGCACGCCTTGGGTTTGCAGGGTGCGGTTCAGCGCAACCGTGACCGACTCTTCCTCGCGCGCGGTGCGTTTCGGGCACCAGGGGCGGTGGTCCCACTTCGAGTTCTCGCCCTTTTGCGAATCCAGGTGGCCGCAGTAGTTGCACACGGTGAACAGTGGCGCGTCGATCTCGTGGTCCGCGAGCATCTTTTTCGTCGCAGGGCCGCGGCCCAGGTTGAACCAGCTCAAGTTCACGTATCGCAGGTACTCCGCGCCGAATCCCTGGGAGAGGAACCAACGTCCCCCGTGCCCGCCCTCAGGCACGGAGAAGCTCAAGGTGGTGTGGTAGCGCAATTCGTGGCGGTCGTCGCGGGAGTCGTCGATAGTCGCGCGCGTCTTGTCCACCTCTGCAGAGACGCGACGCATGCGCACCGTGTCCAGCACCTGGCCCTTGTCCGCGAACGCGCCTGCACCACACTCCGGGCAGGCAGCAGGATTGCGAGAGGAGTCCACACGCTCGCCGTAGGAACAGGCGGGGCACAGGCGCCACTGCTCGATGTCCGCGCCGCTCATGCCCACCTCGACCGCGTCGATAGTGGCGGCGATGCCGCGGGCGTAGAACGTGTTGCCCGGCGCGAGCTCCGTCAGCGCGGAGGAGATGCCGCGGGAGAGCTCGAACGTCTCCGGGTCGATCTGCATGGTGGACGGGTTGAGCTGGGAGACCACGACGGCGAGCTCCACGGCGTCGTCAAGCAGCGTGAAGTTGGGCAGCAGGCCGTAGCGCTCCATAGCGGAGATCCAGTAGTCGTCCAGAAGCAATTCGCCCAAGTCACGCGACACACGCCGGAATGCTGCCTTGGTGCTGCGCTTCTCACGCTCTAGGTCCGGGTCGGCATTCTCGGTCCCCGCGTTCGGGTCCGCCTTCGCGTCCAGCTCGTTCAGGCGGGTGCGCAGGATCTCCTGGCGGGCGGTGAACTCCTTAACCTCCGAGTCCCACAGCGTGCGGGTGCGTTGCATGTGGCCGGTAAGTGAATCGGGCCCCTGCCCGCACGCCCACGCGCGCACACCTTCAACGGTGGCATCGTCCACGGAGCCTGCGACGGTGGCGAGGAACGCCTCCACCCGGGAGTTCACGCCTTGAGCGACCTCGTCCGCAAGCACGTCCAAAAGCGACTCTTTGCGGAGGCTGAACACGTCGCGCGCCTTAGCCACCTCGAACCCGTACGCGTTGAAGTCGAGCGTGTCCACCAGGTAGGCGGTGGTCTGGCGGCGCAGGATCTCTGTCGCGGAGAGGAACGCCGCCGGTGGCACCACCGAACCGTCGATCACGGACAGCGGCTGGTTCAGCTTCGGCAGCGTAATCCCTCGCCCCTGCACGAACGCGAGCACCAGCGAGTTGCCGGTCAGTCGCCCGGCGCGCCCCACGCGCTGCACGTACGAGGACACCGACCGCGGTAGAGACGCGAGCATCACCGTGGAGAGGTCGCCGATATCGATACCCATCTCCAACGTCGGCGTTGCCACCAGCACGTTCGGCGCACTCGGGTCGTGGGTCGCCTCGCCGCCACGGAAGGCGCGCTCCAGCGCGAGACGCTCCTCCTTCGGGATCAACCCGGTGTGTTCGCGCGCAACAATCGCACGCGGGGTAGTGGACGAATACAGCCGCGAGTAGTAACTCTCCTCAATTCGCTCCACCCCCAGCGCGCCGGGGCAGCCAGGGGTCGGGCACGGCATGCCACGAAGAAGCGAAAGCGCATGCTTATCCACGCCCAGCGGTGCATTACACACCTCACACTGCAACAGCGCCGGCTCGTCCTCACACCGCACCACCACGCGCTCCGGCGGGATGGCGTAGATGGTGCCGCCGGTGTCGGTGGAAATCGCCATCAGCGCGTCCCGGTTCGCCAACTCCCGGAATACGTTGGTGAGCACCAGTGCCGCGTCGTGCGTAGAGATCCCCAGTACCTTCGACGTCCACCGGGCGTAGCGCCCGCGCGGACTGCCGAGCGGGGTGAGTCCGCGGTCTTTGTCATCCACCGCCGGGCCGGAACGCGGGAACTCCGGCGCACCACCCTTGGGGAAGCGTCGCATGCCCCGCGCCTTGGCGTAGCGGTTGTGCAAGCGCCACGAGTTCGCGTCGTCCTGCAGGTAGCTCTTAAACATCGACGTGTAGACGCCGCCGCGGTCACGCACCTGCTCCAAAAGCCCGCGCATCCACCGCAGCTGCACCTCGTCTGCGCTCGCATCGACAACGTCGAACAACCCGTCGTCAATGCTCTTCAACGCCTCACCAGCCGCCTCCAGCAGCACTGCGTCATCCACCGTTACCGACGGCGTGAGCGCACCCGTGGACGCTAGCGAACGCGGCAGGTGCGCGCGCTGCCCGAACTCCAGCGCGGCGTCCAACTCGAGACGCTGCAGCACCGCACGGGTGGCCTCGCGCCGGGCGTTCTCGTCCGCGTCCTTGGCCCAGAACGGCACGAACGTGGGTGCTTCCGTGATCTCCGGCGGCAGCAGCTCGAAGCGCGCGCGCAGCGGATACTCGGAAGCGTCCGCACGCTCCAGGATCCGCAGCGCCATCTGGGCGATCGCGACGTCGTCGTCTCCGACGACGCTGCGCATCAGCGTACGAATCCCGAACGCCCTCGACCGCGACTGCACGAACCCGGCCCGGTGCGCTGCGTCCTGCACCGAGTCCGCGAACACGAGCGTCTTCTTTTCCTCTTGCGCCAGCTGCGGCATGCCGAAGAGATTGGACAGCCCCACAGAGAGCAGCGTTGCCACACGCGAACCGATGTAGCGCACCGCGTCTGGCTCCCCGCAGTTCGGACACACCTGCTCACGCGCATAATCCGCCGCGTTCAGGCCCGAGTACGTGAGCACGGGCACCGAGCGTCCCTCCGCACGATCCTCGTCGCTCGGCTCGCTGGTGCTCAGCGTGCGCGTGGACGTGTGGAACCACATCAGCGCACGCTTGCCGTTCTCGCCATCAAACGCGCCCGGTTCCATGCCTTCGGCGACGGCGCGCCGGTACTCGTTCGTGGCATCGATAAGTGGCCGCGGGAGCTCAGGCTTATCGACGCTCGCCTTCCTGATCGCCGCACCATCCAGCACCACAGCATCGGTACCCGGCTCAAGCGCGGTCATCCACCCGGCGCGACCGCACTCGCGGCAGTAAATGGCGGGCAGCCACACCGCGGAATCCTCGATGCCGATGCGGCCGTCGTCCGCGAACCGGAACACCTGGCCGTCCTCGGTCGGCGTGACGGCGCGCTCGATGCGGGAGACCTCGCGCACCCACAGGTGTGTCTCCACACCGGGCAGGCGTTTGCCGCCAAACCCGTACGCCTCACCGGCGAGCGCACGCAGGTGCGCTACGGCTGTGAGCAGGTGAGTGACGAACTCCCGCGCGGTGTCCTCGCCCAAACTGCGCCGCACGATCGGGTCGAACATCGCCTCCGAGAGAGTCTTTGTGTTTTCGCCTTCGCGCTTGATCAGGGGCTTGGGTTTGCCATCGCCTTCCAGCAATGCCTGTGTGATTGGATGCACCGCGTACGCCGCGATGGTGGTCTCGAGGTCCGCGCCCGCATCCACGCCCCACAACTGTGTGCGGAAGATGTCCAGCACCACGTCCGCGTGGTCGCGTCCAGAGGTGTCGTTGGCGACCGCGTCCACAATCCCGCGCAACTCATCGATATCCGGTGGCAGGGGAGTGTCATGGCTTCCGAAGGTCTGCGTGATCTCCTCGGTCCACTCGGTGTACGTGAGCGTCTTCTCGCTCACCATCGCTTCCGGCGTGAACGTTTCACCGAAGATCATGCCCGCGAACTCGAGTACCTTCGATCGGTCGTCATCCCCACCCAGCGTTGCCGACGTCGCCACTGGCGTAACCCGTCCCAACGGGTTCGACGCGTACTCGCCGAGGAACCCCTCCGGTTGGTACTCCTTGAGCATCAACCCGAGGCGGCGCAGCAGCAGTGCGACATCGGTGCCCTGCGCGCCGTCGTACGTGTGAAACTCGTCCAACACCAGGTACTGCAGCGATGTCGCGGACTTGCTCCAGATCTCCCGGTCTTCCGGGCGAAGCAGTAACTGATCCAGCATCTTGTAGTTGGTGAGCAGGATGTCCGGCGGGTTTAGGCGCATCTCGCTCGGATCGTTGATCAGCGAGTGCTCCGTCACCTTCTTCACGCTGCCCTTGGCCTCACCGGTGTAGATACCGGCCGTGACACCCGCCAGCGCAGGCTCATTAGCGATCAGTTTAGCCAGGCGATCCGCCTGGTCGTTCGCGAGCGCGTTCATCGGGTACAGCAGCAGCGCTTTCACACCGGTGTGGCCCTCAGCCCGGGCACGCGCCGCGTGATCCAGCACGGGATAGAGGAAGGACTCAGTCTTGCCCGAGCCGGTACCTGTGATCACCAGCGTTGGATCCGGACGGCGATCCCCGTGCTCATCCCGGCTACGTAACCTGCGGAAAGCTTGCACCTGGTGGTGATACGGCGTGAACCACGACGGCGTCCAGTCCAGGATCCCGTCCCACCCAATCGCACGCGCGTAGGGGAGCCGCACCCGCACGTACGGCCCGTGGAACATGCCGCGTTCCGTGTCTTCCAAGAACGCTTTCAGTGCGTTGGACGTCTCCGGGTTCGCAAGCGAAAACGCGGTGGCCAGGTACTCGGAGACACCGCCAAGGACATGTTCGGATGCGTGGACGGGAATGAGGGTGGACACGGGGTTGAGACTATCTCCATTCTTAAGCTTCAAACCCTGTTGACACCAACCGTTGGTGAGTCACAGTGCTGTTGGTCAGTTAATCGTCTTGGTTGGCGCTAAAAAGTCCATACCTACCCATGCTTGGATTCTTAGTGAACCGAATACTTCTGGATGCGTCATTGAGCGGAGATATCGGCGATATGTTTTCTAACACGATGATCTGGCATCCAAAGCTGGTTTGAATATCGTGGTAAAAGCCATCGATCATTTCTGACGGTGGTTCTTTCGCGTCTCGGTTAGTGGTATCCGGAGGCCGGTACGCAAGTATCGGTGAGTCGAGAATCACGAAGCCCGGGTGAGGAAGTGACTGATCGAAGCAGTATTGGGCGAGAGTAAGAGTGAACGCAGCGTGAAGAATGGCACGGACCCCTTTTCCGTGAGCCGCTCTACTTTGGCCATCTGCATAGATATCCATACTGTCTGGCTCGTACCGGACGGATTCTGCGTTCGGAAAGCCCCATCGTTTAAGACAGTTCGATAATGACTTTGAATACGAACGGGCGATAAACGAATCTAAGCTGGGCTGTTGGTCCACATCTCGATTTGAAGGCTCGTTTGCAACCTGTTGGATAAGCTCTTCCACGTTCTGCAGCTGTTTGGCCGATCCCAGCCGTCTCTCGTACTCAGCCCGTTCTTGCAGTATTTTATCCAGATTAGATCTGCTGGGGGCCAGCTCGTTGTCGAAGAGCTTAATCGCTTCACCCATTTGAGAGTATTGCTCTGTAAGGGCCTGAATTTGCGCATCGAGGTGTTCAACCTGCCGCTTCAAGTTCCGAATTGTCGGTAGTAGGTCATCTCTCAACCGCTGAGTCCTCGTGAGTTCACCTAACACTGATTGTTCGAATCCGGTTGAGTCACCGTCGCATTCAATCTCTAGGTGCTGGTCAGAAGGAGCGGCACCACAGAACACGCACGTTCCTTGCTGGAACAACCCCAGAGGATTTCCGGCCTCCCTAATCGCGCGAAGCCGTTCGAGATCACTGTCATACTGTTGAAGAAGCAGTCGGAAGCGCTCAAGAAGCGGCTTCACTTCAAGATAATTGCTCTGCAATTCCCCAATCGAACGCTCGATGGCCATGCGAGCAACCAATTTCTCTTCACGCTGTGCTACCAAGCTGCCGACCGCGGATGCGATATCCCTAGTCCTGGCATCCAACCTTCTGATTTGATCTTCGAGTTCGGAGGGCTCGTCGTTCAGTTCAACCTGAGCCTCGAGTTGCGATCGTAGTTTCTCTAAAACCTCTAACTGTGCTCGGCGAGTTCGGCGCCGCTCGTGCGGTGTCTCAGTCTCGGTTAGATCCGAATCATCCTCACCGGTTAACAGAAGTCGAATGACAGACAGCTCTTTGGTTTGGGTTCCTGGATTTTTTGTAGTGCCGGGTCGTAGCTTTGACTGCATCGCCGTCTCGGTCACAAGGCAGACCCTCAACAAATCGCGGAAACTGAGCGAGTGGGTCGCACCGTGCTTATTCTTCCGGATTAACTTGCCGCTGAGCCCAATCTTTTCGAGCAAGAACATCGAAACATTCCGCGAGCTATCGCTATTGTGCCTGCGGGAGATTGTTAGATCGGGATCGTCCTCTGGAAGTGAATCGCAGGCTCGAAAATATACGCCGATCGAACTCTCGTTGACTTGCCTGGCGAGTGTGAGCTCCTCCCCATTGCTGGATCTAATTCCTAGTAACACAGTGGAGTCATCTGATAGTTCAGACAGAACATCTAAACTTTCTTTGCCAAGGACGAAGTTTATCGCGTCAAGAATGAAAGATTTTCCTGTGTTTGACGGTCCATGAATTACGGTAACAGTCGGGCTAAACTCGACCGATATCGTCTCTTGATCGGTTCCAACAAAAGAAAGGTGCGTCAGTTTTAGACGTTCCACGGAGTTTCACCCCACGTCTCGTATAGCTCAAACTCTTCAACCCAGTGGTCAGAAATCTGCCCCATTTGCCGTCGAAGATTTTCCTCCTCCGATAGGTCGACTTTTTGTCTAGCCCAACTTGCTCGGTCACGAAGCTTCTGGGTATAGGGACTCTCGAGCAATTTCAGAAACGGCTCAGCTCGATCCGTCGCACCGTATTCAATACCGCTTCTACTCAGGCCCACCGAGACTAAATCTGCTCGAATCAGAAGTTGCAGACCACCCTTAATCCGCTGTCGCTTCGGCCCTAACTCTCCTACGCGAATCGGCAATGGCGGCACCAAACTTGCAGGACCGCCGAAGTCATCACTATGCAAAATGATGTGATCATAAATAACTAATCTGCTGACGTCGAGTGTGGAGGGGAATGCCTCGCCCAAAATCACCAGAACACGCAATCCTACTTCAAGCGGACCGTTGAATACCTTATCCATCGTGACTTACCCAAGTTAGTCGGTCAGCGTTTGCAAGCTGCTGACAACAACCCTGCCGATCTCTGTTGTTTGATCTTCTTATCAAACTGTGTGACCCGAGGTCTAGTCTCCCAGACTGAGCCAAAACGGCGCGAAGCCGTTCCATCCCTGTTTCGTAATCAGCTTCGGCTGTGTCGATGACTCCAAAGTAGATGTCCTCTAACAGGTACTCATATGTCCCTTCAGGCACCGCGTCTCTGGCGTACAACCGCAGAGATTCTGCTGCGTAAAAGGATTCGCGTTGTCTTTGAAGGTGGGGTCCATATCTATTATGCAGAGTAACCGATGCAACATCCGTGCAGGATTCTGGATCCAGCTCCGCATAGATGTCTACTAGCTTCTCTATGTATCGAGTTTCGTGGATCGTCGGCAGGTCAGGGGTATTTTCCACTATCGTCCGAGCTGGAAGCTGTCCTCCAAAACGAGCGAAATGGTATCGCGTTTCACTATGAGCTCTGACCATGTCCGCTAACTCCAATGAACGAAAAATAGTGAACTCAGTTGCCTCAGCTAGCTCCCGGATGTTGTCGATTTCCTCCTGCGAGTAACCGTTGTAGCCAGCGGCCCTCGAATCGATTTCTCCCAGGAACCATTCTTTAAATTCGCTCGGTGTGCTGATCAAGCGGTTAAGCTTGCCTCCGCATCCTTTAGGGGCGACGAAGTAGTAAATATTAGGGAGCGTGCCGTGCTTCCGCAGCCCAAATCTGAAGATTTTCATCATTTCCGGAAAAGCATCGGAAGGCGTTAGCTGCTTCTCGTAATGCTTTGCCTGGTAGCAGTCCCATCCAGCTTCGAAGCCTTCGACCGTATTAAAGGCTGCGATGTCGATGCCACCATCTCCCGGTCCACCCAGAGATTTGACCTGCTCATAGTGGTATCGAAGCTCAGTTACCCATTCGTAAACGAAGTCCTCCCACTCATTTGGCGAATAGAGCGATACCCGTTGCGCGGGTGTCAGATTCGGTAGCTCGCCAACAACCACGGGGACATTCACATTTTCTGGAGGTTGAATATCCTTCAAAATAATTGGAGAACTATTAGAATCCGGCTCCGACCTGTTCCTCATACACCCATTTATCCTTCAAAGTAGTTTGAAAAGTCAGTTTATCCATAGCGTTCGATTGATGCGGGAAATTCCACTTCTCGAAGCAACCAGCAAGACAGTCTGCGAAACCCTCCGCAAACGCTTCCGCTCTCAGACCTGCTTCGGCCCCAATGCGCGGAATCATCGCTGTTCCACCATCCCCTCAAACCGCGCATACGCCTCCCGCATATCCGCCTCCCGATCCAACTGCCTAAACGGATACTCATAGACGTACTCCGCACCCGACTGCGGATGCACCCACGTCCGATCCGCCACCGACAACTCCTCACCGTCGCGCAACTTCACCTGCAACTTCATCACATGCTTCGGAACCTTCCGACCATTCGCATCAAACCGATCCTCCTGTTCATAACGCCGCATCACCGGAAACTGCGTCCGATAAATCATGCACAACTCATCCGCCGTCACACCCAACGACAACGCCACAATCGCATCAATCTCCACCTGCGCAGCACGCCGCTCCTCCTCCTTACGCAAAGGCTTATCGACGTCCCAAGGCTCCCCCATAACCTCCTCCCACAGTGGCGCATACGCCTCGGTGAGGCAATTGAGTCGGAGGTACCGATCCCGTGCCTTCTCCATCAACGGGATATCAGCGGGAAGAGGAATCGTCCGAATAATCGCATTCGGGATATGTGCGGATCCAGCGGAGCGAACAACATAGTCAGCGAGTAGAGAGCTCAACACTGTGCCGGCGAATGCTGTCTGATCGTTGGACTCCGCAGCACAAGAGTTCACCGCGTGTACGTGTGCAGCGCCTGGAGGAATCAAAGCTGGATAGAGAGTGCGATAGCCGGTCGTTGCCGCCATCTCACGCCACGCAACTCGAACAAGCGCTTTCGCTGATCTCGCGTCATCGCCGAGCCGGAGCTTGGGATAATCAGAGTCGTAGGTCGGTTGTGCATCACGGTCAGGTTGGTAGGCCGTCGCAGGAATGAAGTCGGCGGACATGGTCTCGAGATCAACCTCAGACCAATCCTGATTGTGCTTCAGAGTTGGGTTGGGCTGCTTGATCATGGGGGTTGAGACACCAAGATGCGGCCCTTGGAGGATCACGTCGCTCCATGACTCGGGGTGCGCCCAGCCCGTGTCAAAGTATCCAGCCTTTTTAGCTCCCGACTCATGCCATCCTGACGAAAACTGCAGATCAAGTTCACGGATACGCGGAGCCGCAGCCAGTTTCTCGAGGACCGCTGCGGCTTCGGTATTTACCGTGTAAATCATTCGGGACTCGATAGCAGGCACCGCTTTATCCTCAAGGATCGAGTGCCATACCCCTAAAGCCTCCTGGTCGATTGTCTGGATGCGGTCACGGTGAGGTCGAAGATCCCAGTTACCGTTGTCATCCTTGAGACCAGGCAGACTTCCAGCCCCACTGTGTGAGAGAGACTCTTGGACTGTGGAGGGATGATACAACGAGGCCGCATGATCGAATGCGGGACGATCTTGCTGCGGCCCGTATGTGTGGACACCGTAGGAGTTGTGGTGGTCAATGTCGAAAAGCACCAGCTCATTGATGAATTGCCAGTGGCGGCGCAGCCGTAGGTACGCACCTCGGCGCAGGGGAGCGGCCTTCTTCTCGGTGAAGTGAGACTCAGGGTGGATGAGGGAAGTGATCCCATCCTCTGACACGTTCGCCCACGTCCGCTCCATGAATCCTCGGTAGAGATCCGGTTGCTGACCTGACAGGTGAGGGTACCGGGTGACGTCACCAAGAACTGCTGACGTTGCCAACGCCTCGGCCAAACCGCGGTACACAACCTCGCGGGTTGGTTGATCGTCGTTCCACTGTTCCCGGCGCGCATTCTTTTCAGCCTGCGTCGGTTTGTGGGCAAGGGAAAACCATGCATCCGATTCCGAATAGAGCGCGTCCAGGTCAACGGTGGGCCGCACCCACGGCGGGTTACCCACCTGCAGGTCGAAGCCACCGCGGGCAAACACTGCCGCGAAGTCCAGGTCCCAGTGGAAGAAGCCCTGGTCGGCAGCGACGGACTGCACCACGCGCAGCCAAGGGTGGTTCGCGAACACAGTGCCCATCGCGCGGGCACCGGACAACCCGATCTCAGTGCGCTCGAGTTGGACCAGCTCGTCCCAGTTAGTGGCGCTGGCCAGGCGGATCTGATTGGCGTCGCGGGCGGTGGTGTCTACGCCGATGACGTCGGTAAGCGTTGCAAGCCACTCGTCGAGATCCGGCAGCTCATCGATAGCGGTGAGCGGCCAGAACGTCAGCGCGTTCCACGCGTCCATGATCAGGCGGAGACGCAGGTAGGCACCTTCTGTGTCGTGGAGCAGCTCGCGTTCGATCTGTTCACGGCGCACGTTCTTGGCGGTGTGTTCGGTGTCGCGGCCCCAGATGTCGATGTCGCGGCGGATCTGCTCCTCCGCGATACGCATCTTGGACAGCGTGATGGCCCACAGGGATTCCACGCGTGCTGCGAGGTTGGTCAGTTTTTTCGCCTGTTCCTTGGTGGGCGCCTTGCCGGTGACGGACTTCTTCCACGTCTTCATGGCCTTGATCTCGTCGGCAGCAAGAGCCTTCAGGTCCTTCGCGTCGGCGGCCGCGCCCCAGGTGGCAGACGGGAGGAGGAACTGGTGGATGCGGCCGGCGGCGGTGGCGTCGCGGGTCTCGCCGGCGTCGATAGCATCGGCGAGGTTTCGCACCGGTTCTCGACGTGGCACGGCTTTGAGCCACTCGCGCTTCTTTAGCTGCGCAGTGGAGTACGTAGAGCGCAGCGCACCGATGAGCGAGTTGCCGCGGCGCAGGTGCAGGCCGAACCACGGTGCCTTGAGTTGGCTGGTCATGGTGTCCAGCCACAGAGAGATCTCTGCAAGTTCCACCGCGGTGGGGTTTAAGTCCACGCCGTACACCTGGTGCAGGGCGATGTGCGCCTTGATCTTTTGCAGTTCGACAGTTCGCTGCTCGGGCTCAACCTGCTGGTCGAGTTCGTCTTCACGCAGCTTGAGGTAGAGCTCCGCCAGCTGGCGCACGGCCTCCACGGCGAAGGCGCCGGAGCCCATGGCGGGCTCGCAAATCGTCAGGCTGAGTACGTCGTCAGCGGTCTGGATGCGGCCTTCCTCCTGCAGCACCTCGATTGCCTGGCCGACGGTGAACTCTGTGAGCACCTGCGGGGTGTAGAAGGAAGCGGAACGTTCACGGTCGCGGCTGGACTGGCGGAACACGAAGGAGCCGGTCGGGTGCAGGCGGCGAGTTTTCGCGGTACCGCCTTCCTCCATCTGTTTCGTCTCCATGACGAAGCTGTCTTGCGGAACCGTGTCGGCGGCGTGGGTGGGTAGGACCCAGGAGCCCTTGGAGGCGTCACCTTTTGGTGCCACCTCGTAGAGGTTTTCTTGGGCGATGAAGCCGTGGTAGGACATCAGGCCCTCGTAGACCTGGCCGAGTTCGGTCACGCCGAGGGTGGCGTAGGAGATGAACCCGCGGTCCCTGCCGGCAGAGACCTTGGACAGGAGCAGGTTCTGCAGGACGTGGGTGAGGGCTTCGTTGGAGAGCTTGACTTCGTCGATAAGCGAGGTTGCCTCGCGCTTGAACAGGTCGGCCTCGAGGTTGCGGAAGATCAGGCCCCCGTTTTGCGCGTCCCGGTCGGCGGCGGGGGAGTCGAGCGGGTCGTGGCCCTCGTTGACTTGCGTGAATAGCAGCTGCAGCGAGTCGTAAAGGTGCGTGCCGCGGCGGGCCTTGTCGGTCACCGGGGGAGTGAGGATCTGATCGCGCAGACGGTCCAGGCCGTAGCCGTCGACGTACTCCGGCGTGCCCGTGGGCAAGATCGCCAGTTCCGGGGAAGCCTCTGCGAACAACAGGAACAGGATGCGGTAGAGGTAGCGCAGGGACTGATGCGCCAACTCGTTGCCGTCCACGCCATCGATGGGCAGGTGTTGCTCGCGGCGGCGATCCAGCACGTCGTTGCCGATGATCTCGATGGATTCGCGTACTGCATCTCGCAGGTCGCCGGAGACCTTCACCGCGTGCTGCTGGGATTCCTCGCGGGTCTTTGCCCACCACGTGGTGCCGTCGGCGGCGCGCTCCAGGTTTTCCCGCGCCAGGATGACGGCGACGCGCTCGAGCTCGCCGGCCTTCTTCGTGTCGTTGCGCTCGGCAACGAGCTGCAGATTGATGGCCAGGTAACGGCCCAGCGGCCAAGACTCGCGCTCTGCGAGCATGACCCAGGGGCCAGCAAGCGTGACGACGAACTCCGGTGGCTCAGCCCCCAAGAACAGATCACCAACGAGTTTGGACACCTTAGTGGTCTGCGGGTCCTTGCCCTGTTGAGCGGCGGTGACAGGCAGCGAGGTGAGGTCGTCCTCGGTCTCCGCCGGCTCGTCCGCTGCGATGACGGCGAGGGTGCCGGCGTTGCCCAGCCAGCCGGTGTAGTGGAATGTGTCCCCGGCGCGGGTGTAGTGCTGCTCGGTTGGGTTTCCGTAGCCGAAGGCCTGGTGGATGAGACGGACGGTCGTATCTCGGTCAGTCTCGGTGGCAAAGGCGGTCTGCAGCTCTCCACGGTGCTGCTGGAGACGCTTGATGGGGGAGAGGGTGCCGGTCTCCTTCTCCAGCGCCGCCCACTCCTTCGTGCGGGCCTTCACACGTTTAGTAAAGGACTCACCTTTGGTTTCATCGGTGGTGAAGTAGTGGTCGCTGATCCACTCGTCGACATTGATGATTGAGTCGTAGGTAGCCATGGTTAGCGCTCCTGGTTCTGGGGTAAGACAAGGACGAGGGGGCGGACGAGTTCGCGGTCCGGTTCGAGAGAGGTGATGAGCGACTTCTCTTCCTGGATCAGCTTCTCTGGACGCCCGGCGCGCAAGACGAGTTGGCTGTCGTCCTTGGCGTGCTGCCAGCGGTCGGCGCGGTCAATCCAATAGTCGATGCGCTCGTGCGCATGTCTGCGGGCGGCGGCCATCATCGGCTGAAGCTGGTCGCTCGCGGCCCGGACCGACTGGGCGACGAGGTCTTGTGTGTCCTCCGGCAGGCTAAGCGTGCCCGGGTTAATGGCGTTTTCGGTCAGCCCAATGCTGCGGAGCCACTCGATGGGGTCCTCAATGGTCTGCGGAAGCATGCCGCCGGCAACGGTGACGAAGGCCCGGGAGACCACCTGGCCGCGTTTATTGGTCAGTGTGGCCATAAGCAGGACAGTCGGCATGGACACGCTGCCCTCGATAGCGGTGATCTGCCCTGCGGAAAGCGACGCCAGCGCGCGGTCCGCCGCCCAGTCCGTCACCGGGTGCAGGGGACCCAAGAAGTGGGCCTTGGGCCAGGTGGATCCGTCGTCGCCGGTGCGGGCCTTGCGGAGGATCTCGTCACCCACCGCGTGGTTAGTGGCCAGCTGGAAGTGCTCACGCACCTTGCGATCCGCAAGATAATCCTGTGGCAGCACTTCCAAGCGTCGGCGCAGGTCCTCTGGCGGCTCGAGCTCGGCTACGCCGTTGGGGTGGAGCTGGAACTGCACGCCGCCTGCTGCAAGCGACTTCTCCGGGGCGGCGTGGAATGCCTCGTTCAACGCGTCCTCCAGGTACGCGATCTCGGAGGGGTAGAGGCCTTGGTTATCGGTCGGAGTAGCGGTGGTCGCCGGGGCGGTAGCAGCGGGTTCGTCGTCAATCTCCGGCTCGAAGCCCGACATCCAGAAGTCGATGAGGTCGGCCTCGGTCTGCGCCTGCGCGCTGGCGATCTGGTCCGGCGTCTTCACAACGTCATCGAACTGCACCTGGTTCTGGATCACCCGGCGGATCTCGTCCTCCTCGCCGGAGATGGAATGCTTGCCGATGAGCGAGCCGACGTCGCCAAGCAACGCATGCGCCTCGTTCTCACGATTGATCAACTTGGACAGCACGTGCAATTCGCCCACGTAGCCGCCCTGCTTCGTATCCAGCAGGAGCGCTGCGATTTGTGGCGGTTCGGTCTGGCCGTAGCGGTCTACGCGGCCGTTGCGCTGCTGGATGCGGATCAGCGACCACGGAATGTCGTAATGCACCAGGTTGTGGCACAGCGTGTGCAGGTTCACGCCCTCCGACGCCACGTCACCCGTGACCAGGATGCGGAGTTTGGAATCGGTGCGCTTGAATTCGTCGACAAGCCGCATCTGCTCCTCATCCGACAGCCCACCGTGCATGACCTCCACGGCGCCAGCTGGCATCTTTAAGTCCTTGGTCAGATTCTCCTTGAGCCAATGCAGCGTGGCCACACGCTCGGAGAACACCACCGCGCGGGTCTTCTTGCCCTTGCCCACGCCGGTGTCCTGCAGGTAGTTCACCAGCGCGGCGTACTTGTTGGAGTTCTGACGCGTGATCTTCGCGTTGAGTGCTTTGAGACGTTCGAGCGCCTGGCGCTGGTTCGTGTCCGACTCGGGGATGCGCTTGATGCGGTTCTCAATCGTCTCGCCCAGCGCGGCAGGGGAGGAGAGGAACGCCTTGACCAACGTCCACGGGAACAGGCGATCCTTCGCCGGGTTCTGCTTCGCCTGGATCCAGGTCGCATCGAGCTCGGCTGCCACGGCATTTTCTTCGGCGGACGCCTCCACGGGCACGTTGATCGGATCCTTGCGCTCTGCCCATTTCTCGCCAACCACACTGGCCACCTCGTCGCTATGACGGTGGCGACGGATGAGAAGACGGGAGACGGCCTCGGCGTCGATCGTGCCGTCGGGCATCACGGAGGTCGGATCCAGCAGACGCAGGATCTCCTTGAAACTCTCCGGGTCACCATTGTGCGGTGTTGCCGAGGCCAGCAGGAGCGCCTCCGTCGTCGGCGCGAGCGTGCGAGCGAGCTCGTTGTTCTGCGTGCCCACGTTGGTGGCGTTATGGATCTCGTCGATCACCACCGCATCCCAACGCACCTTCTCCAACATCGCGCGATACTTGCCGCTCTTGAGCGTGTCCATCGAGACGATCACGCGCGGGAAATACGTGAACGGATTCCTACTCGCCGGCAGGATGCGCTGTACCCGCTGAATTCCCGCCGAATCCAACCTGACCAGCGGGATAGCAAAACGCGACCACATCTCCTGCTGGAACTGCTCCATGATGTGCTTCGGCGTGACCACGAGAATGCGCTCGCCACGCCCGCGGCGGATCAGCTCCGCGAGGATCATGCCGATCTCCAGAGTCTTACCCAGACCCACGGCATCGGCGATGAGGACACGGGGGCGCAAGTTGTCGTCGCTAAGCGCCTTGCGCACCGCAGAAAGCTGATAGTCCAACGGATCCATCAGCATGCCCTCCGCCACCGACAGGCGTTCCTGATACAGCGGTACCGGCGTCTGACGCAGCGTGGTCTCGAGCCACAGGCGCGTCGTGCGGTAACCGGGGGAGTGGTCGGCGACGACCTCTACCTTGGCGGGATCGAACACCTCCACGTCGTCGAGCGCGGTGTAGAAGCTCGCCGTGGTGTCGCGCACGTAATCCGATAGGCCGCGGACCTTGAGCAGGTACCCGTCCACGGACTGCGTCACGCTCGTGATCAGCCATAACTCGTCGCGGACTTTGACCATGAGGCCGGGGGCGAAGGTGTGCGCATTGCGTTGAGATTGTGTGGCGTCCTGTGCGGGCGAAGACATACGTAGCAGCGTATACGGCCCGCGCGATACACGGGCCGGTTAGGCGTGCAGGCGTTCGATAACAGTGCGCGGCCTCATTTCTCCCTGATAAAGCACTGGTCTATAGACCGGATTCAATGGACGGCCAGCCGCTTCGCTTCTTGAATTACAAGATCCGGACATCTCTTCATTTCCGTTATCGGAGCTCCTTCTGCCTTAGGTCCGAGATCTCCGGTTACCCACCACTGCTGAACCGCTTGAGCGACAGGTTTCCTTCCAGCGAACTTACCGATGAGCACCTCGTTTACATCCCCCACCTTGGGATCGACATCGCTGAGCCTCTCATTGAACTGAAAAGCCGGATAGTATTTCGTTTCTCCAGTCTCGTGGAGGAATATCCCCTCGTTTTTAACTAGATACCTAAGAAGAGCTTTTCTTTCTCGCTCGTTGCGTTCAGGGTGAAAAGTCTCTAGGAGCTTTGGCTGACTTATGCACTCAATCTGGTTAATGTGGTCAATCACCTTGCAATCGTGCAGGTCGGGCTCATAGTATCTGCGCCAAATCCGCTCCTCATCCCAACTCTCGGGAAATCCCATCGCATCTAGGGGGATGCCAGATCTCCGCAGAAAGCTCTGCAACAGATTGACCATTTCTTCCGACCAGGAAGAATCCGGGTAGATTCGTGCGAAGAGGAACCTCATAGCGGCAATAGTCTTATAGGGCTTGTGAGGAAGCCCCTTCAGGTGAGAAAGCTCCTGGATATGATCTTTTGGTGCGGCCAGTGAGATATCAAAGACCTTGTTCCAGACTCGCCCATAATGTGCACAAACGTTGCGTAAATAGCGAAAGTGATCCAGCCATCGCGAAAAGGTTCCGTGATCGCCTTTTCCGTTTTTGAGGGTGATCCCTGCTCTCGCAGCGATCAACGCAGCGTCTTCCTCATGCAGTAGATCAAAAAGCCTCCGGAGAGTTCCCATGGTCATAATTTCCGTTGCTGCCCAAACAGGAAGGTGAGGACCATATTTGCGACGGAAGTGCTGAACAAAGTCACTTTGGCTGCGCCGTTCTTCGCGGGAGTAGTCAGCGATCCACCCAATATGTTTCGACTGTTTGATCGATAGCGAGCCCGCTGTCCAAATGGATGAATCTTTACGAAGATAGGCGGGAATTCGGTGCGCAAATGGATGGTAGAACCCGAGGCGATTGCTCAGCTGACTCCTCAGCCACACCTCAATCATTTCGAGGCCCTCTACGAATTTTTTCCTCACCGACTCGTCAAACTTGTAAAGGTCAACGATCTGACCGAACGTTGTTCCGGGCGGGAAATCGTCATCCTGTTTGAAATAGTAGGCGTACCCCGTAAATCGAAAGTAGCCACATTCCCTCAGCATCGATCTGGCTGCTTCGCTGTTTTGAATTACCAAGCCATGGGTCCGGAGCTTTGCAAGCTGATCATCAATGAAAAATATGGCTTCGCGTACTTGCTTTGCCGGTAGGCGTTCAGCACTTCATCATCCATATAAATAAAACTAGCCGCCTCCCCGTACGGAGAGGTCGGCTAGTCGTGATGGGATAGAGAATAGTGTTCGTCCCCCTCTTCCACAACCCATTACCCCCGGGCCACCCCTCGCCTAAACGTTCCCAACTCTTGGACGCTAGGAATCTAAGAGGCTTTTTCAGCCCCCGAATGTTTCACGTGGAACATCACGATGCCGCTGCGGCCAGCGCCCGCGCCACCGCCAAGTCCTCCCACGGCATGCCGACCGTCTTAAACACGATGCGTCGGCTGGTGTCCAGCGCAACATCGCCACGGACCACGTCGGCCATGGACACGACGTCGTCCCACGAGAGTGCGCCTTCCTCGACCGCGATGGCAACGTCGCCGGCCTCGCCCTTGGCGGCGCCGACGTCTTCGACGATCACCTGCGCGCCTGCAAGGACGTCAGTATCAAGCTCGCGCGTGTCGGTGGTGTGGGCGCCGACGGCGAGGACGATGGCGCCGTCGCGAAGATGCTCGGCGTTCAGGATCGGAGAAGGGGAGGAGGTTGCGGTGACCACGAGTTCAGCGCCGGCCACCGCCTCGTCGGCAGCGGACGTGCCCGCCTCAGCCCAGGGATAGGCAAAACCGTCCGGGCGAGTCCGGGAGACGAACGTGCAGGAGACGTCGAGGACGTCCTCGAGCGTGGCGGCGTGGCCAAGGCCCTGGGCGCCGGTGCCGAAGATGACGGCGTTTACGGGGTCGTCGAGAAGCGAAAGCACCCCAGCGACGGCGACGGCGGGGGTGCGGAGGGTGGTGAGCGCGGCGGCGTCGATAAGCCACTCCGGCGTGAGCGTTTCGCCGCCCATGAGCAGGTACGAGCCCTGGATCAACGGGACATCCACGGTCGAGCCCGGCGGCTGGATGCCGAGCACCTTCACGCCGACCGCACCGTCGAGCGCCGACGGAAGCAGGTGCATCTCGCCGTGGGGGAGGCCGACCTTTTGGCGCTGCGAGTCAGTCGCGGGGTCGAAGCCGCTGAGCAGCGCGTCGCGTACGGCCTGGACCGCGGCGGCGGGGGAGAGGGTGGCCATTGCTTCGTCGTAGTCCACGTAGCGCATGGCGGCCAGTGTAGGGGAGTTACACGGCTCCATCTCGGGATGGCCGATCCCACAACGGAGCTAACTGTGGCAGTGAGAGCGCCCAGTCCAGGGATACACGCTCCTGTTCGAGCCGTTTGTTCCCTGATGCGATCAAGAACCGCCGTGCACGTTCCTCCTCCTCGGTGAGGCGGGGGAGCACGCGTGCAGTATCCCCTGGGTCAGCGACTGCGAGGTGGAGGAACCTCTGCACGGTGTCAATGTCCATCGCTGCGCTGACTACCGAAACGGAGCACCCGTCGGCAGACAAACGGGTACGCACAGTGTTCAGGATGGCGTAGCCGTCCGCGTCCGCATCGCCCCAGTACACAATCTGCCGCGCTTGACGGACCCACGGCAGCTCGTGGAGCGCGCCGGCGGTGTACCCCGCGCCCCAAACCAGCACCACGTTTGAGCCTTCGGGCGTGTGCGGCAGTGCGAGGAACGTCTCCTTGTTCTCGACGACGAGCACCCTAAGGTCATCCGGGAGCGCAAGCGAGCCAAAGGGAACGGACACATCGACAAGCCCTGGCGCCGGTGCCAACGAAATATCCAAGAACCGTACCCTCATCATGCGGTCGCCCTCGGCGAGCCCGAGGTCGTTCACCCCAAGGAGCCGTTGCAGCAATCTCCGGTGCGTGGCGATCCACTTCGTGTCCAGACCTTCGATAGGCACCGCACGCGGACGCAGGCCGGATTGTGGTTTCACGTGAAACCAATGCAATGCGAGGCAAAGTCGGTTGAAATCTTCCGCTGAAAGCGCAATCCACGCTGAATTGGTGCGAGCAGCACGCTCCCGGAACTCCGAACTGTCGGGAAACAGCTGAATCAGACGCGCAAACCTTTCGCGAGCCAGGGCAACTTCCCCAGCACGCCCGACCACCTCTGCTACGCGATCCCATCCGGACAACATCAGTCGCACCGGCACGTCGTGTTTGCCCAAGCCCGCCCAGGAACGCGTAGCCCACTCCACCTCACCTGCGGGTTCCCATGCTTGCCAGGTGTGGACGAATTCGCGGGCGCGGGTTTCGTCGTCAAGCGCCTGCGCACGAGTCGGGGGTTTCAGAGGAATGGACACCTCGACGGGTTCGTCGAGGAGCAACTGCTCCATATTGAGCTTGAGAGGTAACTGGTCAGGCAGGCGCATAGGTTTCAATGAGCTCGAAGGTGGAACGTGCGACGGGATCCTCGGTGTAGTGGACCACGATGGTGCCGTCGACGTACGGGGAGAGGGTCTTGATCAGCTTCATCGGCGTAGCCAGCACCATGTGGAAGCCGAAGCTTTCAAACACGTCCATAGCGGTGCGGGTGAACACGGGGTCGGCGCGGTCGAAGGCCTCGTCGAGCACCACGGTGGCGTAGCGGGGCACGTCCGCGTCCACGCCCGCAAGGCGGTAGCGCAGTGCCGCGGCGAGGCAGAAAAACACCAGCTTCTGCGCCTGGCCGCCGGACAACGACGCGGAATCCACGTGGGTGTTGTGCACCGTGCCCTCGGCGTCCACCTCGTTGCCCACGAACTTCACATGCCTACGGGTGTCTAGCACGACGTTGCGCCAACTGCGGTCGGCACGCTCGGAGGAGCCGAGGCGATCCATGATCTTGGCCAGGCGGTGGTAGCGCTCGATGGCGGTCTTCTCGTCCGCCTCGCTCAGGCTTCCGGCGGTCGCTTCGCGCAGGTCCTGCAGGAAGTCACGCACGACGCGGTCTCGGTTGTCGCGGACTTCAATCTGCAGGTAGCGCCCCTCGGTGTACGGGGAGCGGCGCAGCGACGCGTTGATGGGGCCCAGGTTGGTCTCAATGTCGCCCTTCGCGCGCTGCAGCTCCTTGTAAATCGTGTTCAGGTGCATCACGGACTGGCCGTTGAGCAGGTCCAGGAAGCGGCCGCGGAACTCCGGCAGGCGGTCCGAGCGCAGCATCTCCAACCTCGCAATAGCCTCGCCCGCAAACTCGGCCGCGGCCTGCAGCTCCGCAGACTCTGCGGACCACCGGGACTTGTAGTTGGACAGAATGTTCACGATGGCGTTGCTGGATTCCGTGATCGTCTTCGCCGCCTGCTTCGCCTGCGCGTCCAGCTGCGCGGTGACCTTGAAGGCGCTGTCGCTTAAGTTCTCCGGGGTCAGACGGCGCGTGGTGGCCGCGAGCATCGCATCCAGCTGCTCCGCCAGCGCCGGGTCCACCTCCACGTGCTCCGACTCGATCCGCTTCAGCCGCGCCTGATCGTCCTGCAGTGCCCGCGTGGCCACGGCGAGCTCGTCGTGCACGCTGCGCAACTCCTGCTCGGTGGCCTTCAACGTATCGACGGCCTCGCGCCACGCCCGCTCCAGCTCCTTCGCTTCAGGCGAGGAGGTCAGCCGTTCAAGCTCGGCGCGCAGGCTCGCCAACTGCTCCTCGACGCTGATGACGTCCACGCTGGCCCACTCCATAGCGTCGATAGCCCGAGCCTTCTCCACGTCGCTGGCCAGCGCCTTTTGCTTACGCTCAACCTCTGTTAGGCGGTTGCCCGCCGCCGTTGTCGCGCGTTTCGCCTCCGCCAGCTCCGCGCGCAGCGCCTCCACCTTGGCATGGTTGGAGGAGCCGAGGCGGTAGTTGCGCCGTTCGCCCAGGCGCTGCCTGTCGTTTTTCACGTACCGGGCGGAGCCAGTCCTATCGGCCGGGTTGCGCTCCAAGCCGTCGATGGTAGCCGCGCGCTTGTCTTGCCGTTCCAGCTCGTCCACGGTGCGCACTAAGGCGTAGTCGAAGGTGGTGGCCAGCATGCGCATCAGCCAGGGGCGCATCGGGTGCTCCACCACGCGCACCTTATGAAACAGGCTGAGCGGGTTCTTCGGTCCGCGCGGCATGTCCACGCCCTCGGGCACGGTGCGGTACTCAAGCCGCATCCCCAAGTGGCGGCCATTGACCCAGCTGCTCACCTCGCGCTCGCGCTCCGCTGGCACCAAAAGAGTCGCGGCAAAACCGCCGAGCAGGCGCTGGATCACCGGTTCCCACTCGGTTTGCTCCGGTAGCACGTCGATGAGCTCACCCACGTACGGCAGCTCACGCACCGTCAGCCCGGTATCCGCACACAGCTGCGCGCGCTTCTCCACGTACCGCCGGTCAAGGTTGGAGGTGCGGTTGCCTAACGACGCCAACTCCGTCTCCACCGACGCCTCCGCGCCGGCAAGCCTCTCGCGTTCGCTTCGGGCCTGAAACCACTTTTCGCGTAGGTGCTCTACTTGCTCTGGCGCAGCCGCCAGCTCCGCAGCAGCCTGGGCCTTCAGCTCTGCGAAGCGCTCGGTATCCAGCGCTCCGTCCATCTGCACCATGGAAGCCAGATCCCGCCGTTTCGCGTCACGCGTGGCAAGCTCGTGCTCTTCGCGAGCGATGTTGCGCTCAATCTCGCTCAAACTCTGCCCGGCGACCTGCTCTCTCTGCACCACGGCGCGCTGCGCCGCCTCCTGCTGCGCTTCCTTGCGGGCCTCGAGGGATTGCGCCTGCACTTCGAGGGCGGCGAGTTGGGCGGAGCTGACGTCGATACGCTCGCGCAGCTGCTTCGCCTCAATCGCGCGCCGCACGTTGGGCAGGGCGGCGGACAGCGCGGCAGTGTTCTCCTGTGTCGCCTGCGCATCCTTGAGCTTGGTGTCCAGCCCCGGCAGGGGAGCGAGCGTCTCAATCTGCTGGTGCACGTCTTCGAGCCGCTCGTACGCCTGGCGCAGGTCCTCGTGCGTGGCCACGGCGTCCTCCGCGACCTGGAACGTGTCCGGTACGTCCAGCATGTAGTTGCGGAACAGCTCGTCCATGCTGGACAGGGACTTCGCGGACTGCGTGCGGTGCAGCAGCATCTGCGCTTCCTCGCTGCCGATACCCAGCTTGGAGCGGAAGCGGTTGGCAAACACGGAGTACTGGTCCGTGAACGTCACGCCGGCAGTTTTGTATTTCGCCTCCAACTTGCGCTTATCCAGGGAGTTCTGCAGCAACGGCACGAACCCGTCCACGTCCACCTCGCTGGGAAAGATGCCGTAGAGCGTTTTCACCTGCGCTTCCTGCTGCTGTCCCGCATTGAGGCGGTAGATTGCGGCGAGCGTGAACACCTCCTTCCCGGCGCGGTAGGTCAGCGCGACAATGCTGGCTGTCGCTCCGGAGCGCAGATACTGGCTGCGGATCTCGCCGGTGGCCGGGTCCTCGCTGCGGCGCCACGCACCGCGGATATAGGACACGCGGCTGCGCCCCTTGTCACGGCCGGTTTCCTGCTGGGCGGCGGCGTTGAACCGCAGTTTGCCAGGCGGGACTAGTACGGCGGAGAAGGCGTCGATAAGCGTGGACTTGCCCGAGCCGGACGCGCCGGTGATCAAAAACCCACGCTCGCCGACGGGGATGTCGTAGTAGCCGTCGAACGTGCCCCAGTTGACCAGCTGCACGCGCGCAAGACGGAACTGCTCTGTCACTGTTCTTCCCCTTCCTGTGCCAGGCGCAGATACTCCTCGCGCAGCGCGTGGACCGTATCAGCGTCGAAGATGTGGCGCAGCACAGGGGAGACCTCCCAGCGCCCCTCGGTCTCCGTGTCGGTGAGCAGGCTGTACTTGCGGATGGTGTTCACCGCCGCGGTGAAGCGCTTCTTAAACCCGGACTCGTCACGGTTGTCCACCGCACGGACGTAGCTGATGGCGCCATACAACTCATCTTCGCCCACCACGACGCGCTCGCCTGGGGTAGACATGCCCAGCTCGTGGCGCAGCTGCAGCAGGATCGCGGTTTGCAAGTGCGTCAGCGCCTCCGTGCGCAACACCGGCGGCACTTTCACGTCCTCGTTGTCCGGGCGGACGTGGCGAGTGAACGCGATGCCGGCGTCCTCGTCCACAACCAGCTCCAAAAACACATCGTGCAGCCGAGAGCGCAGCGTCTCCGTGTCGGTGGTGATGGCGTGCCAGGTTTCCTTCTTCCGGTCAGCGGTGATGAGCGGACCTTTGAGCAGGTCCACCAGTGCGCGCCGGGTTTCCTCGGACAGGGTGCCCGTGTCGCCCGTCCACAGCGGTTCCGTCATTGCATCTCCTTTACTGCTGCGGCGTCGAAATGCCACCGCGGGACCGTCGCCAAGCGAAGGCTCCCATCGTCTTCCTCGAAGCGCACCTCTTCGCTGCCGTCCTGCCGCACCCCATGCTTCAGGGCCAGGTACACAAGGCCCACCACCGACCCCAGCCCCTGGGAGGCGGGATGGCGCTCGAGCACCTTGCCTATCGACGCCCCTCCGGCCATCCCAACCGTCTCCCCAACTGCCGCGATAAGCTCTTCCAAGTCGATCTCGCTTTCACGTACCGCCTGGTAGAGCGCCTCCGCGTCGCCCTCGCCGGGTTCAAACGCCTCCACCGCAGTGGTGATGACCTCCGCGCCCGGGTCCGCCAGCTTGATCTGCGCCACCGAGGTGATCTGCATCCCGATGCGCTGCAAGGGCGTGTCCATCTTGTGGGTGGCTGCAAGCTCCTCGCGCTCCGCGGCGTCGGCGGCGAGCTTGCGGGTGTCGCGTAAAAGCTCGATCATTCGGCGGTCCTCGGCGAACTGTTCGCTGGCCACGTAGTTGCGTAGGTTGCGGGCCAGGCGCGTCATCATGCGGTTAACCTCGTAGCCGGCGTCTTCCATGTCGCGGAACAGCCTGCGGAATTTCGCCCGCTCTTCGGGTGTCATCGCGGTGTTGTCGGCGCGCTCGAGCACCTGCCCAATCCACGTGTCCAACCACGCGCCGCGTTCCGGGTCGACCACCAGCGAGTAGAACGCGTTGAAGCTTCTGCCAGCATCGGATTCCCCGATCAAGTCCACGCCGGCGAAGATCTCGTCCAGCACGTCGCCGCGCGAGCCCTCCGGATCCAGCAGTTGGCGGCGCAGCTGCGTATTGAGCGTTTCCAGCTCGTGCCGCACGCGCGCGAAATCGCCGGGGATCGCATTCGCCTGCTCCAGAATGTCGCCCACCCGTTCGTGCACGGTGGCGGGGGAGGGCAGCTCGAATTCCCCGCGCTCGACCTGCTCGATCTCTGCCTCGATGCGGGCGCGTTCGGCCTCGAGGTGCCTCAGGCGGGAGTCGATGTTCGGGTCCGTGTCCCGCGCGAGCGCCTGCAGGGCATTGCTTATCGACGCCACCCGGCTCGCCGTCACCGCCGATCGCGGTGCACTGACACGGTCCATCACCTGCAGCGCGGTGAGCGTTTGCTCGCTTGGTTCAAGCGTCTCACCCGTTTCCTTGGTGCCGGACTTGCGCACCAGCCACCCGGCTTTCACCCAGTCGTTGCAGTACGCCTGGGGTTTTTTCGGGAGCTCGAAGATACCGCGCAACACCGCGAAGTCCTCAGCCATGAGCTGATAGAGCTGCTCCGCAGGTCGGACCTCTGCGCCTCGCGGGAAGTGCTCCGCCACGACCGCGAGTAGCACCGGGGCGTTGTCCGCGTGCAACAAACGGATCGCGGCCGACTGCTCCTTTTCACGCTTATATGTCAGCGCCCGGGCCTGAATGGTCATGCCGGCTATCATCCCATAGCACCCTCCCGCCTGCACCGAAAAACTTTTTTGCTCTAGGTGTAGACACACTCAGGGCGATCGTCTATATCCGCTTTTGGGCCCCTCCGTCCACGGTCCATCCCCCCCGAGACCGGTTGAGCACTCACCCACCCCCCATTTAGAGTGCGAGTAGGCGGAAGGAATTCCGCTATTCTCAAGCGTTTTTAGGCGCCTAGGGTTAAGGGTCAAAATGTCCGCGTCCCCTTTTGACCCTTAACCCATCCATTACCCCCTTGGATTGAGAAAACCACGCCGTCACGGCGAACCGGAGAGGACGTGGTGTGCGTAAACCCAAACATAGATGATCTACTGAGCAATCATTGAATCGATACCAAATGCCCGAAGTACCAATGCAGGTCTTTGGTCTCAGTGTTTCGCAGAGCCGGTGCTCTCGTGTTCCGCGTATTTGGTACCGGGAAACTCGGGGGGTCAAGTCGCGACTTCGTTATCGCCACCGCCACTGCCGCCAGCGCCCTTACAACAGCAGGGTTTCACGTTAAACATTCGAAGCCACCGGCCGCAGTGCCCACGTGCCAAGCGATCGCGGGCTTCGTCGATAATGAGGCTCCTTGCTCCTAATACCTTGAACGCACCCACCCTTTTCACAACCTTCACCTGCGAATTTCTGTTTCCAACTATGGTCAGAGGTATCCGCTGGTTGTTCCTTCGAAGAGAGGTAAAACGGATGCACTCCATCGATTCCAACGCGTGTGTATTGGCCCTGTCTCCCGGCCAGGAGCCGCGCCTGCATGTGGAAAGTGGCGACGAGGTTACGGTTCGTACCCTTGACTGCTTCTCCAACACGATTACCGACGAGTCCCAGTTGTTCAGCACCGTCGGCTGGGACAAGGTCAACCCAGCCACCGGCCCAATCGCGGTCAAGGGAGCACGCCCTGGCGACACACTGAAGGTGGAGATCCTCAGCATCGAGGTCGGCGAGCAGGCCACCATGACTACCCACCCTGATTTCGGTGCATTGCCCGGCACGGTGGAGGAGCGCACCCGCATCGTCCCGATCCGCGATGGCAAGGCGCAGTTTTCTGACGACATCACCATCCCCATCCGCCCAATGATCGGCGTCATCGGCACCGCACCGGCATCCGAGTCGGTACCCACCGGTGAGCCGCGCCAGCACGGCGGCAACATGGACACGAAGGAGATCGTCGCCGGCTCCACCCTGTACCTGCCAGTGGAGGTCGACGGCGCGAACCTCAGCCTTGGCGACGTCCACGCCGTCATGGGCGACGGCGAAGTCGCAGTCTGCGGCGCCGAGATCGAAGCCGAGGTGAAGATCCGCGTCACGGTGCTCGAAGGCCGCCCGCTGCCGCTGCCGTTCTTGGATTCCGGCGATGCGGTCTACGCCATCTCCTCCGAGATCGAACTGATGGACGCCGTCAAGGAGTCCACCCGCATGATGCGCGATTGGCTCGTGAGCGTATCCGCGCTCGACGCCACCGACGCCCTCATGCTGCTATCCCTGGTTGGCGACACCCAGATCAGCCAGATCGTCGACCCCCGCATGACTGCTCGCTTCCGCCTGCCCAAAACGATCCTCAAGCAGTGCGGTGTGGAACTGCCGTAGCTAACGGGCAATTCACCATTGCGCATCTGCTTTAGGCGTAGTGAACCCCTTCGGGGGAGTGACGGTAAACCCGAGGTCCCTGAGCGCCTCTGCAGCAGCTTCGGGATGATCTCGGGTTGCCGCAGAAGCCTGTTTAGAAAGCCATACTCGGCGTCGTTCCTGTAGTGCAGGTTCCCATCCTGGCCTCCCGCGGAATCCACATTCGCTGATCACAAAATAGAGGAAGTCCTCAAGCGACGGACGAAAACGCTTTCCTCCCACAGGTAAGTGCAATTCATCTAGGCGGCCCTTCTTCCTCGGGTTGCCTGATTTGTCCTGAAAGTTCTGCATTAACGCTGGACTGAGCAACCCTGCGACCCCTGAGTAGTGGATATGCGCACAGGGCGCGCTGGTGTAGTCACGCTCAAACTCGAAACGTGTGCCCGGCGACGTAGCAACCCGCAGTTCGAATTTGCTGCTCTTTACGGCTAGGAACTTCTCCGACGAATCGGATGACAGTTCGTAATTGATAATCACGTGAAAGAGTTGACTGTAGTCTTCCCTGCGCACTGAGCCCTCAGGTTGTCCAGCACCGTGAACGAGAGGAGCCTTGAAATCACCCACCACGATATTCTTGTCGATGTTTAGCTTGGCTTTCGCCTGTAAATCCGCTCTGCATGCCAGCGGCAACGCCTCAAGTAACGTGTCTCTTACGTCGCCGAGAAACCGCCCTGCCGCATCATGCACTCCCAAAACGACCCTCACCGAGCAGTAAGAGAACTGTCTGCAGCTCGTCGTACACGGTCCGCTCATCCTCGCTCAACATGCCGGCATTCGCCAGCACCTTGAGGTCTTGAAATTCAGCATGGGGAAGGCGAGTGGTGGCCCTTAGAGATGCCAAACACTCTCGCTTCCTTTCAAGAAGCTCTTCACTATTGGTGACAGTGATTTCCAATGGCAACTTTCTCGCCTCCGTCTGCTTCTTTCGTAACCAGCAGTTTTATTAACCGACAGTTTAATAGGTGCCGAGAATCTTCAGCACAAAATTAGCACACCTGTTCGCATGGCCGCTCGCTTCCGCCTGCCCAAAACGATCCTCAAGCAGTGTGGCGTGGAACTGCCGTAACCGCACCCCACCACCGCAACACCACGCCTTTTACCTGCATGTTTAGCAGTATTTTGCACTAAGACTAGACAAGCCATTTACACATGATCTATATTTGAGCCGGAGCCCCGCCCACGGTTACACCCCCCGAGAACCGGCTGAGCACTCACCCACCCCCCCCATTTAGAGTGCGAGAGGCGCGGGCTCCCTTTGGGGGACATAGTCCCCACCCAGGGCCTTCGGGTCCTTTGCAGCGGCCCATGCCCCCCATTGGCCGCTGCATAAATTTTTAAACTCCACTAATCCGCCGAGACCGGCACGGTCAACCAGGCGGAAGCAGCAACGACGACTGCTTCGGCGCCACGGTCGAGTGTGGGCTGGAGATCAGGTGCGAACGCCGGGTTGTGGTTGCCCACAGCCTTGCTCATGTCCGCGAAGCCTCCCAGGCCCCAGTAGGTGTAGGGGACACCGAGCGCGTCGGGGATGATGGAGAAGTCCTCGGAGGCGGGGACGGGGTCGAGGTCGCAGGATTCGTCGCCAAAGTATGCGTCGAAGGCTTCGCGGACGGTGTCGGTGGCGTCCCCGTCGTTGTCGGTGAGTGGGTAGCGGTCGTAGTAGGTGAACTCGGGTTCCTTTGGGCTGCGGGCGGCGACGCATTCGGCGCGCACAATGCGCTCGATCGCTTCCTTGAGGTGCTCGCTGACCTCGCTGCTGTATGCGCGGGTGTTGATGAGCAGTTCGGCGGAGTCCGTTATGATGTTGGACTTCGTGCCCGCGTGGATCGCACCGACGGTCACCACCGCGGTTTCCTTGGCCGCCACTTCGCGCGAGACGATGGTTTGCAGTCGCATCACGATGCTGGAGGCAAGCACGACCGGGTCCACGCCCAATTCCGGCATCGACCCGTGGGAGCCTTTGCCGTGCACCGTGACCTTCACCGAGAACGCAGACGACAGCACCGGTCCGCGTCGCGTGCCCACGTGTCCACCGGGCAGGCTGGCTAGCACGTGCTGGCCGAGGTACACGTCGGGCCGTGGCATTGCCTGTTCCACTCCGGCCTCGAGCATCGCACGGGCACCTTCAGCGGTCTCCTCAGCGGGCTGGAAGACGCCGATAAAGGTGCCGGACCACTGGTCCTTGTGAGCGTTGAACGCCTGCAGCGCGGTGAGCAGCGACATCAGGTGGAAATCGTGACCACATGAGTGGGCGACGGGGACCTCCGCGCCGGTCTTAACGTCAACCTGCGTGGCCGTGGAGGCATAGTCCTTGCCAGAGGCTTCCTTGACCGGCAGCGCATCAATGTCTGCGCGCATGGCCACGACTGGGCCCTCGCCATTATCGACGACCGCCACCACCCCTGTTTCCCCCACCCGGGTTACCCGGATACCTGAGGATTCCAGTTCCTTTACGATCCGCTCCGCGGTCGCATGCTCCTGCATGGACAGCTCGGGGTGTTGGTGGAAGTGCTTGTACAGCGCTTCGCGTTCGGTTCCGGTTGACATGAGGTCACCCAAAATCTTCTTGACCTTGCCAATTTCGACAGACATACCTTCACGGTACGCCTACCTACCTACTAGGTCGCGGCCTTGCGCCATCAGGGGCAGCTTCTCA
>NZ_KV787018.1:38705-133605 GCF_001806995.1 Corynebacterium sp. HMSC11D10
CGTGGCATAAGGAACCCCGCCACTGCGTGTTCTCAGTGGCGGGTTTGCGCTTCGAATTTCTCCGCGCCTAAGCATAAACACGGACCTAATAAAGGAAAAGCCCTAACTGTGTTTTGTGACGACTGTCACCTCAAAATTTCTTAGAATGACGAACTACCGCCACCAGCGGAAAAGCCCGACGAGGACACGCCGCCACTAAAGCCACTCGAGGAGGACGACGCCGCCTTTGCCGCCTGTACGTTCGCCGCGTGCCACGAGTGCATGTGCACGTATGGGACGTACCCGCCGTACCAGAACCCAGTCTCGTACACCGCCGGTGCCCGCAGCTTTTGCTTCTCCTTCACGTCGCTGAACTGCTTCTTCTTCACCTGGTCCAAGATCACGCGGTAATCGCCGAGCACGCGCACGAAGTCATCGAGGAAGGTGGGGGAGTTCGGGTTTGCGTCAAGCGCCTCGATCCGCCCCATCAGCAGGTCGAGTTCCCGCTTCAGCTCCTTGCCCTTCACCTCACTGCGCGCCCGCAGCACGTCCTCGCGGATCTTGGTCAGGTCAGCCCGTCGCGCTGCGGCGTCGCCATGCTCGACGGCGAAAAGCCTGTCGATGTTTTCCTCCGCCTTAGACACGTGCTTGACGGATTCGGCCGCGTCCGCCAACTGCCTGCGGTGCTCGTACACGTCCTTGTCGTCGTTCATGTTGATCGCGTTCAGCCCCGCCGCGCCGTGGACCAACTCGTTCATGCTCAGGAAGCGGTCGCGGACTTCCGCCCACTGGCGGCGCAGGGTTTCGTCGGCAAACGCGGACGTCAGCGAGTTCGCCCGCACGTCCACCTCGTCCAGCCGTCCCGCGAGGCGGGTGTATTCGCTGGTCACGGTGTCGTAGTCCTTGCGCGCCTGGGCGACTGCTTTTCGACGACGCCCCCGCACCGCCAACAACCCACCCCCACCAGCGCCTGTCGCACCGGCACCGAGGACGCCAAGCCCGATGGTCGCGCCGATCTGATCATCAGTCGCGTCGTCCACCTGCTTCTGGGCAAGTGCCTCGGCGTTCATGGCCTGGTTCGCGGTACGGAACAGCCCGGCCGGGATATTGCCGTCCTTCACGCCGGGTTTCATGGCGTCTTGGAGATCGGTGAGGTGGGAGTCGTCGTCAAGCATGAGCTCGCGAGTCACATCCTCGCCGCCGTACACAAATGCCTGCCGCGGGTCGAGGCCTACGCCGACGATGAGCGCGCCGTCCGCAAGGTGGCCGTTCTCGCGCTTCGACTGATCGACAAGGTCCGGGTACTGGGTGCGCAGGAGCGCCTCAACGTCGTCGAGGACGTTCTTGTGGTTCGTTTTGAACACCATGTAGTGGAAATCCGTGACCACCTCAGGCGCATCAATGCGTGCAGTGTCACGCTCGAGACGTGCGCGGTCGTCGGGGGAGAGGACCTGCTGCGGGTCGTCGATAATCGCATTCGGCGCGCCATGCGTTTGCATCGTGACCTGCGAAATCTCCGGCACATCCACCATGTTGTAGCCGACGGCGGCGCCACCGAAACCCACCAACGCCGTGATGCCAAGAACCGCTGCAGTCTCACTCAAATTCGCCATGGAAAAAAATTTTAGCGACGAAGTAACACACATCGCTTGGCGAGCGATGTAAGTTTTACAACTGTCAGAGCCCTGGCATGTTTCACCGATCACATTAAGGAGAACCCCATGAAGCGCATCGCTACCGCAGCAGCCGCTGCAACCCTGTCCCTGTCCCTCGTTGCCGGCCCGGCATTCGCTGAGACCGAGGGCACCACCCCGCCGAAGCCGGACAAGGACGGCTCCTCCATCTCCAAGCAGGAGGGCGACAAGGCCGGCGAGACCAAGGTTGGCTCCTCCGAGCGCTTCAAGGCGTGCAAGAAGGATGAGAAGCCCGTCGAGGCCAAGGACGGCGACGCTAAGGCTGACGAAGCCAAGACCAAGGAAACCAAGTCCACCGGCGACTGCATCCAGGAGCTCATCAAGGACGACAACTACAAGTCCGGCATCCTCGCCCTCCTGATCGGCGTCCCGGTCGCACTCGTCGCACTGCTCGGCGCAGCTGCTGCCTTCTCCGGCGCCATCCCGGGCGTGCAGCTCCCGGCTCTCCCGTTCTAAGGCACACTTAGGCGCGGTACTTCGACCCGGCTCCCCTGGTGGGGGACCGGGTCTTTTGTTGTGGTGAGGTTTTTGTTGTTCGTGCTGCGAACCTTCTTCGACACACGTTTAATAGCAGGTACACACCTGACACCAAGGAGAAAACCATGAAGCGCATCACCACCGCCGCTGTCGCGGCAACCCTGCCCCTGTCCCTCGTTGCCGGCCCGGCATTCGCCGCTGAAGGAGATTTTGGCTCTTCGCTCTACTACAGGGATTGCAAAGTCCAAATGGACGAAGTTTTCCTTAATTACGACCTCTCCTTGAAGGAGGCCAAGACCGACCAAGAGCGGGCCGAGATCAAGCAGGCCATCGAGGACAACAAGACCGAATATTTAAAGGAGTACAACAGCTCCACCCCGTCCGGCGTCTGCATCAAAAAGACCGTAGATCAGGAAGAGTACAAATCCAGCATGCTCGCCCTCCTGATCGGCGTTCCGGTCGCACTCGTCGCACTGCTCGGCGCAGCCGCTGCCTTCTCCGGTGCCATCCCGGGTGTCCAGCTCCCGGCACTGCCGTTCTAAGTCGTCGCGTTTCCGCCCGGCTCCCTCTCGAGGGCGCCGGGTTTTGTTGTTGTAGGGATGCATCGAATGTAACAACCAGACTGCTTTGCTCGATCTCCCAACTAAGCGTTAGCTTCCGCAACGCAGAACCAACGATCGAAGGAGAAGGCTATGAAGCGCATCGCAACTGCCGCTGTCGCAGCAACTGTGTCCCTGACCGCAATCGCAACCCCAGCCATCGCCGCTGAAACGGGTTCCTCTCAGTACTACAAGGACTGCAAGGTGGATGCCGACCGGTTCTTCAACAACAAGGGCAAAATCGAGGACAAGACGGACAGCGAAACCGTCAAGGGTGGAATGGAAGACATCCAAAAGGCTAAGTTCGGCGAGAACAATAGCTCCACCGCTACCGGTGTCTGCGTAAAGAAGCTCGTCAATAACGACGAGTACAAGTCCGGCGCCCTCGCCCTCCTGATCGGCGTCCCGGTCGCACTCGTCGCACTGCTCGGCGCTGCAGCTGCTTTCTCCGGCGCCATCCCGGGCCTGCAGCTCCCAGCACTGCCGTTCTAAATCGGTGCGCTTAGGCGCTTAGTTGAGACCCAGTTTCCCCAGTTGGGGCTGGGTCTTTTTAACGTCGTGAAAGTTTTTTGTCGATTTGCCTGCGGAATGCCCTTGACACACGTTTAATACCTTCTACACACCAAATCTCAAGGAGAAAAATATGAAGCGCATCGCTACCGCCGCCGTCGCGGCAACCCTGTCCCTGACCGCAGTCGCAACCCCGGCCCTCGCCGCTGAGGAGAAGCTTGGCTCTTCCAAGGCATACCAGAAGTGCGTCGAAAATATTGAGAAGACCTGGAAGTGGGTTGAAGATGCTCCAACCGCAGCTGAGAAGGCAGAGCGCAAGAAATGGGTTGAGGACAGCCTCAAGAACGAAAAGATCAACAGCTCCACCCCGTCTGGCGTCTGCATCAAGGCAGGAGTTCAGGATGACGACTACAAGGCTGGTTTCCTTGGTGTCCTGATCGGTGTCCCGGTCGCTCTCGTCGCACTGCTCGGCGCAGCCGCGGCCTTCTCCGGCGCTATCCCGGGCCTGCAGCTCCCGGCTCTCCCGTTCTAGGTCGGCGCGCTTAGGCGCTACAAATTCAACCCGGTCCTTGTTGAAGGGGCCGGGTTTTGTGTTGCCATGTGGAACTTTCTTCGGTGTGCCGTCGTGGTCTCCTGGGGAAAGTGAATTATTTGGGTGCGGTGGGGGAGGAAAGTTCCCGAGAACAGCTGTTTTCACCGTCGCGTGACGGAGTGGGGACGCAAACGTCAGTGAAGAACACGAAACCTGTGTGATTTCTCCAACCCGCAACACAGATTCGACCCGTACAAGTGAATGGCGACGGGCACAACGCCCGAGCGAATCAACTCGTGCGAATCAATTAGCGAAGGAGTAATCATGACCAACACTCGTATTGCAGCCGCCGCTACCGCTCTTGTTCTCGGCGCAACCGGGCTGGCCGCCTGCAACGACTCCGAGGACACCACTGACTCCGTGACCACTCCGACCGACGGTGTGGTCTCCGACGTCAGCGACGCCGTCACCACCGGTGACGCCACCGCGGGTGACACGGGCAGCACGGGTGGCACGGACTCCACCGGCGATGCGGTCGTCTCCGATTCGGCTGTTGTCTCCGAGGATCCGTTGGCGTCGACCGACGCGGTCATTTCCGACGAGGTAGTGACCAACTCCATCCCAGCTGACGGTGCAGCAGGTGGCGCTGCCAACGATGCAGCTGGCAGTGCAGCCACCGCACCGACCAACTAAGCCAACACCGACAGCGGGTAACGCCCGCTAGAACGGTTCAGACACCGCCCGGCTAATCACCACTGCGTCAGGCTCGATGCACTCACGCAGTTGAAGCTCGGCGGTTTTGTTGCTGTCTGAGGTGAGCACCCAACCCGCCCAGGCGTCCTTGCCAGGGGAGAAGATGCCGTCGCCCTTGCCGATGATGTTCAAGGTGGCGTCGCGAAGCCAGAGCGGGCCGACAAGATCAGCATGTTCGGTTCCCTCGAGTGGGGCGACGAAGGGTTGGTAGGCGACGGCGTTGAGGGCGGCGAGGGTGTCGTCGAAAAGCTGCTGCGCCACCGCCATGTGTTGCGAGGCACCGAGATAGACGATGGTGGTGAGAGAGAGGGGGCCGGTGGGCTCGTCGCGAAGCGTGAGGTCCGACAGGCCGCCGAGTGCCGCCGCGAACCGCGTGGGGCCGCCCATGTCCTCGAAGAAGAAGTAGTCGAGCGCCTCGTCGCGGTTGGTCGTGGTGAAGTCCACGAGGGCGTTGAGCTCGTAGAGCTGGAGGTCCTCCGGCGCGGCGAGGTTGTCGTACGCGGCTTGGCAGCGGAGATCCCAAAGCACGTACTCGTCCTCGATGGGGTGAGGGTGCGGTGACACCGCCGCAATCTCGACGCCGCTGGCCCGGATGCGGTTCAGGTAGAGCTCGTACGCGCCGTCGAGGTCCGGCTCGTGCGCCACGAAATGAGTGGTGACGATCTCGAAGGACATGCGAATGACACTACGCCATTGGGGGAGTGGGCAAATGTTTCACGTGAAACGGTGTGGCTAGTTGGGGAGGCGATACTTTCGCTTGCGGCTTGTGGGTGGGGCAGTGGGCACAATTTCACCCACATCCACCATGCTGCGGAGTCTTGGGCGCAGGGTGTTGACACTCACGTCAAGGTGCTCCGCGATGTCGCGTGCTGCTGCCTCTCCAACTTGGGACAGGTAGGCGATGAGTTTGTTGTCTGTTTCATCGAGTTCGATGCCGCTGCTTGAAAGTACAAACGAATCCCGCGTGTGTCCCGGTCCGAGCAGTCCGCGTGTGACGAGATCACTCAACAGACTGCGTGCATCGTCACTATCAAGCCCAATGTGCTTACGGAGCTCCTTCACGGACACAGCACCCAAACCCTTGGCAATCGCCAGCGCGATCTGTTCCTCTCGAGTGCTGTCGGGCGCGACCGACTCCAGCCATGCCGACATTTCAGGATCGAGGATCCCGAACCTGTATAGGATGACGGTGAACTCACCAATCCGGGCATCGAACACCGGCTGGGGCAGGCCATAGCCTTCCATCCCTTGCTTCATTCGCTGAATACCGCTTCCCTGGTTTTCAGCCACGCGCATCGAGCCCGAAGGCGTTGGAAGATTGCTTAGCAAGTTCGCGAGCGAAGGGTTCCTGCTTACCGACCTGTTCTCGTCGATATTGTCTTCAGTACGATCTCCCCACAGTCCTCCGGGACTGTTCACCTCGACCCGGTCCGGGTACACATCAACCTGCACTTGTCGCCCCTGGACCTGCGGACTGTAGTCACGGTGCATCGCGGCGTTCACAATAGCTTCACGTAAAGCAATCTCTGGAATCTCAGGCTCGTCGACCATATTCGACCCGACTTCCACAGTCCGAATCCGGAGATTACGCATGACGGCTTTAATCGCATCCTCGACCGCCAGTGGAAGCGGACCGTCGCAGTGGGCTCGATCGAGGAAGCGGGTTTCAGATGTCGACTTCTCCGTCGTAGGGTGAACCGCCACATCGATGAAGAGCTGCGGGAAAAATTGTTGCGGGTAACTGCCTAATGCCAATGCGCCTGCCAAGGTTGGCACCCCCTCAGCATCAAGCACATGCAGTCGCTCCAAAACCTCTGCATCGGTTCTTGTTCCCACTCGGATCCTGGAACCCCTCTTTTCCAAAGATTGGATCAGCCCGTTCCACGCCTGGCCGTCTAGGTCATCAAGGCTCGCCCCCGGAACAGGCAGCAACTCCGAGGAATCTGGCGTGTAGAGATTCATGAGCTGAAAGATCTCGTAGCTGGAAAGCCTCTGATCGCCATCCAGTACTCGCTTGTACGCGCCATCCCGGAGTCCTTGCGAGGTCACGTAACACGGCATCTGCTTTCCGAGGCGCTCATCGGTACGCATCGGCCGCACCTCAACCAAGATCACCGGCGAACCCTGGTATTCATCGAGTTCGACGACAGTCTCGGGTATCGGCGTCACCGGAGGCTTCTGTTGGTCGACCCTCAAAGCACTGATGAGTCGATCATTCATCGCACGAGAGTCAAAATCAGTGGCTGGCTGGAACGTACCGGTCGACTGATCTTCCTCAATACCAAGCACGATCACGCCACCCTTCGTATTGGCGAAGGCGCTCACTGCTTTCCAAAAGGCTGTATCCAACTTCCCCGTACCGGATTTCGCCTCAATCCAGTGATCATCATTCCGCTGGCGCCGCAGCCTGGCCATAATGTCATCCATCCGCTCACTCATGCTCTCACTGTACTCACTTTTTACAGTGAGGGCATCACTCAATACAGTGAGGACCCATTTTCACCTCTCTTTTTACAGTGAGGGCGTCACTTCATACAGTGAGGAGCCATCTCGATACAGTGAGCACCTGATGTTTCACGTGAAACACCTCGAAGAGCAACAAGGCAAAAGAAAACCGCCCCGAAGGGCGGTCGTCTCAAATCAGTGGGGGACTAGCGGGCAGCGCCTGCTTGGGTGTCCGCCGGGGTGGTGACGGTGTCGTCGTCAAGCGAATCGTTCTTGATCTTGCCCGCAGCGAACTTGTTCACGATCAGGGCGATCGCGCCGTCGCCGGTGACGTTGGCGGCCGTGCCGAAGGAGTCAACGACGATGTAGGACGCGATCATGAGCGAGACCATGGACTCGTCGAAACCGAGGTTGGACTGCAGCAGACCGACAGCGGCCATGATGGCGCCACCCGGCACGCCCGGCGCGGCGATCATCATGATGCCCAGCAGGAGGATGAATCCGATGACCTGGCCGGCGGAGATGTCCAGGTTGGCCATGAACACGATGGAGAGCGCGTAGAGGGTGATCTTCATCATCGAGCCGGACAGGTGAATCGTCGCGCAGAGCGGGACCACGAAGCCGGCGACGTCCTCGTCAACCTTGTTCTTCAGGGTAGACTTGTAGGTGACCGGGATGGTCGCGGCGGAGGACGAGGTGCCCAGTGCGGTGAAGTATGCCGGCAGCATGTTCTTCAGCGCCTTGAACGGGTTCACGCCAGCGACGGTGCCTGCGACCAGGTACTGCAGCAGGACGATCACAACAGTCATCACGACGGAGAGCAGGAGGACCACGCCCATGGCCGCCATGGTGTCGCCGAAGTTCTCGTTCATGCCCAGGTTGAGGAAGGTGCCGAAGATGAACAGCGGCAGCAGCGGGATGACGAAGGTGACCACGACCTTGAGCACGATGTCGTTAAGCTCGCCGAGCACCTTGAACAGGTTGTCGGACTTCACTGCCGTCATGGACAGGCCGACGACGAAGGCGAGGAGCAGCGCGGACATGACTTCCAGTGGTGGCGGCATTTCAACGCTGAAGTAAGGGGAGAGGCCGCCGGCATCGGGGTCGGCGACATCGGTGATGAGGGTCTTGCCGTCCAGAAGCCTCGGGTACAGCGTGGACGCCGTGAACCATGCGATCAGGCCGGAGATGAACGTGGAGCCGTATGCGACACCGGCGGTGACGCCGAGCCACTTGCCTGCGCCCTGACCCAGACCCGCGATGGCGGGGGCGATGAGGGCGAAGATAAGGACCGGGACGAAGAAGCCGAGGAAGTTAGAGAACAGCCCGTTGAACGTGACAAAGACGCGGGCAAGCCAGTCCGGGAAGAAGAAGCTGCAGGCGAAGCCCAAGGCAATCGCTACAACCACCCAGAACAGCAATGAGTGGAGGGTTTTCTTTTGCATGGGCCTAGCGTAGCCCGTATTTATGCAATCTACTGCATTTTGATCATATTTTTTTGCAGGTGAGTGTGCGGTCGTATGCTTAGTGGCTATGAGTCCGTTCGCGAACATGAGCTCCCTTAACGTTGTCCTCGGCATTATCTTCTCGTTGCTAACGCTTGCGCTGTTCATCCCCGGCGCGCTCGCCTCTGCGGGCAAGCTGCCCGGCAACAAGTGGATCGGCCTCCACGTGCCGGCTGTGCGCAAGGACGAAGGCACTTGGAACCAGGCGCATAAGGTAGCGGGTCCGTTCTGGGTGCTGGCCGCGTTGGCGCTCGCGTTCGGCGCGGCGTTTTCGTTCATCGCTTCCGGCTGGATGTGGGTCATGCCGGCGATCGCGGCGGTAGCGGCGGTGATTTCGGCGTCCGTGGGCGGCAACTTCGGTGCGCGCGCCGCGACGTTGGTGGAGCACGCGCGTGAGCAGGCGCCTGCGCAAGAAGAGGAGAAGCCCGCGGTGAACCTTGATGCTTTGCGACGAGCCGCCGACCACGCCGACAACAACGAATAAAATGAGCCCGCGAAGCCGGATCCTCGGCTACACTTCCTTTTTGTGACGTACATGACTTCTCAAACATGGTGGTGGCTCGCCTAACTGGCGCGCCACCTAGCGAAGTCACGGCCCGCCAGCTTGTCCCCCAAGCGCCGCGGGCCCTTTTTTATCCCTCGGTGCAAGCAAGAACAGAACCGAGGATCACATGAAATTCACCCGTCAAGAGGTGCGCTACCACGAGGATGTGGCAAGCCTCTTCGCCCACATCGGCGGCCTCGACGCAACCGACACGGTGTTGCTCGAGTCCGCTGACATCACGACACGTTCGGGGTTGCAGTCGTTGGCGGTGCTGAGGTCGTCGATACGCATTACTTGCTCCGGCAACCGCGTGACGCTGACGCCGTTGACGCCGTCGGGCGAGATTATTGCGAACGAGATCGGGCTCGAGCACGAGTTTCCGCGCGTTGATGTGGAGGACGAGCGCGAGCGCCTGACCGCGGCGTCCACGATGGATGTGCTGCGCAAACTGACCGCCACCGAGGGCAATGAGGACTTTCCGCTGCTCGCGGGCGGTTTTGCGTTTGATTACCTGGAGACGTTCGAGCGTCTGCCCGAGGTCGCGGACGGCGACAACACCTACCCGGATTACGAGTTCGTGCTCGCCGAGGTGGTGCTGCGCGTGAACCACCAAACCGGCACGGCGTACCTCGCCGGGGTTGATGCTGCAGGTGACGGAATTGATCTCACCGAGATCGCAGCACTTATCGACGACGCCCCCGCACCCACCGACCCAACCACCCTCACCGGCACCCTCGTCGCCGAGGCAGATATGCCGGACGAGGAGTTCCGTGGGGTAGTGGAGCAGCTGCAGGGCAACATTTACAACGGCGACATCTACCAAGTCGTGCCGGCGCGCAGCTTCACCGCCGACTGCGACGACGCCTTCGGTGCGTACCGCCGCCTGCGTGCCGCGAACCCCTCGCCGTACATGTTCTACATCCGCGGCGAGGGCTACGAACTGTTCGGCGCATCGCCGGAGTCGAACCTGAAGTTCTCGCCGACCACCCGCCAGGTGCAGCTGTATCCCATTGCCGGCACGCGCCCGCGCGGGCTGAACCCGGACGGCACGGTCAATCACGAACTGGACACGCGCATGGAACTGCAGTTGCGCACCGACGCCAAAGAGGTTGCCGAGCACACCATGCTGGTGGACCTGGCCCGCAACGACATGGCGCGCGTGGCCGAGCCGCGTACCCGCAAAGTGCAAGACCTACTGCAGGTGGACCGCTACTCGCGCGTGATGCACCTGGTTAGCCGGGTCACCGCCACGCTGGCTGCGGACCTCGACGCGCTTGACGCCTACCGCGCGTGCATGAACATGGGCACGCTCACCGGCGCACCGAAGCTGCGTGCGACCGAACTGCTTCGCTCCGTGGAAGGCAAGCGCCGCGGTTCCTACGGCGGGGCGGTGGGCTACTTGCGTGGCGACGGCGAATTCGACACCTGCATCGTCATCCGTTCCGCATTCGTGGCCAACGGCAAGGCCATCGTGCAGGCCGGCGCGGGTGTTGTGCGCGACTCCGTGCCCCAGTCCGAGGCTGACGAAACTCTGCACAAGGCCTACGCAGTCCTGCACGCACTCGCCGGTGGCCGCGACCTGGAGGTGAAGAAATGATCGTCCTGCTGGATAACCAAGACTCCTTCGTTTACAACCTGGTGGACGCGTTCGCGGACTACGACACCGTGGTTTACCGCAATACCGTTACCGCCGACACGGTGCTGAACGCCAACCCGGACCTCATCGTGCTTTCGCCCGGCCCGGGCTACCCGGCCGACGCCGGCTGCATGATGGAGGTCATCGAACGCGCCCAGGGACGGGTCCCGATTCTGGGCATCTGCCTGGGCTTTCAGGCTCTGGTGGAGCACTTTGGTGGGCGGGTTGAGCCGTGCGGGCCGGTGCATGGGTCGTCGCAAAGCATGGTGCTTACAGACGGCCGCCACGTCCCCGTCGCCCGCTACCACTCCCTCGGCGCCACCACCGCGCCACCCGGTATTACGCCGCTGGCGTGGACCGGCACGGAGATCGGCGACGTGATCATGGCCGCCGAAACCGACGACGGCATGTCCATCGGACTGCAGTTCCACCCCGAATCCATCCTTACCCCCTCTGGCCCGCAAATCCTGGACCACTGTGTGACGAAATTACTACAGAAAGGCCACGACAATGACTAGCCAACTCGAGATCTTCCGCCGCTTCATGGACAACCCCGAGCCCACCCTCGAGGAAGCCATCGAGGCATTTACCCCGCTGACCGTCGGCGACTACGACGACGTACACATCGCCGCACTGTTGGCCATGATCCGCACGCGCGGCGAAACTTTTGCCGACATCGCCGGTGCGGCCCGCGCGTTCCTTGCCGCCGGGCGTCCGTTCCCGGTGACGGGGGAGGGGATCATGGACACCGCCGGTACGGGTGGCGACGGCGCGAACACCATCAACATCACCACAGCCGCTTCGCTTACCGCAGCTGCCGGGGGCGTGAAGATGATCAAGTGCGGCAACCGCTCCGTGTCCTCCAAGTCCGGTTCGGCGGACGTGCTCGAGGCGCTGAACATCCCGCTGGACCTCGACCCGGACCGTGCTGTGCGCCAGTTCGAGTCCTCCAACTTCACGTTCCTGTTCGCCCCGGCGTACAACCCGGCGATCGCGTTCGTGCAGCAGGTCCGCAAGGCACTTGGCGTGTCCACGCTGTTTAACACGATGGGTCCGCTGCTCAGCCCGGCACGCCCGGAGTTCCAGATCATGGGCATCGCTAACCCTAAGTTGGGCCAGGTGATTGCGGAAACGATGCGTGAGCTGGGCCGTAACCGTGCGCTCGTCGTCCATGGCGCGGGTACCGACGAGATCGCGGTCCACGGCGATACCGAGGTCTGGGAGCTCAAGGACGGCGAGATCACCCACTACACGGTCACGCCCGAGGAGCTCGGCGTGGAGCGCCACAGTCTGGAGGACCTGCGCGGCGGCAACGGTGCGGAGAACGCAGCCTTCATGCGCGCCACGTTCGCGGGGGAGGGCCCGGCCGCGCACCGCGACGCCGTTGCCGTTTCCGCGGGTGCGATGTTCTACCTCTACGGCATCGCGGATTCACTGGCCGCGGGTACCGAGCACGCGAAGCAGTTGCTTGCAAACGGCACGGTGGCCGATTGGCTCGCCACCCACGAGGAGGCCGATTACAGTGGCTAAGATTTTGACCAATATCGTCGAGAACCGAAAACGTCACCTTGACGATATTCGCGCACGCGTTGCACACGTAGATTTCGCCACGTTACGCAATTCGGAGCGCTCTCTGTACGACTCCCTCGCGCGCCCCGGCACCGCATTCATTATGGAGTGCAAGTCCGCGTCCCCCTCGCTCGGGCCAATTCGCGACGACTACAAGCCCGGCGAGATCGCATCCGTGTACTCACGCTACGCCGCGGGCATCTCCGTGTTGTGCGAGCCGGACTACTTCAACGGCGACTACGACCACCTGGCCACCGTCGCCGCAACGACCCATTTGCCGGTACTGTGCAAGGACTTCATCATCGACGAGGTCCAGATCTACGCCGCGCGCTACTTCGGCGCCGATGCGATCCTGCTCATGCTCTCCGTCCTTTCCGACGAGGAGTACGCGCACCTGGCTTCCGTCGCCGAGTCGCTCCACATGGACGTGCTCACCGAGGTGATCAACGAGGACGAGGCTCACCGTGCCATCAAGCTCGGCGCGAAGATCTTCGGCGTGAACCACCGCAATCTTCACGATCTCTCCATCGACCTCGACCGCTCCGCACGCCTCGCCGAGCTCGCTCCCGATGGGGCAGTGGTGGTCTCCGAGTCCGGCATCCGCGACTCCGCAACCGTGCGTCGCCTCGGCAGTCACTCCGATGCGTTCCTGGTTGGCAGCCAACTGACCTCCCAGCCGGACATCGACCGCGCCTGCCGCGAGCTCGTCTACGGCCCGAACAAGGTCTGCGGCCTGCGCACCGCCTCCGCCGCCCAGGCCGCCAAGGCGTGCGGCGCGGTCTACGGCGGGCTCATTTTCGACGACGCCTCCCCGCGCAATGTTTCACGTGAAACAGCCACCGACATCATCGCCGCCGAGCCCGGCCTGGACTACGTCGCGGTGTCCCGCCGCACCTCGGGTTACGACGAGCTCGTCCAGCCCGGCATCGCCGCCGTCCAAATCCACGCGCCGTACCAGGGCTCCGTCGAGGCGGAACTGGCGCTCATCGAATCCGTGCGCAAAGAGGTCGACGTCGAGGTCTGGCGTGCCGTCTCCATGACGCAGCCGGATGGAGAAAAGGTGGCCGAGGCGGTTGCTGGGGTCGTCGACAAGCTAGTGCTCGACGCCCACGACGGCGGCTCGGGGGAGCGCTTCGACTGGACGCGCGTGCCGGACGCCGTGAAGCAGAAGGCGTTCCTTGCGGGCGGCCTCAACCCCAACAACCTCACTGATGCGCTGCGCGTCGGATGCGCCGGCCTGGACCTGAACTCCGGCTTCGAAGACCCCAACGGCCACAAAGACGCGGGCGCGCTGCGCCGCGGCTTCGACACCATCGGCAACTACCACGAGTAAAGGACACCCTATGACTCTCCTCCCTGCGTACTACGGCGAATTCGGCGGACAGTTCGTCCCCGAATCCCTCCTGCCAGCGCTCGACCAACTCGAGCAAGCTTTCGTCGACGCGTTTAACGACGAGGCCTTCATGGCGGAATACCGCTCCCTCCTGCGCGACTACCTCGGCCGTCCGACCCCGCTGACCGAATGCCGCAACCTGCCCCTCGACGGCAACGCGCGCATCTTCCTCAAACGCGAGGACCTCGTGCACGGCGGCGCCCACAAAACCAACCAGGTGATCGGCCAGGCGCTGCTGGCAAAGAAGATGGGCAAGACCCGCATCATCGCGGAGACCGGCGCCGGCCAACACGGCACGGCGACCGCACTTGCCTGTGCGCTCCTCGGGCTCGACTGCGTGATCTACATGGGCAAGACCGACATGCAGCGCCAGGCACCGAACGTCTACCGCATGCGCCTGATGGGCGCGAAGGTCGTCGGCGTGGAATCCGGCGCGGGCACCCTCAAGGACGCGGTGAACGAGGCGCTTCGTGACTGGACCGCAACCTTCCACGAATCCCACTACCTCCTCGGCACGGCTGCTGGCCCGCACCCGTTCCCGAAGATCGTCAAGGAATTCCACCGCGTGATCTCCACCGAGGCCCGCGCCCAGATCCTCGAGCGCACCGGCGCCCTGCCGGACGTGGTCGTCGCCTGCGTCGGCGGCGGCTCCAACGCCATCGGCATGTTCGCCGACTTCATTGACGACGACACCGTCGAACTGGTCGGCGCCGAACCCGGCGGCGAAGGCTTCGGCCAAGGCAAGCACGGCGCCGCCATCGCCCAGGGCACCATCGGCATCCTGCACGGCACCCGCTCGTACCTCATGCGTGACGACGACGGCCAGGTCGAAGAGTCCTACTCCATCTCCGCCGGCCTGGACTACCCGGCCGTCGGCCCGGAGCACGCCTACCTCGCCCAGTCCGGCCGTGCGAAGTACGTGCCCGTCACCGACGAAGAGGCCCTCGACGCCTTCCAGGCCCTATCCCGCCACGAAGGCATCATCCCGGCGCTCGAGTCCTCGCACGCCCTGGCCTACGCGCTCAAGCGCGCTGCCGAGCACCCGGCCGACGCCGAGCCGCTGAACATTCTCGTCGCCCTGTCCGGCCGCGGCGACAAGGACATCGCACACGTCCGCGCAACCCTCGAGCAGAAGGAGAACAAGTAAATGTCGCGCTACGAGCAACTCTTTGCCAAGGGGGAGGGCGCGTTCGTCCCCTTCATCATGCTGTCCGACCCGAACCCGGATGACGCCGTGGAGATCATCTCCGCCATCGTTGAAGCCGGCGCCGACGCATTGGAACTCGGCGTGCCGTTCTCTGACCCGGTCGCCGACGGCCCCGCCATCCAGGGCGCCCACGTCCGCGCTCTGCGTGGGGGAGCGACCGTACAGCAGGCCCTCGACCAGGTGCGCACCATCCGCGAACGCTACCCGGACCTGCCGATCGGCATGCTGATCTACGCCAACGTCGCCCACACTCGCGGCCTCGACCGCTTCTACACCGAGTTCAAGGAGGCCGGCGCCGATAGCGTGTTGCTTCCCGACGTCCCCGTGCGCGAGTCTGACCCCTTCACCGCCGCCGCCGAGCGCGCCGGCATCGACCCGATCTTCATCGCCCCGGCAAAGGCCTCCCGCGAGGTCCTCGAGGGCGTGGCCGCTAACTCCCGCGGCTACATTTACGCCATTTCTCGCGACGGCGTCACCGGCGCGGAGAATGAGGCGACAGTGGAGGGGCTGCGTGAGGTCGTCGATAATGTGCAGTCCTTCGGCGGCGCACCGGTACTGCTCGGCTTCGGCATCTCCCGACCCGAGCACGTGCGCGACGCGATCGCCGCTGGGGCCGCCGGCGCGATTACCGGGTCGGCGATTACGAACATTATTGATAAGTATGTCGTCGATAATCGCGTGGAAAACATGGACAGGCTGAAACGGGAACTTTCCGACTACGTCAGCGCCATGAAGCAGGCTACGATCGCATCATGACCTGTTCACGTCGCATGTTCCTGCTCGGCACCGCCACTACCTTCGCCGGTGCCTTCCTGGCCGCCTGCGGGGAAGAGGCCCCCGAAGAAATTGCGAAGACCGACGTGCCGGTCGGCTCCGCGGTGATCCTGGACAAGTTCATCATCGCCCAGCCGTCCGCCGGCCAGTTCGTCGCATACTCGGCGGTGTGCCCGCACCAGCAGAAGAAGATCACGAAGGTGGAGGGCGAGACCGTCAAGTGCGTCGCCCACGGTTCCGTCTTCAACATTGCGACCGGCGAGCGCGTCTCCGGCCCCGCCATCTCCGGCCTGCGCGAGGTAGAGGTCATCGAAGCCGGCGACAAGGTCGAAGCCCAAAACCCGGCGAGCTAACCTGCTGGCCGTAGACTCGGCCACATGAAGAAGCTCGATCCTCTCCTCGTCGGCATCGTTGTTGCTGCGATCCTCGCCTTCGTCGTGCCGGCGCGCGGCGCGTTCGCGGACGGCTTTGGGGTGGCCGTCAAACTCGCGATCGCGCTGCTCTTTTTCCTCTACGGCGCACGCCTATCGACGCAAGAAGCCCTCCGGGGCCTCACCAACTGGCGCCTCCATGCCCTCATCCTCGCGTTTACCTTCGTGGCATACCCGCTGATCGGTCTGCTCGCGCGACCTACCACCGGGCTCATCTCCGAGGACCTCTACCAGGGCCTACTCTTCATGACCCTCGTTCCGTCCACCGTCCAGTCCTCCGTGGCGCTGACCGGCATCGCACGCGGCAACGTGTCCGGTGCTGTTGTGGCGGCGTCGGTGTCGTCGTTGGTGGGTGTCGTCGCTACGCCATTGCTCGTGATGTGGCTGATGGGCGCAGGCGACGGCGTGCACATCGACACCACCGTGTTCACCGACATCGCCCTCCAACTCCTCCTGCCGTTCATGCTCGGCCAGCTGGCACACAAACGGCTGGGGGAGTTGGCTAAATCCAAGGCCACCAAGATCGTCGACCGCGGCTCCATCTGGATGGTCGTCTATTCCGCCTTTTCCAAGGGTGTCGTCTCCGGCGTGTGGTCGAACGTGACCGCGCTTGAGATCGTGCTGCTGATTGTGTTCTCCGTGGTGCTGGTCTTCGCCATGCTGTGGCTGACCCGCGTCGTGCCACAGGCGCTGCGATTCCCGCGCGAGGACGTCGTGGCCGTGCAGATGTGTGGCACGCAGAAATCTCTTGCGACCGGCTTGCCGATGGCTACCGTCATCTTCGGCGGTGCCCAACTCGGCGTGCTTATTATTCCGCTAATGATCTATCACATGGCACAGTTGATGATCTGTTCCGCATATGTCTCCAGAAAGAGTTTCACGTGAAACATTACGTCCGCATCCATTACAACGTCCCCGAACTCGGCGGAGAGCTGCTGAATATCGCTGAGCTGGAGGAGGTGTCGTCGCAAAGCTGCACCATGCTCCGCATGATTGAACTCGACCCCGCCGAGACCATCACCGGCATCTACGTCGACGGTCGCATCATCGGACAGGCCAACCAACCCATGGGCACCGTGCCACACCCGCGCACCTACGACGCGATGGAAGGCATCACCGCCCGCCACCTCACCGCCGACGAATTCGAAGGCCTCTGGTCCGAAGCCCGAGCGAAGTTCCCGCACTAGCTTTATTCTTCGCCTATGGGTAGCTTTTTCGACACCATAGGCCCCTTCCTGCCTGGCCCGCTCGAGATCATCGCGTTCTATGGCCAGATTTTCCTCCCGATCCTGGTGCTGTTCTTCATCGCCCGGATGATCTTCCCAGGCCGCGCACCCATCGGATTTCGCCGCGACCTTATCGACGGCGTCATCCGCACCATCCACATCACCCCGCACATCCCGGGTGTGGACTCGACCGTCAGATACATGTCCGTTGCGACGATCGAGGCCACCACGCCCAATGGGGTAGTGAAGTACAAGGACATCCCCGCCAGTCCCGGTGCCCTCCCCAGCGCGGTTCGTCGGCAGATTTTCAAGCGCCCCCTACGCCAGCGCTCGCATCGGATCGACGTCGGCGACACGCTCAAAGCCCGCGAGATCCGCCGCCAGATCCAGAGTGGCGGCTACGACTTCACCCTGCCGCAGCCGGTCCGCGTGAAACTCGTCCCGCCGAAGAAGGAAGGCAAGCGCCTCTGGTACCGCGTGGTGAATTAGTTGGTGCGTCCCCACTTGTCCGCAATGCGGAGTTGCGGATGCTTGACGACGACCCCACGCGCCCGAATTCGTTGGGCCTCCCCAACGATTGGCGCGGCCGGGATTGTCCGCAATGCGGAGTTGTTCCGTTCGGTTTTAGTGCGTTTTATAGCACTCATATAAAACATTGTTTGTGCAGGTCACAGCCGTGTCGTGGCGGGTTGTATGCTTTGCTTTATCGAACATACATACGGCCTTAAGGGGGACCACAATGACAACGGCAGTGGAGGAGAAGTGCACTGAACCTAGTGCGTTTGCGGAGTTGCTTACGGATGCAATCGAGCAGTCGCACAGAAGCATGACGCGTTGTAAGGCGGAGCTGTTGACGTCGATACGCGCGTTTGAGGAGGGCGGTTTCGCACCGCAGATGGGGGCACGGACCACGGCGCAGTTTCTGACGCGTCGCCTGGGGATCTCGATCTCCACAGCGCACGAATATGTCCACGTCGGCTGCCGCCTCGGCGAGTTTCTGTACCTTCAGCAGCAGTTCTCTGCGGGCAAGATCAGCTACTCGGTGGTGCGCTTGCTGCTTCGCTACCTAACCCCGGCGGTAGAGCGCCAACTTGTCGACATGGCCCTGGAACTCGGCTACCACGAACTCGAAATCGCACTCAGTGGATACGACAAACCAGGGAATGGTGATAGCGAGAAGCCGGACCACTACCTGCGCGTACACACCCGCGATAACGGCGAGATTGCCCTCCACGGGGTGCTCAACGCCACCGACGGCGCCGCATTCATCGCCGCGCTGAAACTCGGGGAGATCGCCTACTACGAGATGGAGGAAATGCTCGAGGATGCATTGCGCCACGAAGACGGCCGCGTCGCCGAGCTCTCCATCAGGGACATGCTGCAAAAGGCCGACGCCGTCGAACCCGCAAAGAAGGCTCGCAAGACCGCCTCGGGCTATGGCATGCCGATCGGCCGAATGCTGTTGCAGGCCTTCATGGGCATGGTGCACATGACCCGCAGCCAGCCCAAGAGCACACTGACAACGCCAGGCGCGCACGTCAACGTTCTGGTGACCAAGGACGGCCGCGCCTACATGCCCAACAACGTCGGCGCGCGTTCCGAGGCACTGGTTGGATTGATCGCCAATGCTGACCTGCGCGCTTCCACTGTCGACGACGACGGCCTGATCATCAACACCGGCCGCTCTTCACGCTTTGCGACGCCGGGCCAGGTCAACGCCCTGCTCACGATGTGGGGTGGCCAGTGTGCAGCGCCTGGTTGCACGCACTCCCGCTTCATCGAGATCCACCACATCAAGGAGTGGTCCGAGGGCGGTATGACCGATCTAGAAAACCTGCTGCCACTCTGTTCCGCCTGCCACTCCTTGGTTACCGATGGCTACCTCGAAACCGTCAAGGACGGCAGCGACGTGCACTTCATCTACCAAGACGGCACCCGCTACGTTTCGGAGAACTATTCACTCCCACGCCGCCGCGACAACGCCGAAACCTGGGCAGAAAGCGGGGGAGGATTCGATGACTAAGCGCAACCAAAGCAGAGAAAAACTCCCCTCCGCGCGGGAGAGGAGTCAAGCGTTAAAGCCGAGAAGACTTAGAACGGGAGCTGGACACCCGGGATGACGCCTGCGTAAGCAGCGCCACCGAGGACAGCGAGAACCAGAGCGGCGATGCCAGTGCCGACGAGGATGTCGTAGGTGGTGCCCAGCTTGTAGCCGTTGTTCGCGTCGTTCTGGAACGACGACTTCATGACAGTATTCTGGTTGGCGACATCCTTATCGGTCTTGGTCTCAAACATGCCAGCCTTGGACGAGCCCATATACGGTGCAGAGAAACCCTCGCCCGGCTTATCAACCTCAGCTGCAACAGCAGCGAGGAGGTACCAACCAAGCAGCTCATCGGTGACCTGCGAAGAAGCAGCGTATCCGTAGCCGCCGGTTTCTTTACCGTCAATTTCGACGGCCTGAGCCGGAACGGCGGCGAGGGACAGGGCGGTGGTTGCTGCCAGGACGGCTGCGGCGGTGCGCTTCATGGGAAACTCCTGAAGTAGAGCGGATAAAAGTGAGCCAAGTAACTTGACAACCGCAATTAAAGCACAGCCAACAACCTGTGACCAAACGTAATTTAACCGTAACGTTATCGGGTTGCCTGGCGATATAAGCGCTCTACACCACCAGGTTCACCAGCAGCATGTACACGGCGGTGCCGGCGAAGATGGAGAGGTCGGCGCGCTGTCGCCAGGCGTGGAGCACGAACGTAATCACCAAAGCCGCGAGGGCGGACCAGAAGCGGCCGGGGTTTCCAGCTTCGCCCGCGATGGTGTACACGACCAGGACGGTCATCACGCCGACGGGCATGAGGACGGCGAGGAAGTCGATGAACGGGCTGCCCTTGAGGTACCGCGTGAGCGCGAAGGGCAGGGCGCGCAGCAGGAAGGTCACGATGCCGGCCGGGATGATCACGGCGGCGGCCATGCCGAGGGTGACGCCGTCGGGGAGTCCGAGGGTGCTCATTTATTTCACCTGCCAGGTGAGGAGGTCGTCGATACGCGGTGCCCAGAACCGCAGCAACAGCACGCCGAAGTAGGCGAGCAGGCCGATGATGATCATCTGGTCGGGGAAGATGAACGCCGCGACCACGGCCAGCGCACCCGCGATGAGTGGGGCGGAGAGGTCCTTGCTGCTTTGGAATGCCTCGTAGGCGAGGACCGCAAATAGGGCGGTGAGGGCAAACTCGAAGCCTTCGATGTCCTCTGGGATGAGGTTGCCCACGAGTGCGCCGATGATGCCCGGCAGGATCCACGATGCGTTGATCAGCATCGCGCTGGTCATCAAGCGGGCATGAGTCAGGCGCGTGCCATTAGCGACGAGCGTGGACGTCAGGGCGTAGAGCTCATCGGTCACGCCGTAGGTGAGGTACAGGCGCGGCAGGCCCGGGCGCGCGACGTCGCGGGGGAAGGTGAGGCCGTAGAAGATGTGGCGGAAGTTCACCATGAACGCGGTCAGCGCGGAGGAAAACACGCCGAACCCGCTGGTCACCATGCCAATGGCCAGGAATTCCATCGAGCCGGAGTAGATGATGACGGAGAAGATCGGGGCCCACCACCATGCAAAACCGGCTTGCGTGACCAGCAACCCAAACGCCAGGCCGAGCGGCACCAAACCGAGGCCGACGAGCCACGAGTCCTTCAGACCCTGGCGAATCTGCTGCTGTGTTTCACGTGAAACACCCAATTAGTTGTCCTCCAGGCTCGCGGGGAACGTCGCGAACAGTGGCAAGGGCATTGCTTGGCGACGCATCACGTCCCCCCACAAATCCGCACCCGCCGGAGCGATCACGTCGGAGGGCAGGGCGGGGGCGACGAACCAGTCGCCACGCAGGATCTCTTCGTCGAGTTGGCCCGGCTCCCACTCGGCGTAGCCGGCGAAGATGCGAACACCGTCGATGTCGGCGGAGACAAGCTCCGGTTCAACGTTGAGGTTGAGCAGCACGAGGCGGTTGGCCATGCGCTGGAAGTACGGGTTGGCGTCGATGTCCACGCCGGGGGAGGTGACGCCGAGGCACACTGCGGCCTCGGGGCGGACGGGCCCGCCAATGTGCACAGCCTGGGGCTTGGCGGCGAGGTCGGCCCACGCAGGGATCACGTTGGCAAGCGCGGTCTCGCTGCGGCGGTTCAACACGACGCCGAGGGTGCGCTCCGCGCTCTGCTCGATGATGAGCACCACGGTGCGGGCGAACTCGGGGGAGTACATGCCGGGTGCGGCGACGAGCAGCATGCCGGGTTCAGGGTCAGTGCGCTCCAGGGCGTTGAAGAGGCGATCGGCGTAGAAGTACTCAGGCATTCTCGTTCTCCCACCAGGTTTTGAGTTCGGCGACGGCCTCGTCGTGGTCGAGCTCGCCACGCTCGAGGCGCAGTTCCTTCAAATACTTCCACGCCTTGCCAACCTCCGGGCCCGGTTTGAGGCCGAGGATCTCCATGATCTCGTTGCCGTCGAGGTCCGGGCGCACGCGAGCGAGGTCCTCCTTGGCGGCGATGTCGGCGATGCGCTCCTCCAGGTGGTCGTAGGTGCGCTGGAGGCGCGCGGCCTTCCTGGGGTTGCGGGTGGTGCAATCCGCACGAACGAGTTTGTGCAGCTTAGGCAGCAATTCGCCGGCGTCGGTGACGTAACGGCGCACGGCAGAATCGGTCCACTGCCCCTCGCCGAAGCCGTGGAAACGCATGTGCAAGAACACGAGCTGGCCCACGTCGGAAATGACGTGCTTCGGGTACTTCAGGGCCTTGAGGCGCTTGCGGGTCATCTTCGCGCCGACCACTTCGTGGTGGTAGAAGGTCACGCCGCCGCCTTCCTTCGGCGCGCGAGTGGCGGGTTTGCCGATGTCGTGCATGAGCGCCGCCCAGCGCAGCTTCAGGTCGGGGCCCTCCTCCGCGTCTTCGAGTTCGGTGGCTTGGCGCAGCACGGTCAGGGAGTGGCGGTAGACGTCCTTGTGCTGCATGTGCTCGTCGGTCTCGAGTTGCAGGGCAGGGATCTCGGGCAGGATGTACTCGGCAACACCGGTGGCCACGAGCAGGTCGATGCCCTCCCAGGGGCGCGAGCCGCACATGAGTTTGTCCAGTTCGGCCTGGACGCGCTCGACGGTGATGCGCTGGATCTCACCGGCCATGTCGCGCATCGCATCGAAGACGCGGTCGGCCACCGTAAAGCCCAGTTGGGAGACGAAGCGGGCGGCGCGCAGCATGCGCAGCGGGTCGTCGCGGAACGACACCTCCGGCTCCTGCGGGGTGTCCAGCACGCCCACGACCAGGTCGGCAAGGCCGTTGACCGGGTCGTGGAAGGTGGGGGCGAGGTGGTCGTCGACAAGCGAAAGCTCAATCGCCATCGCATTGCAGGCGAAGTCGCGGCGCACGAGGTCGCCGTCGAGGGTGTCGCCGAAGGTAACTTCGGGGTTGCGGGTGATGCCGTCGTAAAGATCGGAGCGGAACGTCGTAATTTCAACGGTTTCCCCGTGCCGGATCGCGGAGACGGTGCCGAATTCGATGCCGGTGTCCCACACCTTCTCGCCCCACTCCGCGAGAATTTCCTGGATAACCGCAGGTCGGGCGGATGTAGTGAAGTCCAAATCGTGCACCCCGCGGCCCAGCATGGCGTCGCGGACGGAACCGCCAACAATATATAAGGACTCGCCGCGCTCGGCGAAGAGTCGGGCGAGCGGCTCCAGCAGGGCAGATTGCTTCTCGACGACCCCCTGCGCCCGGGCCATCAACGCGGCGGGGGCAAGTGGGTCGTTCGGATCGGGCATGTCGAAAAGCTTTGTCACCTTGGACACGATACCCGCCACTACCGCGCGTGGAGTACCACAACCGGCCTGAAGCCGGATAGCATGGCACGAATGAGTGACAACACGCGGCCTGTACCGGGTCCCCCCAGCGGTAAGGGGGGATCCGGCGGGCGGCGTCGTCCGCGGAAGCGCCGCGGCGGCCAGAATAAAAACCAGCAGGGCCAGGACAAGAACCAGTCAGAAGGCGGCGACAAGCCGAAGAAGAAGCAACACCGTCGCCGTAACCCGAACAACCGCCGGAGGGGCGGGCGCGGGAATCAGCGGAACCGGAACCGCAACCAGCATCGCCGTCATTCGCAGTACAACCGCCAGCACGACTCTTCGATGGAGGTGCGCGACGAGACCTCGGCCGGTGGTCTGGTGGTCTCCGGTATGGCGGAGGCTGTCGGCCCGGACGGCAAGGTAGACATGAGCCGCATCTACGTCGCGCTGATTGGCCGGCTGGATCGCCGTGGGCGGTTGTTGTGGTCGATGCCGAAGGGCCACGTCGAGGATGGCGAGCACCAGTGGCGCACCGCAGAGCGTGAGGTCTGGGAGGAGACCGGTATTACCGGCGAGGCCTTCGACACCCTGGGCACCATTGATTACTGGTTTGTGTCCGACGGAGTACGGATCCACAAGACGGTGCACCACAACCTGCTGCGGTTTGTGGACGGCGTGTTTAACGACGAAGACCCGGAGGTCACCGAAGTGGCCTGGGTGCCCATGAGCGAGTTGATGGAGCACCTTGCGTATGCCGACGAGCGCAAGCTGGCGCGTATCGCGTTTGACCGGATGCCTGAGCTGGCTCGGAAGGAAGTCGCCGCCGGAAGGTCTACCCCGCGATGATTCGGCCGATTTCCCGTCTAGCTGCGGCCGCGGTTGCGGTGGCGCTGGCGGTCCCGTCAGCGACCCCGGCTCGCGCGGTGCCTGCGGTGCCGGTGAGCCCGAAGAACCCTGAGGTTGCGGAGCAGTGGGTCAACCCGGCGGTGCGCCCGGGTGAGGGCCAGCTCGCGCGCGTGTCGCTTATCGACGCCCCCGCGGTCGTCTCCGCGCACGATCCGTTTCACGTGAAACTTCGCGTGACCAATCAGACCGACACAACCCTCGAGGGCCTCAAAGTGCTCACGCGTCGCGCCGCGCCGGTGGGCTCCGTCTCCGAGCAGCGCGTGGCCGCCGTCGCCGGGGTGGGGGAGTACAGCGTTGTGGGCGACGAGGTGGTCGTGGATACCCGGCTGCGCCCCGGCGAAAGCGCCGAGCTGTCGCTGCAGATGACCGCGCCCGGCGGCATCGGCGTGTACCCGATGATGCTGCAACTTATCGACGACACCAGCGCCACCCTGGACACCGACCGCTTCCACTTGGCCGTGCGCGGGTCGGCCGACGACGTCGAACCGGGCGGGCTGACCGCCCTGTACCCGGTCTCCGCTCCGGTGAATATCGTGCCGGGAGAGACCGGCGAGGCCCCCGAGGACCCGCCGCTGGTGCTGCAGAGCGACGCACTGGCGGAACAACTCGCGCCCGGCGGGCGCTTGGACACCCTGGTGGAGCAGTACCGCAAGGCGGTGGAAACCCCTGAGGTTGGCTACGCCACCTGCATGGCGCTCGACCCGGCGCTGGTGGACACGGTGGACCGCATGACCGGCGGCTACACCGTCAGTGATTCGCGCCCCGCCGTGGTGGAGGAACCGAAGCGTCTGCGCGACAGCTGGGGTTCGAACGACGACACGCACGGCGCCCCAGGTTCCGGGGCCGAGGACGCGAAGGCGTGGCTGGAGAAGGTGCGCGAGATTGCCGCGACCGGCTGCACCGTGGCGCTGCCGTGGGCGAACGCGGACCTCAACGCGGTGGCGCGTACGGGTGATCCGTGGCTGATGCGCGAGGCCGTCGAGCGCGGCCCGTTTGTGCTGCAGCGGGTGCTAGGCACGGCGGGCACAATCAATACGGTGGTCGCTGGCACCGGCTACATCGAGGCAGGCGCCGGGCCGGCGCTTGGCTGGGCGGACCACACCCGCTCCACGGTGTTCGACGGGGGGATGCACGCCGCGTGGGAGGCGGCCCAAGCTGACAGCGCGTCCGACGCCGAAGCCGACTCCCACCAGAGCGCGCTCGAACGCGCGGAGCTCGCAGACTTCTCGGGCGCGGCGGCGCCGGTGCCGGAGGTGCCGGTGCAGGTACTCGTCGCAAAGCATGCGGATGCACAACGTTTCACGTGGAACACTGCCGGCGTGATGGAGGTCGCGTACCAGGATTCGCTGGCCGCGGTGCTGGCGGCGACGGGGGAGCACCCCGAAACGCCTGGTTACACCAACCCGAGCCTGCGGTTCGACTACACCATGGACTCCAAGACCGCGCGCGACAACAACGCCGCCGCCGCGATGCGGCTTGCCGCCCAGAACGCCACCACGCGTGAGGACGACGCACCGACGCAGCCTGTGATGGTCAACCCACCGGCGACGTGGGACGCGAAAACCGCCGCGGTGTTCCTTGGCACAATCGCTGGCCTAATCGCCGACGGAACCTCCCGCCCGATCTCGTTCGGCGACTACCTCGCCGCCCCGCCGGAGGTCCCACCCGCCGACACCACGGCCACATTCTCGGACCCCGCCGCCTTCACCGACGCGGAAATCCTGCAGGTCACACAGCAAAACAGCTTCATCAACGACATCACCGCGCTCATGGCAAACGACCCCGCCATCGCGCTGACCCGCTACGGCTTCACCCTGCCACTGCGCCGCGACATGCTCGTCGCGCTCAGCACCAACAGACGCAGGGCACTTTCGCTTTACGACGACGCCGTGCGCGCCACCGGCGACCGCCTCGCCGCCAGCCGGGCAACGCTGAACGATCTGCGCGATTCCGTGACGTTGATCCCGCCGGGGAACGTGTACACCAGGGCGTCGTCGTCAAGCCCACTGCTCATCGTCGCCCAAAACGGAATGCCGCTGCCGGTGCAAACCCAGATCCGCTACTGGGGGCCCGACGGCGCGAAACTGAACGTGCCGGGGACGCTGAAAATCCCCGCACGCGGCTCCGTCACCGTCCAGATGACCGCCGACCTGCCCGACAACAACCGCGGCACCGACCTGCAGCTTTACCTCGCGGGTGCCTCGGCCCAACCGATCTCGCGCCCGGTGGACATCTCCGTGCGCACCGCCGGGCTCCAACTCGGCGGGTGGGCGCTCGCCGGCGCGCTGATCGCCGCGATGCTAGCGCTCCTGCTCATCACCCGCAGGAAAGCACCGCCGAACAGGCGCCCAACCAAACGCCCACCGCCCAGCAACCCACGTGAACGGAGACAGCCGTGACAGCACAGGACAACAACCAGCCCGAGGCTGGCCTGCGCCGCCGCATCGTCGCCCCGGCACCCCCGGCGCCAGTACCGGCCCCGCGCGAGCCGAAGCCGCCCACCCCGGCGGCAACCGGCCTGCCGGACAAGTCCCTGCTGACCACCAGCCCCAAGGGCGAGACCATCGCCCCGCCGCCGACGGCTGACGACGCCGCCGCTGTCGCCACAGCCGCGACAACCGTTGCGGTCGCCGAGCCCGCCGAGCCTGCCGAGGACACCAAACCGAGCGAGGGCGAAAAGGTCGTCCGCGCCACCGGCTCGATGGCGATTGCCACGCTGATCTCGCGCATCACCGGCTTCATCCGCACCGTGCTCATCGGTGCAGCGCTCGGCGAGGTTGTCGCCTCCGCGTTCAACACCGCCAACACGCTGCCGAACCTGATCACCGAGATCGTGCTCGGATCGGTGCTCACCGCACTGGTCGTGCCGGTGCTGGTCCGCGCGGAGAAAGAGGACGCCGACCACGGTGCCGCGTTCATCCGTCGCCTGTTCACGCTCACGCTGACGCTGATGACGGTGGTCACGCTGCTCGCCGTCGTCGGTGCGCCGTGGCTGACGGAGATGATGCTGGACGAGGACTCCACAGGCAACCTCGTCCAAACCACATCCTTTGCCTACCTGCTGCTGCCGCAGATCTTCTTCTACGGCATGTTCTCCCTGTTCATGGCAATCCTGAACACGAAGGAACACTTCCGGCCAGGCGCGTGGGCGCCGGTGGCGAACAACGTCGTCTCCATCGCCGTGCTGGTGGCGTATATGGCGTTGCCGGGGACGTTGAATCCGGCAGCGCCGTCGTCGATAAGCAATCCGCACGTCCTGCTGCTTGGCCTGGGCACCACCGCAGGCGTAGTGGTGCAGTGCCTGATCATGCTGCCCGCACTGCGGAAACTGGGCATCGACCTGCGACCGCTGTGGGGTATCGACGAGCGCCTCAAGCAGTTCGGCGGCATGGCCCTGGCCATCATCACCTACGTGGCGATCAGCCAGCTGGGCTACGTGATCACCACCCGCATTGCGTTCGCGGCGGACCCGGCGGCACAGTTCATCTACCAACAGCACTGGATGCTGCTGCAGATGCCGTACGGCATCATTGGCGTGACCCTGCTGACCGCGATCATGCCGCGCCTGTCGCGCAACGCCGCCGACGGCGACGACAAGGCCGTTGTGCACGACCTGACCATGGGCACCAAACTGACGTTTATCGCCCTGCTGCCGATCATCGTGTTCATGACGGCGCTCGGCCCTGACACCGCCAGCGCCCTGTTCGCCTACGGCTCATTTAGCGACGAAGCCGCGTACACCCTCGGCCTGACCATCAGCGCCGCCGCGTTCACACTCATCCCGTACGCACTGGTCATGCTGCACCTGCGCGTGTTCTACGCACGCGAGGAAGCCTGGACGCCGACGTTCATCATCGCCGGCATCACCGGCACCAAAATTGCGCTGTCCATGCTGGCGCCGACCATCGCGAGCGAGCCGGGCCACGTGGTCATCCTGCTGGGTGCCGCGAACGGGTTCGGCTTCGTGGCCGGCGCGATCATCGGTGCGCTGCTACTGCGCCGCAAGCTTGGCACCCTGCAGTTCCGTGAGGTGCTACGCACGTCCCTGTGGGCCATCGGCGCGTCCGCCGTCGGTGTTGCCGCGGTGTTCGGTGTGCGCTGGTTGCTTCGCGACGTCGCCGGCCTCCACCTCCCGGAAGCCCTTGGACGCATGATCGGTGCACCATCGCTGGGTTCGCTGATCGAGATCGCGCTGCTCGGCGTGCTGTTCCTCATCGTCACCGGCGTCGTGCTGTCGCGCTCCGGCCTGCCGGAGGTGCAGAACCTGGGCTCCGCTGTGGGCCGCATCCCGGGCCTGGGCCGGTTCATCACCGCCGACGCCGACCGCGGCCTCGAAGTGGGCCAGGTCGACCCGCGCGAAATGTCCAACCAGTTCCTCGCCGCCGACACCTTCAACGCCTCCCCGGTACCGCCGCCGATGTCCGCCGGTGTCGTCCGCGGCCCGCGCCTCGTGCCCGGTGCGTCCGTGTCCGACGGCCGGTTCCGCCTCATCCGTGACCACGGCGCGTCCTCCAGCGCCCGCTTCTGGCAGGCGCGCGAGATTGCCACTGGCCGCGACGTCGCGCTGACGTTCGTGGACACCACCGGTGCCGCCCCGATGGCGCCCGCCACCCCGCGCGAGGCCGCCCTCCAGGCCGCCGGTATCGCGCGCCGTACCCGCCAGCTGGTCAACATGCACCTGCCGGCGCTGCCGGACCACGTGGAGATCCTGTCGTTCCGCTCCGGCGCCGTTGTGGTGTCCGACTGGATCGAGGGCTCCTCGGTGAAGGCTGTTGCGGAGTCGGGCCAGACGCTGCACACGGAGGCCGTCGCCAATGCACTCGTGCCACTAGCTGCTGCGCTGGCCACCGCGCACGAGGCCGGCGTGCCGCTGGGTCTGGACAACCGCCAGCAGTTGCGTATTGATACAGACGGCATCGTGCGCCTCGCATTCCCGGCCGTCCTGCCGGATGCGACAAAGCCGACCGACGCCGAGGCGTTCGCCGCCGCCCTGGAGTTGCTGACCTCCAACGTCCCCTCCGACGACCTTGCCGAGATCACCGCACGCACGCGAGCGCTTGTCGACGCCGACGCCGTCGACCAAGCCGCCTTCCGCGAAATCGCCACCGCCCTGAAGGAAGCAGCCAACCTGCCGGGCTCGCGCCGCCACAGCGAGGAAGACGACACCCCGACCGACACCATCCCCGTCGTCGAGGTGCCCGAGTCCGTCGAGCCCGTGCCCGAGCACGTGGAGGACCCGGACGTGATCCACGGTGGCTTCGGCAGCGGCCGCACCAAGCCGTTGACAATCGCGCTGGTCACCCTGGTGGCCGTGGCTGCCGCAGTGGCGATCGGTGTGCTGACGACCTACCTGGTGGACATCGTCTCCGGGGAGGAAGAAGAGGAAGCCGTCGCGACATCCTCCGTGGCGCCCGCCCCTCGCGTACCGGTGCTCATTGCACCGCTGGAGGCTGTTGCTGACTCTGCTGGCTCTTCCGGCTCTGATGCTCACGCCGCCGTTGACGGTGATCGGGCCACGAAGTGGGAGGTCGGAGGGGATCTCGTCGTCAAGCAAAGCAACGGTCAGCCGTTCGACCTCGAGCAAGTGCTTATCGACGCCTCCGGCGCAACCGGCGCAACCTTCACCATCTCCGGCGTACCCGCGGGTGGTCAAGCGCCTGTAGTGCTGTCGGAGGGCACGGTGCGCACCGGCCAGATCAGTGCCGATGTGGACTACACCGGCGCGCTGACCGAGGTCATCATCTCCTTCACCCCGGCGGAACAGAAACCGCTCGAAATTTCGGAAGTTTCGTTGGCAGGGCATGTGGATGTCCAATAGATTGTGCAATTGACCCCTTCCCTTCGGGGCGGGGGTCGTGCACACTGGGGGTCAACACTTTTCTGGGGGGAATCATGGATTACCGCAATGACCGGGCTCTAGTCGCCCAATACCTCGACGGGGACCGACGAGCGTTCAGGCAGATCGTCAAACGCCACCACAAAGCCATGTACTACGTGGCCCGCAACTACACGCGCAACGACCAAGACGCGCAGGACATCGTCCAGGACGCGTTTTTCAAGGCGGCACGCAGCCTGCACACCTACCGCGGGGAAGCGAAGCTATCCACGTGGCTGCACCGCATGACCATCAACGCCGCCATCGACCACCAACGCAAGTTCACGCGCGCGGGCGCACAGGCGAGTCTTGACGACGACGCCGTGGCCGTCAGCAGCGACATGAACAAATACCTCGCCTACAACCCCATGGAGGCCATGGAACGCACCATCGCGATGCGCCAGGCGCTCAACGTGTTGCCGTCGGGGCAGCGTAAGGCACTGTGGCTGATCGATGTCGCAGGCATGTCCGTCGAGCACGCCGCCCACGAATTAGGCGTGAAACCGGGCACCGTGAAGTCCCGGAGATACCGTGCCCGGGAGGCAGTAGCTGCAGCAATCGGGGAGAGGTTAACAAGCAGCTAGACTCACCGATATGAACTTCTCCGGATTCAATTTCGTTACCCCGCAGACCGACGAAAGCGGCGATTCCGCAACGGAACCCGCCACCGCCCGCACCGATGTAGACACCATCCACGATGTGATCATCATCGGCTCCGGACCGGCCGGCTACACCGCCGCGCTCTACGCCGCTCGCGCCGAGCTCAAGCCCCTCGTATTCGAGGGTTACGAGTTCGGCGGCGAACTCATGAACACCACCGACGTGGAGAACTTCCCCGGCTTCCCCGAGGGCGTGCTCGGCCCAGACCTGATGGGCAACATGCGCGAGCAGGCCGAAAAGTTTGGTGCAGACCTGCGCCCTGAACTGGTAGACCGCGTGGACTTCTCCGGCGAGATTAAGAAAGTGTTCGTGGACGACGAGGAGTTCCACGCCCGCGCCGTCATCCTTGCCACCGGTGCAGCCCCACGCCACCTGGGCATCCCGGGCGAGGCCGAACTGACCGGCCGTGGCGTGTCCACCTGCGCCACCTGCGACGGTTTCTTCTTCAAAGACCAGCACATCGCCGTCGTCGGTGGTGGCGACTCCGCAATGGAGGAAGCAACCTTCCTGACCAAGTTTGGCTACAAGGTCACCCTGATCCACCGTTCGGAGAACTTCCGTGCCTCCGCCATCATGCTGGAGCGCGCGCGACAGAACGAGAAGATCGAGTTTGTCACCAACACCGTCGTCGAGTCCGTCGTTGAGGCAGACGGCAAGGTTGGCGGACTGAACGTACGCAACGTGGAAACCGGCGAAGAGTCCGTCCTGGATGCCACCGCGTTGTTCGTTGCTATTGGCCACGATCCGCGTTCCGGCTTCCTGGAGGGCCAGGTTGCTGTAGACGAGGGCGGTTACGTGTCGGTGGAGGATCCGTCGACACGCACCAGCGTCGCCGGCGTGTTCGCCTGCGGTGACCTGGTGGACAAGACATACCGTCAGGCCATCACGGCGGCTGGTTCGGGCTGCCGTGCCGCGTTGGACGCACAGCACTATCTCGCGGAGCTGTAAACTAACGGCCATGAGCGCACCAGTAGATGTCACCCAGGCCACCTTCAAGAGCGAGGTCATCGAGTCCGACACCCCGGTTCTCGTGGACTTCTGGGCAGAGTGGTGCGGCCCGTGCCGCAAACTCTCCCCGTTGCTCGATGAGATCGCGTCGGAGATGGCAGGCCAGGTTAAGGTAGCCAAGGTCAACGTGGACAACGAGCGCACCCTGGGCGCAATGTTCCAGGTCATGTCCATTCCGACCGTGCTGCTGTTCAAGGACGGCAAGCGCGTCGATGAGTTTGTGGGTCTGCGTCCGAAGTCGGAGATCGTCGCTAAGATCCAGGCGCAGCTCGACGCGTAAGCTGTTGTAGTTGGTTTTGTTTTTTCGACCGGGAAAGTTAGGTGCTTAGTGCAAGACTTGCTGCACGTTGGCGACTCCAGCTCGCGGGTTGCCGAGGTTCGGTTGTCGCTGGCCCGCCTCGGTCTCCTCGACGGATACGAAGGCGAAATCGATAGCACGCGTCGCTTCACCGAAAGCGAGATGCTTTTCGACGACACCCTCGCCGAAGCCCTCAAAGCCTTCCAACAATCTCGCGGCATTTTGCCGTCTGGCTCCATCGACGACCTGACGCTCCGCGAGCTGCGCGAAGCCTCCTACACGTTGGGCGCGCGCGTGCTGAGCTACCAGCCGGGCCAGGAAATGGTCGGCGACGACGTGGGCCAGCTGCAGACACAGCTTCACGAGCTCGGCTTTTACTCCAACCGCATCGACGGCCGCTTCGGCCCCGCCACCTACGAGGCGTTGATGAACTACCAGTTGAACTCCGGTTTGGAGGACGACGGTGTCTGCGGCCCCGACACGTTGCATGCGTTGTCGCTGCTTGGCCGTCGTATCACCGGTGGTTCCGCCCAGGCGATCCGTGAGCGTGAGACCGTCCGGCAGGCCGGCCCGAACCTGGCTGGTAAGCGCGTAGTCATCGACCCTGACCTCGGTGGTTCCGACAAGGGCCTGGTTGTGGAGGGTCCGTACGGCCCCATCACGGAGGAGGAGATCCTCTGGGACCTCGCCCAGCGTATCGAGGGCCGCATGGTCGCCACCGGCATGGAAACCATCCTGTCCCGCCCACGTGGCGACAACCCTACGAACAAGCACCGCGCCGACCTGGCCAACGGGTTTAACGCGGACCTCTTGATCTCCCTCCGCCTGGATTCCTACCCGAACGAGAAGGCCAACGGCGTCGCCACCTTCTACTTCGGTTCCGAGCACGGCAGCTCGTCGCTTACCGGCGAGACCCTGTCCGGTTACATCCAGCGCGAGATCGCTGCCCGCACTGACCTGCAGAATTGCCGCAACCACGCCCGCACCTGGGAGATGCTGCGGATGACCCGCATGCCGTCGGTGGAGCTCGTGGCCGGCTACCTCACCAACCCGGGCGACCTGGCCGTACTTACCGACCCCGCCCAGCGCGACGCCATCGCCGAAGCCGTCGTCGTCGCCGTGAAGCGCCTCTACCTGCTGGACCACGACACCCGCCCGACAGGCACCTACTCCTTCAAGGAGCTCCTGCGCGAAGAGCAGGCCTAACCGCCGGTTGTTGGGCGCCGCTGCGGCCCTCTCTGCCCGGCCCTTTCTGCCCAGCCCGCACGCCCAGGCTCTCGCGCCCGTTCTGGCCCCCTCGCCAAGCCGCCCAGCCTTCTCCGTCCAAGAAAGTTCCCCGTCTGGGAATCTTCTTGGCATTCCGGGCCCAAATAGTTCACTTCGCCCAGGTCGCGCCGTCGCGGGCGGAAAATAGTTCCCGGGCCTAACGCGATCTGCCGATTTCCGTGGAACTTTTTTGGTGGGAGGAGCGGCAACGGCCTAGATCGCGGCAGCGGTCGCCCGTCGCCCGTCGCCCGTCGCCCAATCACTGACACATTGCGGCAGAATCTGTCAGCCGCCGGTAAACGTGCAGGTCAGAAACGACCCTGACAAAGTCCGGCAGAATCTGTCAGAATCGGCTGCCGGTGGCGGGCACGGCAGACAGCGTGGCAGGCCGACAGCGGGCATGCGGACACCGCGGGCGCACAGGCGACCCAAACCAACCGCCCAAACCAGCCGCCTAAAACCCCTAGTCGGTGCCTTGGATGAGCCCCATGATGCGCTCGAAGTCGTCCTTGTCGCCGAACTCGACGACGATCTTGCCCTTGCGCTTGCCCATGGTGACCGACACCTTCGTGTCCCAGATGTCGGCAAGCGAGTCGGCGGCCTGAGTGAGGTACTCCGGCTGGGGGACAGGCTGGCGTTTCGGTTTGTCCGGCACCTTGCCGCCAGCGTTGATCATGGAGACGGCCTCTTCGGTGGCGCGCACGGACAGGCCTTCGGCGACGATGCGGTCGGCGAGTTGGGCCTGGGCGTCGGTGGTGTCGTCGCCAAGTTTGATGCCCAAAAGCGCACGGGCGTGGCCGGCGGACAGCACACCGGCGGCGACGCGGCGCTGCACCGGAACCGGCAGCTTGAGCAGGCGGATCGCGTTGGTGATCACGGGGCGGGAGCGGCCGAGGCGGTCGGCGAGTTGTTCTTGGGTGACGCCGAACTCGTCGAGAAGTTGCTGGTAGGCGGCAGCTTCTTCGAGGGGATTCAACTGCACGCGGTGGATGTTTTCAAGCAGTGCGTCGCGGAGCATGTCCTCGTCGGAGGTTTCGCGCACGATCGCCGGGATGTGCTTGAGGCCTGCCTTGGAGGAGGCGCGCCAACGGCGCTCGCCCATGATGAGTTCAAAGCCTTCGGGGGTGTCGCGGACGACGATGGGTTGGAGGAGGCCGAACTCGCGGATGGAGTGGACCAGTTCGGCGAGCTCATCCTCGTCGAAGACCTGGCGTGGCTGCTTCGGGTTGGGGATGATCTGGCCGATCGGGATTTCCTGGTATCGGGCGCCCACCGGCACCGGCTGCATGACGTTGTCCTGCTTCGCAGTAACGGTCGGCGCGCCCTTCACAGCCCGCGGCGCACCCTTCGGCGCCCCCTTAGGCGCACCAGAACCAGCACCAGAGCCCTTGTCCTGCTTGCCGAAGATCACGTCGGAGGCGTTGCCACCGATGCCGGGGGTTTTGCCGTTCTTGTCAATGTCTGCGGGTGCCGACGGGATCAGCGCTGCCAGTCCGCGGCCGAGGCCGCCTTTGCGTTCTGCCATGGTTTAGTCCTCCTCGGAAGAGCTGTCGAGTTGGGCGGAGACTTCCGGGCTCACGCCAATTGGGCCGGTGGTGGGGTGGGGTTGGTAGTCGCCGCGCAGCGCGAGTTCTTTGGCTGCGTCGAAGTAGGCGAGTGCTCCGCGGGAGCCGGGGTCGTAGTCGATGACGGTCTGGCCGTAGCCCGGCGCTTCGGAGACCTTCACGGAGCGGGGGATGACGTTGTTCAGCACGACTTGGCCGAATTGGCCGCGGACCTCGTCGGCGACGTCGGCCGCGAGGCGGGTGCGGGCGTCGTACATGGTCAGCAGGATCGCGGAGATGTGCAGGTTGTGGTTGAGGTGTTCGCGGATCATGCCGATGTTGCCCAGCAGCTGCCCCACGCCTTCGAGTGCGTAGTACTCGCATTGGATGGGGATGAGTACTTCGTCGACGGCGGTCATCGCGTTGATGGTCAGCAGCCCGAGCGAGGGTGGGCAGTCGATGAACACGTAGTCGAAGCCGTGGTCTTGCATGAAACCGCGACGGATGGCGTCGTGGAGGCGGTATTCGCGGCGCACCATGGACACCAGCTCGATTTCCGCGCCGGCGAGGTCGATGGTGGCGGGGATGCAGAACAGGTTCTCGTTGTCTGCGTGCGCCTGCACGGCATCGGCGGCGTCGGCCTCACCGATGAGCACCTCGTAGCTGGAGGTGGTGCCGGAGGTGTGCTCGGCGCCGAGCGCGGTGGAGGCGTTGCCCTGCGGATCCAGGTCGATCACCAGCACTTTCATGCCCTGGCGGCTCAGTGACGCCGCGAGGTTGACGCTGGTGGTGGTTTTGCCCACGCCACCTTTTTGGTTGGCAACGGTGATCACGCGGGGTTGGTCGGGTCGCGGGAGCGTTTCGCTTCTCGACGACACCCTCGCCGCCCGCATCGCCTCCTCCATCAAAGGCGTGTCATCGTAGTGATCCACTTATTCCCCCTTCTTCTTGCGGGTGATGCGGATTAGGGTGGTTGGCTGTTCAAGCGTAGTCGCACCCACGGTGAGAATCTCGGGATCCTTACCGCCAGCCTTGGCGATGAGCTTGGCGTCGCGCTCCAGCTCCTCGGCGACGGATTCGCCCTTCATGGCGATCATGGCCCCACCGCCCTGCAGCAGCGGAAGCGACCAGCCGGCAAGTTTGCCCAAGGGTGCCACGGCGCGGGAGGTCACGGCGTCGAAGGATGCCTTCGGCTGCTCCTCGGCGCGGCCACGGATGACGGTGACGTTGTCCAGGCCGAGCTCCTCGGTGATCTCGCGCAGGTAGGTGGAGCGCTTCAGCAGCGGCTCGATGAGCGTGATCTTCAGGTCCGGCCGAGCGATCGCCAGCGGGATGCCGGGCAGCCCGGCGCCGGAGCCGATGTCCGCCACCTTCAGCCCCTCTTGGAAGGCCTCCGAGATCACCGCGCAGTTCAGGATGTGGCGCTCCCACAGGCGCGCGACTTCCTTGGGGCCAATAAAGCCACGCTCGGCGGCTGTGGTGGCCAGCGACTGGTGGTACGCCTCGGCCAATGCGAGGCGATCTCCGAAAACTTGGGCTGCGGCTGCAGGGGACGTATCCGACATGCACAACACTGTAGTCGGCTCCACGACACGGCCCCACACCATATATATGGGCATGAAAAATGCCCCGGGTGAAGCCGGGGCGTCGTCGATAAGCAAATGCTTAGTTGCCTTGCTTGCGCTGCTTCTTCGTGCGGCGATCCACCTTGCGGGCACCCGGGGCAGGCGCGGTGGTGCGCTTCATCTCCACCTTGCGGGCCTCCTCGGCAGCCTCCTCGGCGTCCATCTTGTTGTTCAGGAAACGGGTCTGGAAGAAGGTCCACACGTTGTTGGTCAGCATGTAGAACAGCAGGCCGATGTGCCAGATGACACCGGTGGCCAGAATCATGATGGGGAAGAACCAGAGCATCATCTTGTTCATCATGCCCATCTGGGATTCCATCATCGCGGCCATCTCGCCCTGCGGCTTCGCGGTCTTGCCGGCAGCCTTGCGGGCGGCCTGGCGGTTGATCATGATGCGAGCGTTGAAGTGCGTAAACGCAGCACACAGCACGACCAGCGGGGCACAGACGGCGATGATGTTCGCACGCGTCAGGTCAGCGTTACCGAAGGCTGCGAACATCTCCTCCGGCATCGACATGTACGCCGACAGCGGCACACCGAGGAAGTCCGCGTCCAGGAAGGACTGCACGTCCGACGGCGGGAAGGCGTAGTTGGCGGTGTTGCGGTTCTGCTCAACCGTGAAACCAAGGCCAACGCCGCCGCCGTCACCGGTGCGGTTGAAGGAACGCAGCACGTGGAGCAGGCCAATAAAAATCGGCATCTGCACCAGCGGCACGATGCAGGATGCCAGCGGGTTGGTACCCATCTCGCGGTAGAGCTTCTGCGTCTCCTCCGCAATTTTTTGCTGGTCGCCCTTGTACTTCTCGCGGATTTCCTGCATCCGCGGCTGCATCTCCTGCATCTTGCGGGTGGACCGCATCTGGTTCACCATCGGCTTCAGCAGCAGCAGACGCACCGTGCAGGTCAGCAGCACGATGGCGAGGATCCAGGAGATACCTGAATCCTTCGGAAGGATGAAGCCGAGAACCTCGTGCCAGAACTTCAGCACCCAGGAAATCGGCCAATAAATGAAATTCAGCACGTTTCGGTGTTACTCCTCACTCAATTCGATGCTGCCCGGGACAGGGTCGTAGCCCCCCGGGTGCCAGGGTCCGCACTTGCAGATCCGGGCCGCCGCCAGCATCCCACCACGTAGAGCGCCGTGCCGAGACACGGCTTCGAGCCCATACGCGCTGCATACCGGCAGAAAACGACAGGTCCCGCCCATTTTAAGGGGTGAGAGGTATTTTTGGTAGCCGCGAATCAGCCCGACCAGCGCTTTGGCGGCCGGTCCGCGGGCGGCGGGGATTTCACCGCCGGCGAAGTTGTAGTACGCCATTAGCGGTTCAGCGCTTTGGTAATGGCGCGCTCCATGTCGCGCGCGAGGTCATCGCTGGTTGCGGTGGCAGACTTCGGCAGGGCGCGAATGACGACATCGTAATTGCGCGGCAGCTTATCGACGACCCCACGTTGCACCACCACATGCCTCAACCTCCGCGACACCGCATGGCGGGTCACAGCGTTGCCGACCTGCTTAGACACCACAAGCCCGAAACGTGGGCCACCTGTGATGACCTCGTCCGGGCGTGGGTAGACATGGACCATTAATGTGCGAGACCCCGCGCGCACTCCCTGCTTCATCGCCGTTTTGAAGTCGGCGGATGAAGTGAGTTTGTGCGGGCGGGGTAGCACGATGGTTGCGTAAGACTACGCGGAAAGGTTCGCGCGGCCCTTCTTGCGGCGCGCGGAAACGATTGCGCGGCCGGCGCGGGTCTGCATACGAGCGCGGAAGCCGTGCTTGCGTGCGCGGCGACGGTTATTCGGCTGGAAAGTCCGCTTAGACACGGTGGACTCCTTGTGCGGTCATGAACGGCCGACGGCTCGTGAAAGCCTCCCGGGGTAGTAGCCGTTCCAAAGTTGAAACGAGTGCGTCGAGATTGCGGTTCGGCACCAGTGGATCGGTGCGCAGTCGCGTGCAGCGCCTTCGCCGGCTCGCCTTGGTAAGCGGCCCGGTGCCCGGCGGGGGCGGTGCTCTCGTGAAGCACGCCAGGGGTAACTGGCGTGAAGACGGGGATAAGACTACGCGAGATTTGCGGCCGCGGCCAAATCAACACTCCGGGTTTCTCATCTGGCCCGAACGGGTGCCCCCGTAATTACAAGCTTGTGTTTTTTCGCAGGTCGGGAAACAAATCGCCGAAGTTTCCTGCGGAGCAGCTGTGAGTATGGGGACACATGTTCGACGACAGGAGTTGTCCACAGTTTGGTGAATGACAAAACGTTAGACACTGCGAGGTCGGGCGGGGTAACAATGTTTCAACACCACAATCACACAGGCTGTTCATGCACAGCCCTGTGGATAACTGTGAAGTAATGGTTGAGACTTTCCCGGTTCGACGGTCATTTCCGCAGGGCAGGTCAGGTTTCTGTAATTCACACAGTTATCCACAGAGGAAAATGCACCTGTGGACAACTCCCGAATGCGAAGCTGTCCACACCTGTGGATAACATTGTGGATCGGCAGGTGAGAGCCAAGCCGATCATCCTCAGCGCTTGTGGATCAAGCGGTGAATTTGGAATTACAGGAAATTGACAGACTGGAGCGGACCTTGGCGGATCAACACCTCGAGGATCTTTGGCGTGGCATCGTCGACGAACTCCTCAGACTCTCCGAGCAACCCTCGTCCACGGTCCCCACACTCACCCCGCAGCAGCGCGCCTACCTGCGGCTCATGAAGCCAGTCGTACTTGTCGACGGCTACGCCCTCCTCTCCGCACCACACCAAGCCGCCAAAAACGTGGTCGAAGACTCCCTTTCCCCGCACATCACCGCGCTGCTGACCTCCCACACCGGACTGCCCTACAACCTGGCCGTTTCCGTCGCCGCACCCGAGCCCGAACCCCAGCCGGAACCCGAACCGGTGCAGCCGCCGATGCCCCCAGCGCCCCCGTCGCCACAAGCCCAGCAGCACTCCTGGGGCCAATCCCAAACCATGGCGGGGGAGTACGAAGCAGAACAACCAGCCGCCGGCGAACAAATCCCAATGGGCCTCGACGAGCTGGCGCGGATGCATGCCGCTCAGGTTGAGGGGCGTCGTCGAGAAGCAGCTGCTCATCCCACCGTGGACCGCCGCATCCCGCGCGAAAAGCCAGCTCACGACCCCGACCGCGAAGCCAGCCTCAACCCGAAATACACCTTTGAAAACTTCGTCATCGGCTCCTCAAACCGCTTCGCCAACGGCGCCGCCGTCGCCGTCGCCGAAAACCCCGCCAAGGCCTACAACCCCCTCTTCATCTGGGGCGGCTCCGGCCTCGGCAAAACCCACCTGCTGCACGCCGCCGGCAACTACGCGCGCGTCCTACAGCCAGGGCTGCGTATTAAATATGTGTCGTCCGAGGAATTCACCAACGACTACATCAACTCCGTGCGCGACGACCGCCAAGAATCCTTCAAGCGGCGCTACCGCAACCTGGACATTTTGATGGTCGACGACATCCAATTCCTCGAAGGCAAAGAAGGCACCCAGGAAGAGTTCTTCCACACCTTCAACGCGCTGCACCAGGCAAACAAGCAGATCATCCTGTCGTCCGACCGCCCGCCGAAGCAACTGACCACGCTGGAAGACCGTCTGCGTACGCGCTTCGAAGGCGGCCTGATCACCGACGTTCAGCCACCAGACCTAGAAACCCGCATCGCCATTCTGATGAAGAAGGCTGCCGCCGACGGCACCCAAGTCGACCACGCCGTGCTCGAACTCATCGCGTCGCAGTTTGAGTCGTCGATCCGCGAACTCGAAGGCGCGTTAATCCGCGTCTCCGCCTACTCTTCGCTGATCAACGAGCCAATCACCATGGAAGTTGCGCAGGTAGCACTGCGCGACATTCTTCCCGACGAAGGCGACGTGAACATCAACGCCGCCACCATCAAAGAAGCCGCCGCAGAATACTTCGAAGTCACCATGGAGCAGCTCGTCGGTGCAGGTAAAACCCGTCAGGTGGCGCACGCCCGCCAGATCGCCATGTACCTCTGCCGCGAACTCACCGACCTGTCACTGCCCAAGATCGGCGACGAGTTCGGTGGCAAAGACCACACCACCGTCATGTACGCCGACCGCAAGATCCGCAAGGAAATGACAGAAAACCGTGGCACCTACGACGAGATCCAGGAGCTCACGCAACTGGTGAAGAACCGGGCCCGCGCGCGGTAGGCGGTTGAGTTATTAGGGGAGTCCACTTCGGTGGGCTCCCTTTTTTGTGGTTTCGGGGCGGTTTTCCGCGCTCCCGCCCTATTCCCCAAAAAAGTTCCCCGCCTGGGAACTATTTGCGTCCAGAACCCCAAGAAAATTCACTTTCCCCAGGGCTGAACTGATAGCACCAAGAGAAAGTTCCACGACACAGCCAGAACCCGGGAACTTTTTTGGATTCAACCCCCAAAACCCCACCGAAACCCACCCAACCTAGATCTATCCACAGACCTATCCACACCTGTGTAATTACACCGTTGTAATTAGGCGATCTTAGTCACAAAAGGCCGCTGACCGGCTGGGGAGCGAGATGTGTACAAACGGTGGATAGCTCGGGACAGATTGTGTAATTCCAAAAAGCGCAGAAATCTATCCACAGGCAAGGGCAGTTATCCACAAGTTATCCACACCCTGAATCACAAGACGGATCGCCGAGATGACCGGCGCAGATAACGTGTAATCCACAGATTCCCCAGGACTTACTGTTGTTCCCATCTATTTACTTGTAATTCTTCTAAGAGAAAGAGAGGGTGTGCAGAACTCGCCGGGGCTCCGTCGATAGGCGTCGAGAAGCAAAGAGCGAATGACAAAACTGGCACCCGCAAATGGCGTGTGTCGGGGTGCCCGCCTAGAGTGGTTGCGTAATTACATCCGGCCCCTACCCACGTGCAAGGAGTCTGCGCCGCCATGGTTGACATCAACGGTGACAACAACGTGTCGTTCCGCGTCGAACGGGACGACCTTTCTGACGCCGCGGCGTGGGTTGCGCGCAGTTTGCCGACGAAGAACACGCAGCCGGTGCTTCGCGCGGTGGTCATCACTGCGGATGACAATGGTTTGGAATTCGCGGGCTTTGACTACGAGGTGTCCACGCGTGTGCGTATCGGCGCGGAGGTGTCTAACCCGGGTCGCGTCGCTGTAGCGGGCAAGCTCCTGGCGGACATTGTGGCGAACATGCCGAATAAGCCGGTTGAGGTGACCACGGATGGTCAGAAGCTGGTGCTGCAGGGTGCTGCGGCACGCTTTGAGCTGCCGATTATGTCCTTGGATGATTACCCGCAGTTGCCTCACTTGCCGCAGGTCACGGGTCGCATTTCGCCGGCGTCGCTGACGGGTGCGGTCACGCAGGTCGCGGCGGCGGCAGGTCGTGATGACACGCTGCCGATGCTCACGGGTATCCATGTGGAGATCGACGGCGAGAATGTCACCCTTACCGCCACGGACCGTTTCCGTCTGGCGCAGCGTCACCTGACGTGGGAGCCAGCGAGCGCGAACGTGAAGGCGGATCTGCTGGTTCCGGCGAAGACGCTGCTGGATAACGCTCGTACGCTGGACACGAGTATCGACGAGCCGGTGGAGATCGCTGTCGGTTCCGAGGACAACATTGGCGGCGAGGGCCTGTTTGGCCTGCACACCGGCAACCGCGAAACCACAACTCGCATGTTGGATGCGGAGTTCCCGAATGTGGAGCCGTTGTTGCCGAAGGAGCACACGTCGATCGCGTCGGTTGAGGTTGCGCCGCTGATGGAGTCGATCCGTCGTGTCAGCCTGGTCGCGGACCGCAACGCGCAGCTGCGTCTGCACTTCAAGGAAGGCCAGGTCACGCTGTTTTCCTCCGGTGCGGATTCCGGTGCGGCTGAGGAGACCATCGACGCCGCCTTCACCGGTGCCGACGAACTGCTCATCGCCTTCAACGCCGGCTACCTGCGCGAGGGCCTGTCGGTGATTGGCACGAACCGCGTGGTGTTCGGCTTCACGGAGCCGTCGCGTCCGGCGATCATGATCCCGGAGCCGGAGGAGCTGCCGGAGGCGGACGAGAACGGCACGTTCCCCACCCCGGATACGTACTTCACGTACCTGCTGATGCCGGTTCGCCTGCCGGGCTAGTCGCGGGCGGTCTGTATGCACGTCCGCGAGCTTGATCTGCGTGATTTCCGCTCGTGGCCCGAGTTGAATCTCAAGCTCGAGCCGGGGGTGACGGTGATCGCCGGGCGCAACGGCCATGGCAAGACCAACATTGTGGAGGCTGTGCACTACACATCCACGTTGTCGAGCCACCGGGTATCTACGGATGCACCGCTCGTAGCCAGCAACAAACCGAACGCGCGCGTCTCGGTCACCACGGTCAACGACGGCCGCGAACTCACAACCCACCTGCTGATCAAGCCGCATGGGGCGAACCAGGCGCAGATCAACCGCACGAAGTTGAAGTCCGCCCGGGAGATCCTGGGCGTGTTGAGCACGGTGATGTTTTCGCCGGAGGACCTGCGGCTGATCAATGGTGAGCCGGCGGAGCGGCGTCGCTTCCTGGACGACCTGGCGGCGCTGCGCACGCCGCGTCTTGGCGGGGCCCGCGCGGATTATGAGCGGGTGCTGCGCCAACGAAACGCACTGATCAAGCACTCAAACATGGCGCTTCGCAGGGGCTACGGTGACGACGACGGCGCGAGCGCCCTGAGCACCCTCGACGTGTGGGACGGCCAGCTTGCACATTTTGGGGCGCAGGTGGTGGCGGGGCGGCATGGGCTCGTCGATACGCTTGGGCCCCTGATCGCGGAGGCGTACCACTCGGTGGCGCCGGAATCGCGGCCGGCGTCGGTGGAATACCGCTCTACGCTGGACAAAGCTGTCACGGAGCTCGCCGGCGGGCCCTCGCGGGACCCTGCGGTGTTTGAGGCGGCGATGCTCACGGAGTTGGGGCGGCGCCGCAAGGAGGAGATCGACCGGGGCATCACGCTGGTCGGCCCGCACCGCGACGACCTGGCGCTCATGCTCGGCGACAACCCTGCGAAAGGTTACGCCTCGCACGGGGAGACCTGGTCGTATGCGTTGTCACTGCACCTGGCCGAATACCAATTGTTGTCCAGCGACGGCAAGGATCCGGTGCTGATTCTCGACGACGTCTTCGCCGAACTCGACGCCAAACGCCGCGAGCGCCTCGTTCACGTGGCCGAAGAGGCCGAGCAGGTCCTGATTACCGCTGCGGTTGGCGACGATCTGCCCGGCAACCTCGACGACGCCGTCACCGCCCGCTACGCCGTGACCATGGAGGATGGGGTGAGTTCGATTGAGCGATCTCATTAAAACCACCTTCGACAACCTGCGCGCCACCGCCCGCAAACGCGGCGGCCGCCTGCCGGACCTCTCCCGGCAGGGCACAAGTGTGATTCCAAGGCGCAACAAGCCAACGCTTATCGACGACCACCGCACCATCACGGTGCCGGGGTTGGACTTGCCGGCGGGGGGTCGTCGACAAGCAGATGTGCGCGGAATCCCCACTGGCCTGGACGGACGTGCGCTGCCGAGGAGTTACAAAGTGTCCTCCTTTGCCAACCTGCTGGGCAAAGAGGTGCGCAAGCGCGACTGGACCGAAAAGATGGCGCACGGCTGGGTGATGGGGCACTGGGAGGACCTGGTCGGGGAGAAGATCGCGCAGCACACGCACGTGGAGATGATCAAGGGCGACGAAGTACACGTGAGTTGTGATTCCACCGCGTGGGCCACCCAGATGAAGTACATGCAGCGCGAAGTGTTGCGCGCCATCGCCGAGAAAGTCGGGCCGGACGTGGTGACCAAACTGCATATCTACGGACCGAAGACGAAAAGTTGGCGCTACGGGCCGCTGCACGTCAAAGGCCGCGGACCGCGCGACACCTACGGGTAGGGGTTACGCTGGTATTGTTTCCCCGAAAGCCCCGGAGCGATCCCTGCATCAGCACATCACCGGGGTTACTGATTTGAATGTCAATACCCTCACGCAGTTAGAGCTTGCGTTGGGGAAAAGTGTCGTTTATTGTTTTCCATGTAAGCCCCGCAGATTGAGCCAGTAACGGCGAAGGTTCTGAGTTTTCAGGACGCTCGGGGCATTTGAAATTTCTGGGGGTGGAAATGAATTTCAGCGATCTGAATATGAATCTCATCGCTTCTTCGCCGAGAATGTCAACGTTTCGGGATTATGTTTTAACGCCAGGAAAGAATGGACAGGAAGCGCCAGTTGATCGCTTACCAAGGGCGGAACAACACCTCGAACTTTCTGAAAGAATTAACCGGGCTGCAAGTCGACTGTATTTCTGGGACTCACAAATCGCGGGGTCTTTTTGGCCCGCAGTGGCGCTGGTGGAGGTTCTCGTCCGCAACGCTATGAACGACGAACTGTGCGACTACTTCGATATAGACCACGAAGACGGTTGGCATACGTTAGTGATGAATGGAGAAGACTCCATATCGTCTTCCGAAGAAGGGAATCAGCTCAAGAGCAAGTACATCCTTCTGACGCGAAAAGACTACCGTGCATTTGAACAGAAACTGAGTGAGATTAAACGGAAGCGTCCCAGTTCTGCTATTTCGGGGGACTATTTTGTAGGAAAAGTTTCTCTAGGAATGTGGCTTAGCTTGTTGAATAACGGAGACTCGGGTCCAGGGCGCGGCTATCTCAACTACGAACAGACGCTATGGGAGCCGTGTTTGGTTGAGGCTTTTCCGAACTATCAAGGCAAGCGTTCCCAGCTGAGGAACGAATTAAACCAGTTTGCCAAGTTACGGAACCGGATCGCTCATCATGAACATCTTCTCGGACGGCACAACTTTAATAGTGATGCGGATAACCTCGTTAGTATCGCGAGCTATATCGACGAGGACGTTGCGGAGGTTATCCGACAAAACAACCGCTTTCGTTCTGTGATCGCCCAGCAACAAGATTTCCTTGACGGATTGACTGTCCTTTAAAACCCGAAAACGTGAAATTGGGGCGTGAAACGCCCGCTCGCGGGTTGGACGGGTGCCCGTTATGTCCCCCTCGGCGTGTAAGATGAAACGAGTTCAACGGGCCTATGGCCCATATTTCACGCATGGAGGAGCGTCCCGCAGTGGCTGAACAGCAACCCCATTACGACGCGTCGTCGATTACTATCCTCGAGGGCCTCGAGGCGGTGCGTAAGCGCCCAGGCATGTACATCGGTTCCACCGGTGTGCGCGGTCTGCACCACTTGGTGTGGGAGGTCGTGGACAACTCTGTCGACGAGGCGATGGCGGGCTACGCCGACCAGGTCGATGTGACGTTGTTGGCAGATGGCGGCGTTGAGGTCGTCGATAATGGTCGCGGTATTCCGGTGGAGATGCACCCGTCTGGTGCACCGACGGTGCAGGTTGTCATGACGCAGCTGCACGCCGGCGGTAAGTTCGACTCGGATTCTTACGCGGTGTCTGGTGGTTTGCACGGTGTTGGTATTTCCGTGGTGAACGCGCTGTCGACTCGTGTTGAGGCGGACATTAAGCGCGACGGCAAGCACTGGCTGCAGAACTTCAAGATGGCTGTGCCGGACAAGCTGGAGGAGGGCGGCAACGCCCGCGGTACCGGTACGACGATTCGGTTCTGGCCGGACCCGGAGATTTTTGAGACGGTCGAGTTCAATTACGACACGATCGCGCGTCGTCTGCAGGAGATGGCGTTCCTGAACAAGGGTCTGACGATTACGCTGACGGACCAGCGCGTCACCGATGAGGAGCTCGAGCTCGAGGCGATTGCGGAAGAGGGCGACACTGCGGCGCTTATCGGCGGTGACTCGTTCGACGACAACACCGAAACCGTCGACGCTTCTGAGGTGGATAAGGACGGCGACGGCAACCCGGTTGAGGTTGGCGATGAGGTTGCGCCAGACGTTAAGAAGAAGCGTGAGAAGAAGGTTGTCTACCACTACCCGGACGGCTTGATCGACTACGTCAATTACCTGAACAAGTCGAAGACGGCGATCCACCCGACCATCGTCGGTTTCGACCAGAAGGGTGACGGCCTCGAGGCTGAGGTGGCGATGCAGTGGAACAGCTCGTTTAAGGAGTCTGTCCACACCTTTGCCAACACCATCAACACGCATGAGGGTGGTACGCACGAGGAAGGTTTCCGTGCCGCGCTGACCACGTTGATGAACCGCTACGCCCGCGAGCACAAGCTGCTCAAGGACAAGGAGCCGAATCTTACTGGCGACGACTGCCGTGAAGGCCTCGCCGCTGTCGTCTCCGTACGCGTGGCTGACCCGCAGTTCGAGGGCCAGACGAAGACGAAGCTGGGCAACACTGAGGTCAAGGGCTTTGTCCAGCGCGCCATCAACGAGAACCTGTCCGATTGGTTCGACGCGAACCCGGCTGAGGCGAAGGTCATCGTGAACAAGGCGGTGGCGTCCTCGCAGGCTCGTCAGGCGGCGCGTAAGGCGCGTGACCTGGTTCGTCGTAAGTCTGCGACGGACCTGGGTGGCCTGCCGGGCAAGCTGGCGGACTGCCGTTCCAAGGACCCTGCAAAGTCCGAACTGTTCATCGTGGAGGGTGACTCCGCAGGCGGTTCCGCAAAGGGCGGCCGCGACTCCAAGTACCAGGCGATCTTGCCGCTGCGAGGCAAGATCCTGAACGTGGAGAAGGCCCGCATGGACCGCGTGCTCAAGAACGCCGAGGTCCAGGCGATCATCACCGCCCTGGGCACGGGTATCCACGAAGAGTTCGACATTGCGAAACTGCGCTACCACAAGATCGTGCTCATGGCCGATGCTGACGTGGACGGCCAGCACATCGCCACCCTGCTGCTGACCTTGCTATTCCGCTTCATGCCGGAACTGGTGGAGAACGGCCACGTGTACCTGGCTAACCCGCCGTTGTACAAGCTCAAGTGGGGCAAGGGCGAGCCGGGCTACGCCTTCTCCGACCGCGAGCGCGACGAGCTGCTGGCGGAGGGCCTGGAGGCCGGCCGCAAGATCAACACCGACGACGGCATCCAGCGTTACAAGGGTCTGGGCGAGATGAACGCCAAGGAGCTGTGGGAGACCACCCTGGACCCGGAGACCCGCATCCTGCGCCGCGTGGAGCTCGAGGACGCGCAGCGCGCCGACGAGTTGTTCTCCATCCTGATGGGTGACGACGTCGCCGCACGCCGTTCCTTCATCACCCGCCGTGCAAAGGACGTCCGCTTCCTCGACGTCTAGGCTGTAGGCGCGCACGACAACGCCCCGGCACCTCCACCAAGGGAAGTGCCGGGGCGTTGGCGGTTGTGGGGTGCTGCGACTGCTTTGTGCTACGCGTACTTTTCGACGACACGCCCCAGGTCCGGCAACGCCGGACTCACAATCTTCTTCGCCTTGCCGCGCAGCGTGGAGTAGACCTTCTTCAGCGCGCTGGGCATGGATTCGATGGCGGTATCGCCAGCCTTGAGGACGGAATCGATCACGGAGTCCTCGTTCGCGGCGAGGAATCCACCGAAGTCCTGCTGGCCGCTTGCCTTGAAGGCGTTCCAGTGCGGGTTCAGCGACTCGACGAGGTCCGGCAGGAACTTGTTCAGTCCCTTGCTCACAGCGTCTGCATCAGCCTTCTTACCTGCGGCGATGGCGGACTTGAGGGCCATGCCGGTCAGGCCGGACTGGTTGGCCACGGTGGTTTCCGTCAGTTGGGTCAGGTCCTCGACGAGCTTGGAACGGGTGGAGGCGTCGAGAAGCTTGGATAGATCACTCATAGTGGGCAGTGTACTTGGCGTACGACATGATTTTTGTTTGCGGGAAAACGAGCAGCTGTCAGGGAGCAGGGATATAGTCTTCAGTATCTTCGGCACTAATTGACAGGAAACGTTATGCCTGATTTTAAAGACATCGCTTCTCGGCTTCCTGAGATCGCAGGTATTGTCATCGCGATTCTGACGGTTCTCGGACTCATCGGCGGATTGTCATCGGGGGAGTTAAGTTCAGAAGCCCCAGGGCAGCAGAACATTACGCAACCGGACAGGGAGAGGCCCAACCCTGCGCCGCAGCCTCAGAAGCCTGCACCACGTGTAACCGCTGGTATGCGTAACACTGAGGTGTATCGCCAGTCCCAGGGCTTCGAACGGCTTGTCAACCTGGGCAAGGTGGCGCCGGGCGCCAAATATACGGTGTTTGACCAGGCGGGTCGTCCTAAAGGCGAATGCAGTTTTGGGTGGATGCTGCGCCAGCAGAACACTAACCGTGTGTTCAACCTGACCGCCGGTCACTGCGGTGTGACAGGTGACCGTGCGTTTGTGATGCTTCCCAATAACCAGCTCATGTATGCGGGTCGGTTTATCTCTTCGACCGGCATGCCGAATCGGATTGGGGTCGATGCTGATTTCGCAGTCATTTTCCTTGATAACCCCAATGTGCAGATTGACCCGACCGTTCCAGGTGTTGGCCGTGTGCAGGGTGTTGCTGGTTTGCCGGCAATCGATAGGACTGAGCCGAAGCTTTGCCGTCTAGGTTGGCGCAGCGGCTTGTCGTGTGGCTACTACATCGATACTCCAAGTCCACTGGTGTTCCGGTTCCGGAACATTTCGGACCACGGCGATTCCGGCGGCCCAGTGTGGGTTGAGGGGCCGAATGGCCGCTACGCCGCAGGTGTCCTGTCCTTCGGACCGAAGGTGAATGCTACCCAAATCGGTGCTGCCGCAATCGGCCCTGTGCTTGAGTACCTGAGTCAGTACAACTTCTATTACTGGGGCTAGAACCGGAGGTAAACGACAAGACCGCGTCCAGGACTGGACGCGGTCTTTTTGGTTGCAGTTCTTCCTCCGCAGCCCCATAAGTCACTGCAACCACAACAGTTCACAACCGTAACATACGCGGTTGCGGGGCGTTACTTAAACGACGGGGGATTTTTCTGGAATTGGTCAATCGCCTGCGTGACCTGGGACGTGATGAACTGTGCCGGGAAGATTCGGTTGCTCTCGGAGGAGCCCACGACGTGGGTGAGGTTGAACTGCTTGGCTACGTCGTCGACAGCTTGGCGCACTGGCGGCACGAAATCGACGATGGCCTGGATGGCAACCAGCGTGGTCACCAACGCGATGGTCAACGAGATCGGGGCCGAGCCGGTGTAGGAGCCCTCAAGTGGGCGCTTTTCTGGCACGTCGAGGTCCTTGTCGTAGTCCGGACGGTAGTCCGGCTTGGAGGAACCACCGGAGCTCGTGGTGGAGAGCTGTGTGACGGCGGGTTCGGCGTGAGCTGGTGCGACCGTGGTGACGACGGCAGCGGCCACGGCAATCGCAGTGGCGGCGGTGGCGATTTTCTTCATGGCAGACATGTTAAGTGCTCGGGGCTGTTAGAAGGGCAATGAACCCATCTGTGTCACTGCGAACCCTGCGGCGCCGAGCAGGGCCAGGACGCCGAGCACGATGGCGATGATGCCGCCGGTGCTGGACCCCTCCTTGTCCGTACCGCCAGGAGTCGGTGCAGGCGCAGGAGCGGGTGCCGGATTGGCGGTGGACGGCGTCCCCGGCTTCGGCGCAGGCGCAGGTGCGGGCGAACCAGGACCAGGCGCATCAGAAGGCTGCGTTGCGGTCGTGGTGTTGCTGCGGATGGCGATTGGCAGGCGGGCCGTGTTTTGCGAGCCGTCCTTGTAGGTCACCACCACATTCGCCGCAATTTGCGCAACGTCCGCGTTCTTACCTGCTGTGATGGTGATGGCACCCGTGGAGGTGTCGGCCGTAAACGTGAGGTCACGGACGACCAAGTTAGTGATGCTCACTACGGCGCCGTCCGGCCAGTTGTTTGGCTCCACGGTCACGCTTTCCCCGGGAAGGAGTCTTGCGGTGGGGTAGCGCACGGTGGTCACGGATGCCTGTTCCACCTCGGGTTTGATGAAGGTGAAGTTGGTCTCAAGGTACGTGCGCGACCCGTCGGGGAAGCGCGCGGTTACCGGCATGGTCACGGTGGTGCCGGCCCTGGTGCGCTGCGGCGGGGTCAGGTTGATTTCGCCGGTGTGGCGGTCGATCTTCACCTGCCAGCCGGCCGGGGGCGTTTGGTTGATCTCAAACGTGGTGCCTTTGGGGAAGTCGCCGACCGGTTTGGCTGTGGCGATTTCCGTGGTGGTGGCGCTCGCGGCGGGGTATTTCACGGTGAAGGCTTCGGAGTTCCACTTGCCGTCTTCGGTGACGGTGAAGGTCGCCCATCCGATGCCGACGAGGTTGTCCGGGGTGGTGACCTCGACTGGGATTTGGAAGGTCCAGGGTGCTGTCAGTGGGCGCTTTGGCTTGACGACGACAACCCCGCTGGCCTCGTCAACATCGACATCAATAAAGCGGAAGATGCTCGGGTTGAGATCGGGTCGTGCCTTGAAGGTGGTGCCTTCGGGCAGGGCGTCCGCCAACGCGGTGGAGGCTTGCTCGCTGCCGCTCATTGTCTTGTCGTGCCACTTCGGGGTGAAGGCGTTGTCGTAGATGTTGTTGAAGAAGTCCTCGATAGACGCACCGCTGCCAAGCGACTCGCTGGACTTCTTGGAGTAGGCGTAGATATCTGCACGCACGTTGCGGAACGAGCCGTCGGGGTACACCACCTTCACGCTGGCTGCGCTCTTGGAGCCTGGCTTGACCGGATCGAGCTGCGTGACAGACAGATCGCCGTTGGCGGCTGCGGTGACCTTGAAATGGTCGGGAGCGGTGACTTCGAATCGGGTGCCTTCGGGGAAGTCACCCTGCAGTTGCGCTACGGAGAGCACCGAATCGGAGCTGTCTTCGACGGTGAACGCTGGGTAGTACGACAGGGGGTACTTCTTTGCCATCTCGCCGATGGTGTCGACGACGTGGATCATGATGGGGAAACTGCGTGCGCGCACGCCGTCGCTGCCGGTGATCATGAACTGGGTGCGCTGGTTGGGGATCACGTCTTCGGCGACGTGCATGGTGACCACGCCGGTGCGTGGGTTGGTGCTGAACCGGTAGCCCAGGTAGTCGTCGGAACCCTCGAAGCGCACGTTGCTGGGGATGGAGCCCTGCGGGGCGATCTCCACGGTACCGCCGGGCGTAACCTGCTTGACCGGCCAAGTCAGCCCGGACAGGAAGGCTTGAGAGGTGGCGGCGGTGGCGGGGGAGTGGGGCAGAGCAACACCGCCGCCCAACAACGCGGCGGTGGCGGCTACCGCAATGGCGGTGCGACTGAACTTCATGGCTGCCTCCAATAAGTTATAAGAACTTTTCGACTATACCCCTAGACACCTGTAATGCGAGTTTTCGGATTCATCCCGTTTATCCCGCCCAGCGCCGGTACACCTCTGCGGCGACCACGGCGAATCCCTCGTTGCCAGACGACAGCGGTGCGAGCGCAGTAATAGAAGAGGATAAGGCCTCGGCTGCGGCGTCCACCGAGTCGAAGACCGGAACGCCGTGGAACCGGGAGCCTGGCACGGCAGCACACGCCGCCAGGAACCCGAAGGACGTGATGTGGCAGCCGTGGAAGTCGCAGTACTCGTCAGCGATGGCCAGCAACTGCTCTGCACTGAAACCCATCACGAGCGGGCCTGCCGGATGCGTGATTCCATGGCGGTGTAGCCGGGGATGAGGGAGCGTGCGAGGTCGGTGACGGTGGCGTCGTCAAGCAAACGCGTTGCGGAGGAGACCACCGCACGACGCGCGGCTTCCTGCTTGGAGCACCCCCATGCGGATGCGAGTAAAACGAGCGCTTTGTCTTCGTCTGCGGTCAACCGGAGCGTCATAGCCATACCACTTTGATACCACGGCGCTCCATGGTCGTGGCGGAAAAAGCCACAGAAGCCCGGTAAACTCAATAAACATGGCTGACGAGACCTCAAGCGGCACCGACCGCATTCAACCAATCGATATCAATGAGGAGATGCAGACCAGCTACATCGATTACGCCATGAGCGTGATCGTCGGTCGTGCACTCCCAGATGTGCGCGACGGCATGAAGCCGGTGCACCGCCGCATCATCTACGCAATGTATGACAACGGCTACCGCCCCGAGCGCTCCTACGTGAAGAGTGCAAAGCCGGTGGCAGACACCATGGGTAACTTCCACCCGCACGGTGACAGCGCTATCTACGACACCCTCGTGCGTATGGCGCAGCCGTGGGCGATGCGCTACCCGCTGGTGGATGGTCAGGGTAACTTCGGCTCGCCGGGCAACGACGGCCCGGCCGCGATGCGTTACACGGAGTGCAAGATGACTCCGCTGGCCATGGAGATGGTGCGCGACATCCGCGAAAACGCCGTTGACTTCAACCCGAACTACGACGGCAAGACCCAAGAGCCAGCCGTGCTGCCGTCCCGTGTGCCGAACCTTCTGATGAACGGCTCCAACGGCATCGCCGTGGGTATGGCCACCAACATCCCGCCGCACAACCTCAACGAGCTGGCGGCCGCGATCCAGTGGATCCTGGACAACCACGACGCGGACGAGCAGACCACGCTCGACGCCGTCATGGAGCGCGTGAAGGGCCCGGACTTCCCAACCGCCGGCCTCATCGTGGGTGATCAGGGTATTAAGGACGCCTACACCACCGGCCGCGGCTCCATCCGCATGCGCGGCGTGACGGAGATCGAGGAGATTGGCAACCGCCAGGTCATCACGATCACCGAGCTGCCGTACCAGGTCAACCCGGATAACTTCATCCACAACATCGCCGAGCAGGTCACCAACGGCAAGATGGTGGGCATCTCCAAGATCGAGGACGAGTCCTCCGACCGTGTGGGCATGCGCATCGTGGTCACCCTCAAGCGCGACGCTGTGCCGCGCGTGGTGCTAAACAACCTGTACAAGCACTCCCAGCTGGAGACGAACTTCTCCGCCAACATGCTGTCCATCGTCGACGGTGTGCCGCGCACCCTGCGCCTGGATCAGATGCTGCGTTACTACGTCAAGCACCAGATCGAAGTCATCGTCCGCCGCACCCAGTACCGCCTGGACGAGGCCGAGAAGCGCGCCCACATCCTGCGTGGTCTGGTCAAGGCGTTGGATGCGTTGGATGAGGTCATTGCCCTGATCCGCAACTCGCCGACTGTCGACGACGCCCGCCAGGGCCTGATGAAGCTTCTCGATGTCGACGAGATCCAGGCCAACGAAATCCTAGCCATGCAGCTGCGCCGCCTGGCAGCGCTGGAGCGCCAGAAGATTGTCGACGACCTCGCAGCCATCGAGGAACAAATCGCCGACTACAAGGACATCTTGGCCAAGCCGGAGCGTCAGCGTCAGATTGTTGGCGAGGAGCTGGGTGAGATCGTCGACAAGTATGGCGACGAGCGCCGCACCCAGATCGTTGCCGCAACCGGCGACGTCACCGAAGAGGATCTCATCGCCCGCGAAAACGTCGTGGTCACGATCACCTCCACGGGCTACGCCAAGCGCACCAAGGTGGATGCCTACAAGTCCCAGAAGCGCGGCGGCAAGGGCGTGCGCGGCGCTGAGCTGAAGCAGGACGACGTGGTGAAGAACTTCTTCATCTGCTCCACCCACGACTGGATCCTGTTCTTCACCAACTTCGGCCGCGTCTACCGGCTCAAGGCCTACGAACTGCCGGAAGCAGGCCGCACGGCCCGCGGCCAGCACGTGGCTAACCTGCTGGAGTTCCAGCCGGAAGAGAAGATCGCCCAGGTCATCCAGATCCAGTCCTACGAGGACGCCCCGTACCTGGTGCTGGCCACCCGCGATGGTCGTGTGAAGAAGTCGCGCCTGACCGACTACGAATCCGCACGTTCCTCCGGCCTGATCGCCCTGAACCTCAACGAAGGCGACGCCCTCATCGGCGCGTCCCTCGTTGGTGAGGACGACGACATCCTGCTCGTCTCCGAACAGGGCCAGGCGATCCGCTTCTCCGCCGACGACGAGCAGCTGCGCCCGATGGGCCGCGCAACCGCCGGCGTGAAGGGCATGCGCTTCCGTGGCGACGACCAACTGCTCGCCATGACCGTCGTCCAAGACGGCCAGTTCCTGCTCGTGGCCACCTCCGGCGGCTACGGCAAGCGCACCGCCATCGAGGAGTACAACACCCAGGGCCGCGGCGGCATGGGTGTGATGACCTTCAAGTACACCCCGAAGCGCGGCAAGCTCATCGGCGCCCTGGCCGTGACCGAGGAGGACCAGATCTTCGCCATCACCTCCGCGGGTGGCGTGATTCGTACTGAGGTCAACCAGATCCGTCCGTCGTCACGCGCGACCATGGGCGTGCGCCTGGTGGACCTCAACGACGGCGTGGAACTGCTTGCCATTGACCGCAACGTCGAAGACGAGGGCGAAGAGGAAGCCACTGCCGTGGCAACCGGCCAGAAGACCCTCGACGATGCGAAGGAGTAGCCCATGGCCGCGCGCAAAGTGACAATCCGGAACGTCAGCGCCGGATCCGTCTTTAAGGTTGCGACGCTGCTTGCCTTGTTCGGGTTCATCGCCTGGATGCTCGCCGCAGTGCTGGTGTACCTCGCGCTGGACCGCGCCGGGGTGGTCGAGTCCATCAACTCGCTCATCGGCGGCGTGGGCGGCGACCAGGTCGTGGACATGAAGCTCGCCATGATGGCCGCGGCCCTGTTCGGCCTGGCCGGCGTGGTGTTCATGTCCATCATGGCGCCGCTGACCGCGATCATGTACAACGCCGTCGCGGACCTCGTCGGTGGTGTGCGCTACACCATGTCTAACAGGGCAAAATAGCGCTTATCGACGACACCAAACGCGCCCCGGGTCGTACCTCCCGGGGCGCGTTAAGTCTTTTTGTGCTGGCCTGTGCTGGGTTAGAACCCCAGGCCCGGCATCATGTTCATCACCGCGAAGCCGATGCCGATCAAGGCCAGGATTGCCACGATCGGGGCGACGATCGCCGCGACGTTGACGTCCTTCTCAACAACCGGAGCCGGCTTGTCCTTCTGCTCAGCCTGCTGCTCGTGCTCGGCCGGTTTCTCGGCGGGCTTCTCCGGCTGGTTCTCAGCGGGCTTCTCGGCCTCAGGTGCTGGCTGCTCTGCCGGCTGCTCCTCCTCAGGCTGCTCCTTCGGAGCCGGGTCGTTAACTGCCCCTTCCTGCGACGGAGCCGAGGCAACACCACGGGCACCGATGCGCCAAGCGTTGATGGCCAGTGCTTCCCAGTCCGCCGGAACCTCGCGCACACCGAACGGGGTGTCGAGCAGGTATGGCTTCTCCGAGTAGTTGAAGTAGTCGAACTGGTAGTCGTAGTTCATCACCGACTTGTAGGCCGAGGTATCCAGACGCATGCCCTGGATGTCCTTGACCACCGCGTGCGCACCCTGGTGGCGCAGGCCGAGGGTGTGGCCTAGCTCGTGCAGGATGGTGTTGCGCAGCATCTCTTCCGAGTTCATGAAGCGGTGGTTAGCCACGAAGAACGAGGTGTCGTTGACCAGCGAGGCGCCGGACGACAGGTTGTAGGCGTCGATCTGGTCGCCGATAACACCGATGCGGAAGATGTTCTGGCGCTCGCCGAGCATCTCGTCGATGTTGTTCAGCAGCTTCGAACCCTGGCTTTCGTTCTCGAAGTAGTTCTTGACGTACTTCAGGGTCTCACCGCCGCGAGCCTCGTAGCCGGGGATGTTGTTGAAGGTTTCGCCGGCGTCGACGTGGAGGTTGATGCCGTGGTCGTCGAAAAGATCAACCATTTCCTGCAGGGACTCGGCCTTCACGCCGTATTCCTTGGTGTTGGCGTTGGCACAAGCCTCGGAAGGATCGGCGTCGCAGCCGAGGGTCTTGTACTCGGACTCCATCCAGTTGAGCTGGAGGAACAGGTCCGGCCGGCTCGGGTCCGCACCGTAAGCAGGCAGGTTAAGCACGGTGCCGTCCTCGAGGACAACGCCGTTGCGCTCCCAGAGGTCGGGGATGCCGTCGCCGTCGGAGTCGATGAGCTCCGCGGAGATCGCTTGATTATCGACGACAACGTCAGCAGGCTCTGCAGCCTTAGCCGGAACAACTCCACCGAAGGCGACGGTGGCGGCGAGGGCTGCTGCGAGACCGGTACGAAGTGCTGCGCGCATTTTCCTGCTCCTTACTTATCTGCGGTGTTTGCGGTAAACACCGCATTTCCTTTGCTGCCCTCGAGTTTATGCACCAAGTATGCGCTGGTAAACCCGTCGAATTTTCGGCCCTTTCGAGGCCGGATTGTTCAACGTTTATTTTGGATTGTTCAACGTTTTCACCCCGTTTATCGTGCGGATTGTTCATCAATCCGAGCTGATTTTAGGGCTGTCGCGTTGGGTTGTTGAACGATCTTTTGCGCTCCGGTTCGGTTCGTTCAACAATCCGGAGGAGCAGCATACTATGCATTGATTGGTATATGGATGGGTATACAACTTGGGATCTGGCCCTCACCAGGAGTTTTGCCTGTCACGCTCGTATAAAAACAGGTTGTGGCGCCGTCTTGGGGCGCTGCTGAGTGGCGAAAAGGCCAGGTTGGGCGGATTGTTCACCAATTTGTGCAGGCCTCCTACCCCCGCAAATTACCCCCGTTCCGCGAGGGTGTCGTTGAGGTGTCGTTGGAGTGCGGTTGTTGTGCCCTGATCGTCTAGCTCCCGTTCCGGCGAACCAGACGATCACGCTGATACTGAAAACCACCGCCAACATCACCTGGGGATATGTGGAGGGTGCAGGCGGGTCGTCTAGTAGCAATGCACAACGAGCTAGACGGTAAGCATAAAAACCCGCAACAACCTGGCGATTTGGCGGTTATAGCAGTGCTCTGTAATATTCCTATTCGTTCCCAGGGCCTATAGCTCAGTCGGTTAGAGCGCATCGCTGATAACGATGAGGTCGCAAGTTCGATTCTTGCTAGGCCCACAGCCCGAAAGGGCACGGGGCATTAGCTCAGTTGGTAGAGCACCTGCTTTGCAAGCAGGATGTCAGGAGTTCGATTCTCCTATGCTCCACAGGAACACAAAGGCCAGGTCCTCCCGGGGACCTGGCCTTTGGCGTTGGTGGTCACCAGGGGCCCAGGCAGCGGTTGCTGCGCGGTAAGCTCCCGGAAAAGTCTGCAAATAGAAAGCGCCTGCGTGAACTCTTACCTTTCCCGTTACGACACGATGGCGGATCGTGCGGCTGCTCAGGTGATTGCGCAGTATTCGACGAGTTTTTCGTTGGCTACGAAGGTGTTGGCGCCGGGGGTGCGGCGCGATATTCGTAATTTCTACGCGGTGGTGCGTATCGCAGATGAGACCGTCGACGGTGCCGCGCATCAGGCCTACGCAGACCCGGAGACCCTGCTTAACGCCTACGAGGAGCAGGTACTCCAGGCCCCTAACCAGCGCTTTCACACGGATCCGGTGCTGCACGCGTGGGCGAATACGTATCGGCGTTGTCGCCTCAACGCGGAGCACCTCGAGGCGTTTTTCGCGTCGATGCGCGCGGACCTCAACCCGCACGCTTTTTCCCCGGCGGAGTTGGAGACCTATATATATGGGTCGGCCGAGGTGATTGGTTTGATGTGTTTGGACATTTTCTTCCCAGAGCGCCAGACACCCCATCCGGAGAAACTTCAGCGTGGCGCCCGCGCGCTCGGTGCGGCGTTCCAGCGCATCAATTTCCTGCGCGATTTCGGGGAGGATCAGGGCAGTCTCGGGCGGGCGTACTTTGGGCGCATGCTTGACGACGACACCAAGCACGCCATCACCACCACCATCCACACCGAACTTGATCAGGCCTTGGAGGCGATCCCGTTGCTGCCCCGCGGGGTGCGTGGGGGAGTGGCGGCCGCGGAGGCGCTGTTTCGTGAACTCACGGAGATCGTGGAGCGCACCCCGGCCGCACAGTTGACGCAGCAGCGCATCAGCGTGCCGCAGCGTCGCAAGGTTGCGCTGACGGCGAAGGCGATTGCGAGGACAGGGCTGTGACAACGGCTGTGGTGATCGGCGCGGGTGCGGCCGGTTTGGCTACCTCGGCGCTGCTGGCGCGGGAGGGTTACGAGGTCACGGTGGTCGAGCGCCTCGGCTCGCATGGCGGCCGCGCCGGCAACGAAACCGTCCAAGGTTTCCGTTTCGACACCGGCCCGAGCTGGTACCTCATGCCGGATGCCTTCGACCACTTCTTCGCACTCTTTGGCAAGCGCACCGAGGACGTGCTGGATCTCAAGCCGCTCACGCCCGCATACCGGCTCTTCCCCGAGAACCACGACCCGATCGATGTGGAGTCGGGCCGCGACAACGCGATCCGGCTTTTCAACAACATCGAGCCCGGCGCCGGCGCCCAACTGGCCAGTTACCTCGACCGCGCCGCCGAGACCTACGACTTGGCGCTGCGCTACTTCCTCTACACCACCTTTTCCACGCTGAAGCCTTTTGCCAAGATCCGCGGCCAGTACGGCAAGTTGCTGCGTTACCTGGTCGAGCCGCTGGATCGCTTCGTCGCAGGCCAGTTCAAGGACACGCGCCTGCGCCAGATGCTGACGTACCCTGCGGTGTTTTTGTCGTCGCATCCCGCGCGCACGCCGTCGATGTACCACCTGATGAGCCACACGGACCTCACCCAGGGCGTGCTGTATCCGCAGGGTGGGTTCGCGGCGGTGATGGATGCGCTCTACGAGCTGGCGCTCGAGCAGGGCGTGAAGTTCCGCTTCAACGCGGACGTCGCTTCCATCACGTACAGCGGTGGGCGCGCCACGGGCATTTCGCTTATCGACGACACCCTCATCCCCGCCGACCTCACAATCTCGTGTGCCGACCTGCACCACACCGAAACCCGGCTGCTGCCGCCGAAGCTGCGCACGTACGACGAGTCGTGGTTCTCTCGCCGCGATCCGGGCCTGCGCACCGTGCTGGTCATGCTGGGCGTGAAGGGTGAGATCCCCGAGTTGGCCCACCATAACCTGTTGTTCAGCGAGGACTGGGACGATGACTTCGCCACCGTCTTCGAGGGCAAACCGGCTGCGCGGCCGTTGGGGGCGTCGCAGTCGATCTACGTGTCCAAGCCGAGCGCGACCGACCCCGGCGTGGCGCCCGAAGGCGACGAGAACCTGTTCGTGCTTGTGCCCGTCGCTGCCGAGGAGACGATCGGCCACGGCAACATGTACCGCGATGAGGCCTCCCCGCAGGTGGACCTGATTGCCAACGCCGCCATTGCACAGATCGAGAAGTGGTGTGGGGTTGAGGGCCTGGGCGAGAGGGTCGTCGTTAAGCAGACGCTCGGTCCTGCAGACTTCCGCGACCGCTACCACGCGTGGTCGGGTGGGGCGATCGGGCCGGCGCACACGCTGAAGCAGTCGGCGTTTTTGCGCGGCGCGAATGCTTCGAAGAAGCTGGGAGCGCTGTACTACGCCGGAGCCACGACCGTTCCTGGGGTGGGCGTGCCGATGTGCTTGATTTCCGCTGAAAATGTGCTGAAGCGCCTGCGCGGCGACAAAAGCCCAGGCCCTCTCAGCGCCTGAAATGGGATTTGTTGAACAATTGCTCGGATTGTGGTGAAAATCACCTTGTAGTTTTCTTCCTGAGTACTGTCTAAACGTCCAGTTCAGAGGGTCAGGTTTCTAAGTTTTTGGTGTTGATCTGGCGTTTTGGCTTTCTGTAGGGGGTTTCGGACTATTCTCCAAGCCGATATTGCGCTTAAATATGTAGTTATCAGTTTGGAGATCCGTGTTCAGGTGATCTCAAGGCTGCTTCGAATATCTCCTCCGACTTGTAAGGAATGAAGCCGTTGAAGAACGCACATCTGAAGAAGCGCGTCCTGGCCACCCTGGTTTCCGCCACGGTGGCTTTTGGTGGCGTAACGGTCGTAGCTCCGACCGCTGACGCTGACGAGCGAGTAACTAGCGAATATTCCGCGCTGCCGAGCGACGCTAACAAGGCTGCACTGCAGTACAACAAGGGTGCCAAGCTCAAGGGCCGTATGGACATGCTCCAGACCCAGTACGGTCCGGGCTGGTGCATCGACGCTGCGCTGCCGGGTCCGAGCCTGGATACCCAGTACGAGGTCCGCAAGCTCGACGGTGTTTCCGGTCTTTACGGCTTCAACCTTGTTTCGGGCGGCAGCTTTGATATCCACCCGGACATTGAGAAGGCTTCGATCAGCCTGACCAAGTTGATGCTGGATGATTACTACGCTGGCCGCCACGAAGAGGTCCGTAAGAAGGCCCTGGCCATGCAGGCACTGGTGTCCAACAACCAGGAAGTTCTCGACCAGATCCGTGGTTACATTACTGGCGACATTAAGCCGCGTTGGGCTGCTTATGGTTTCGGCTGGTCCAACAACCCGCCGAAGCTGACCGCCGCAGAGTTTGAGAGCTGGACCGGCTTCAGCATCCGCCGCACCGCCACCGCAACGGTTGGTCAGTCGGATTTCTACCTGGTGAAGAACTCCACGAAGTTCAACGCGCTGAAGGTGAACCCGGGCGAGTACGTCACCGTCCTTGTTCCGCTGAACTACAACATCTACCAGGATGTTCTCCGCGACCCGACGAAGCAGCGCATCCTCATCATCGCGCAGCCGGGTCTGGACAACTACAAACCGGACGTGATCCGCGAGACGGTTACCAAGACCGTTTCTCCGCAGGAGACGAAGACCGTGACCAAGACGGCCACTACCGTCGTCGAGACCGTGAAGCGGAGCGGTGCCCCGCGCACCGAGACTCAGACGGTGACCGCTGAGCCGTCCACCAAGGTCGTTGAGACCACCGTGGTGAACAAGAACTACAAGACGGTTGAGCGCACCTCCACTGTTGAGCGCTACACCCGCCACTTCACCTACGCTTTCGCCTTCGAAGGCAACGAGAAGACGCAGATCATCGACGTTGACAAGCTCGGCGACTGGAAGCTCGAGATTATCGACGACTCCAACGGCCTCGTTGAAATCCGCAAGGTCGAGCGCAACGGCAAGGACGTCATTGAGATCGTTCCGAAGCGTGAGGGCAAGGGCACCGTTCGCTTCGTCATTACCGACAGCGAAGGCAACCGCCACGAGTACACGGTCAACATCGTCAACGAGAAGACCGAGAAGGTCACCGTCAACGACGTCACCGTGAACAACCACTTCTTCAACGTGGGTGTCTCCAACATCGACCAGACCATCACCGTCCCGGCTGGCTGGGACTACAAGGTTGACGGCCCGGGCGAACTGGTGAAGGTTGAGGGTTCCTCCAACCAGTACAAGCTGAAGGTTGACGATGGGGTGACCAAGGGCCAGATCAAGGTCACCGTCTTTGAGAAGGTCAACGGTAAGCCGACCGGTGCCGAGAACAACTACATCTTCATGATCGACACCACCACTGATGGTTCCACCTACACCCGCGTCATCGGCAACCTCAACTCCTACATCCTCGAAATCGAGGGTGTTGAGGAGAAGCCGGAGATCGTTGAGGGCGCTGACAAGATTGAGAAGATCGAGAAGCGCGGCGACTCCTGGGTTGTCACCCCGAAGAAGGACGCAACCGGCGATGTAGTGATCAAGGCCGTTGACAAGGACGGCAAGACCCACACCTTCAACCTGAAGATCGAGCACGGTACGAACGTTTCCGTGGACAACGTCACCAAGCTGATGGACGAGGGCGACACTGTCACGATCGACTACAAGGACGACACCTCCGATCTGACCAAGGAGATCGTCTCCGAGTCCGGTGAGTGGAAGTGGGACGAGCAGGACCCGTGGAAGGTCACGAACGTCACCAACGGCACCCTGGTCTTCAACGTGTACAAGGAGACCGGTAACGGTCGCGTCCTGATTGGTACCTACACCTTGGTCGCCAAGGTGAAGAGTGAAAGCAAGTACCCGACCGCCAAGGTCACCCAGGATGTTCTGGACCGCAACACCGTCATCCTGAAGCTCGGCACCCCGGGTAACAAGTTCGAGCCCAAGGAAGGCAAGGATCTCTTCGACAAGGAAGTCGATGAGAACGGCAACTGGAAGGTCCTGCCGAAGGTGGGCACGGACGACAAGATCGTCATCGTCGAGAAGTTCGGTGATGACGAGCTCGTCGAGTACACCATCAACGTCACCCCGAGCGAGATCAAGGAGGTGCGCAAGAACGTCACGTCCGGCGCAACCGTCAATATCTCGCGCGACAACCTCAAGGTCACCCAGGGCAAGGATCTGCTCGATGGCGGCGACATCAAGGTCACCAAGGGCAAGGATCCGCTCAATGGCGGCGACATCAATCAGTACTCCCTGGAGTTCGTCGACGGTGCCAACGGCGAAGTTGTTGTTGAGGTCCTTAACTCCCGCGGTATCGCGTTCCAGCGTTACACCTACGTCGTGACCCCGCAGGGTGCACGTGAGGAGAAGTTCGAGCTCACGCCGAATTCCGAGTCCTCGATCACCATGAACTCCTCGGAGTTCACGTACGACGTCAAGGGTGAGGATGTCATCGACGTCAAGCGTGAGGGCGATACCCTCCTGGTCACGCCGAAGGACGGCAAGACCGGCACCGCCACCGTTGAGATCAAGTCTGGCAACACTGTCGTTGAGCGCTACACCTACACGGTCGTTCCGGGCAAGAACGGTGGCAACACCGCGTCTTCCGACGACTACAAGCTCAGCGTTGACGGCCGCTTCACCATCACCCGCATCAACAACAACCCGATCGAGATCATCGAGGGTAAAGAGTGGGTCGAGTATGACGAGGAAGACGGCAAGTGGATCCTCGTGCCGAAGGGCCCGGAGTCCATCGGCAAGACCGTGAAGGTCATCGAGCGCCGCGGTGATGTTGTGGTCCGCCGCTACAACATCGAGGTCCTCCCGGAGGGCAAGCAGCTGAACTTCGAGGAGTTCCGCACTGTTCTGTACAAGAACATCAAGGACTCCGTCGACTTCGGCGAGAAGTACACCTACAAGGTTGTTCACGGCAAGGATCTGGTGACGGTCACCGAGCCGGAGCCGGGCAAGCTCGCCATCGAGGCACAGCCTGGCAAGCGTGGTCTGGCACAGATCGAGATCCGCGATCCGGAAGGCAACCTCGTCCGCGTCGTCGATGCTGTCATCCCGGACACCTCGGAAGGCGAGCTTCCGAAGCCGCGTCCGTCGATCAAGCCCAACCCGGGCAAGGAGGGCAGCTACATCGTTGACTTCGAGGGTGGCTCGAACAACGTTGAGATCAACATCTGCACCGGCGACGGCAGCTGCACCATCGTCCCGAACAACAAGGTTGTGGACAAGGGCAGCCACCTTGAGGTCGATCCGGGCAAGGTTCCCGACGGCAGCAAGCTCGTCGTCGTTCCGATTGAGAACGGCGTCCGCAGCGATAAGCGGGAAGACTACGTCGAGATCGACCTTGGCGTTGACCTCCAGGGCAACAAGACCGAGAAGGGCTCCTCTGAGCTCGACGGCAAGTGCATTGCCTCCATCGTCGGCCTGTCTGCGCCGCTGCTGCTGGCCATCCCGCTGGGTATCCTCTCCCAGGTTCGCATCCCGGGTCTGGAGGGTCTGTCCGCTCAGGTGAACGACGCCATCCGTCAGGCGAATGACCAGATCCAGCGCGGTCTGGGTATCTACAACGAGGACCGTTCTCGCCGCGCAGCTGGCTTCCAGGGTGCGTTCAACGTCGCCAACCCGGAGATGCTGAGCCTCGCCGCTGGTTCCCTCGGCGCAATCACGCTCGGTCTGTTCCTGATCGACGGTGTGCTGCGTGCCTGCGGCCAGGAGGAGATGACCTCGTCCTACAAGATCGGTGAGGCCACCGGTCAGGAATGGATGATGTACGGTTCCTCCGGCAAGAGCTCCAAGGACCAGGCTGAAAAGCCGTCCGAGGAAGCTGGCGCAAAGGACAAGAAGGACGAATCCAAGAAGTAAATCGTTCTGATCCCTGAAAGCCCGAAGCCGACTTGGCTTCGGGCTTTCGGCGTTCTTTGAGGATTTGTTGAACAATTGCTCGGATTGTGGTGAAAATCACCTTGTAGTTTTCTTCCTGAGTACTGTCTAAACGTCCAGTTCAGAGGGTCAGGTTTCTAAGTTTTTGGTGTTGATCTGGCGTTTTGGCTTTCTGTAGGGGGTTTCGGACTATTCTCCAAGCCGATATTGCGCTTAAATATGTAGTTATCAGTTTGGAGATCCGTGTTCAGGTGATCTCAAGGCTGCTTCGAATATCTCCTCCGAGTTGTAAGGAATGAAGCCGTTGAAGAACGCACATTTGAAGAAGCGCGCCATGGCTGCGCTCATTTCGAGCACCCTGATTGCCGGTACCGCAGTGAGTGTTGCGCCTGACGCGTTGGCACTTACCTACACCGGTTCCAGCGCGCAGATCGTCGGTGCTTACCAGTCGCTCAGCGAGCAGGAACTGCGCCAGTTCTACTCTGATGGTTACAAAGACCTCCGTAACCAGCCGTTCGACGTCAACACGTTCGTTCTGCCGAACGAGGTTGCGTCGGGTTGGTGCATCGACTGGGGTATCGACAACCCTTGGAACAATGAGATCGGTGGCTACGAGGTCCGTAAGCTCACCGGTGCCTCCGGCCGTTTCGGCGATGGCCTGGGTATTAACGACGACGTGCGTCTCGCAGCGATCAACGTCACCAAGTCCTTGATCAAGGACTACGAGCAGTACCAGAAGAACCCGTCTTCGAACCTCGTGTACCAGATTCAGACGAAGAACCGCATCCTCCAGGCACTGCTCTCCAACAATCTCGGCTCGCTGAACGAGATCCGTGGCTACTTCCACCAGAACCGCCTGAACAAGTACCTCTTCTCCTCCCTGACCGGCTTCGACATCATCTGGAAGCGTCAGGACGTTCAAGGCGACGGCACTCCGAACTACGTGCTGGTGAAGAACGCGAACTTCAAGACGATTGAGGAAAACTACACCGAGGGCGAGTACGTCACCGTTCTGGTTCCGAAGAACTACAACCTCAACCTGAACCCGAAGAAGCACTGGACCTTCCAGCGCATTATCACGATCGTGCAGCCGGGCCTGCCGGGCCCGAAGCCGCCACCGGTGAAGGAAACCATCGAGGAAACGACGACGATCCCGCAGGATCCGACGACCGTAACCACCATTGAGACGCTGCCGGCGACCAAGACCACCGAGACGGTCACGGAGAGCCCGCGTACGGTAACCGCCACCTACACCCACCCTGAGGTGACGGTGACGGAGCGCAAGGAGCTCCCGACCGCGTACACGACGGTTCGTACCATCCGTCCGCGCAAGACGGTCACCGAGACTGAAAAGGCCGATCCGGTTGTCAGGACGACGACCGAGGTCGTGGGCGGCGAGACCGTCACTAACACGGTTACCGAGACCCCGGCTCCGAAGACTGTTACCTCCACCGTTGAGGGCGAGCCGACCACTGTCACTGAGACGATCAGCGACACCCCGGTCGTCGTGACCAAGCCGGCTACCACGGTTACCGCAACCCACTGGTCCACCCCGACGCGTACCACCGTTGTGGACGTTCCGGGTACGACGGTTACCACCACGAAGACCGAGACTCCGAAGCCGGTCACGACCACCAACACGGTCACTCTCACGGAGAACTACTACACCGAGAAGGTGTACGAGTCCGTTAAGGAAATCCACGAGTACTACTACTTCGCTGGCTTTACCAAGAAGGACAAGTCCAAGGAGATCGAGCTGCCGGGTGGCATTAAGGGCTCCTGGACCTTCGAGGTCACCAAGGGCCGCGACATTGTCATCGTGGAGCGCACCGAGGACGGCAAGCTGATCATCACCCCGAAGCCGGGCTTCGAGGGCGAGGGCGACGTCGAGATCCTCATCACCGATGAGCGCGGCAACCAGTACATCTACCGCGTGAAGGTGTCCGACACCATCACGGTGAAGACCCAGACCAACGTCACGGTCAACAACTTCTTCTACACCCTCAACCCGAACGGCGAGAACCGCGTCAAGATCATCCCGCTGAACCCGGGTGACAAGATTAAGAATCGCGTCTACATCGATGAAAACGGCGTGGAGCACAAGGTTGTGCCAGGCAGCATCAAGGTTGATCCGGACGAGCAGGGCGTGAAGGTTGAGGTCACCGACACCAACCTGCGCGGCCAGGTTGTCGTCACCACGGTCGACGAGAGCGGCAACGAGCGCGAGAACATCGTCACCATCGAGAACACCACCTCGAAGTTCGAGGTTGTTCGCGAGATCCTGAGCACCTCCACGGCGATCGTGGAGCGTCGCGGCGGCACCTTCAAGATCGTCGAAGGCAACGATTTGGTGGACATCACCGAGGGTGACAACGACACCTGGGTCATCACGCCGAAGGATAAGGACCGCGAGGGCAAGGTCGTCGTTGTCTTCACCGACAAGAACGGTGTCGAATACAAGTACACGATTGACATCAAGAAGGATGTCAACTCTGGCCCGGTCATCCGTAACTACGAGATTCAGAGCAACGGCTCGGTCAACATCGAGCGTCGCAGCGAGTGGGACATCAAGGCATCTCCGGCGATGTCGAGGTCACCGAAGGCCGTGGCAAGCTTGGTGGAGAAGGTGCTGACCAGGACATCTGGACCGTTAAGCCGCGCAATGGCTTCACGGGTGAGGCGATCATCCACATCATCGACAAGAAGACCGGAACCCTGATCGGTGTCTGGAACATCCAGGTCAACCCTGCTCAGGATGTTGATGGCTTCGACTTCAAGGAGAATGAACCCCGCAACATCGTCGACCGCGCGGTTGTGGATCTCACCCTGGGCTACAACGAAGTAAACAGCGATGGGCGGGTTTCGAACCGCTTCACCTTCGACGTTGACCAGAAGTTCGACTCCTTCGACAAGATGCTCGAGCACTACAAGAAGGAATACGACGGCATCATCGACTTCGAGAAGTCGAAGATTGCGGAGGACGGCGACTGGAAGCTCGTGTTCAAGCCGGGTGCAAAGGGCCAGGTCCAGGTTCTCGAGACCGCGCTCAACTTCAAGGACGACGCCAACGGCAAGTACGAGAAGATCACCAAGTTCACCTACAACGTCACCCCGGCTCCGGTCCGCAACCTCGAATACGATGTCACCTCCGACAACGTGCTCGAGCTGGAAGGCACGAACCTTCGTGTTGTCGATGACAACAAGGACGAGGCCAAGAAGCTCGTTGTTGACGAGAACTCGCTGCCGACCGGTGATACCAAGTCGGTGAAGATCGAGTTCAACCGCAACGCCGACGGCAAGATCGTTCTGGAGAACCTCACGGACGAGGGCTTCGTCTTCGAGCGCTACACCATCAACGTGACCCCGGGCCGCGACGCTGAGGTCAAGCCGCTCGAGCGTGAGATGGCTTGGAACGCAACCGCACGCATTCCGGGCGCGAAGGACGACGAGGCTGTCATCACCGAGGGCAAGGACCTTGTCAAGATCGAGCGCGATGAGAAGAACGACCAGTTCATCATCACGGGTATGCCAGACAAGACTGGTCTGGTCAAGATCCAGGTCAAGGACGCCCGTGGCGTTTGGGCCGAGTACCACCTGAACATGGTCGCTCCGAAGTCGGGCGAGTCCACCTACACCGTCTCCACGAACTCCGAGTTCCGTGCGACCCTTGTCAACGGCAAGAACAGCTTCCTGCTCGTTGAGGGCGGCGAGTTCTTCCAGGAGCCGAAGACCACCGATGGCGAGTGGATCCTCAAGCCAAAGGCTGACGCCGCAGGCAAGTCCGGCGTCGTTGAAGAGCGCGACTCCAACGGTTCTGTGCTGAACCGCTACACGGTGAACGTCGTACAGGGCCGCGTCTCTACCAACCGTCAGCAGCGTTCGGTGATCCCGGTTACCGGCTACACCGACATCCCGCCGATGAAGAATGGCGGTAAGTTCTTCATCACCTCGGGCAGCGAGTACGTGACCACCAGCACGGTGGACGGCAACTTCCGCGTCACTGCGAAGCCGGACACCGTCGGCCAGGTCATCCGCGTTGAAGAGCGTGACGGCAAAGGCACCGTTCTGCGCACGATCCTGTTGGACATTGTTCCGGTGGACACTGCAGAGTCTGGAACGCTGGTCTCCAACGGCAAGTCCACTGGTACGAACAAAGATCTGCCGGAGATCAAATACACGAACAACCCGACCACCGGCACGATCACCATCACCCTGCCGGATGGTGTGAAGAGCTTCGTTCCGGTTGAGAACGGCGGCAAGGTCAAGAGCGTCAAGGAAAAGGACGGCAAGGTCGTTGTCGAGACCGATCAGGGCGCACCTGGCGACAGCCTGAAGTACGTCCTGGTTGACAAGAATGGCAACCAGTCCTACGTCCGTACCCTGAAGCTCAATGTCAAGGTGACCGGTGAGACCGGAAACCAGACCACCAAGGGTTCCTCTGAGCTCGACGGCACGTGCATCGCCGGCATCGTCGGCATGACCGCGCCGCTGCTGCTGGCTATCCCGCTGGGTATCCTGTCGCAGGTTCAGATCCCGGGCCTAGAGCAGGTCTCCGCCCAGGTCAACGCGGCAATCCGTCAGGCGAACGACCAGATCCAACGCGGTTTGGGCATCCACGACGAGAACCGTGCACAGCGTGCGGCTGGCATCCAGGGTGCGTTCGCTATCGAGAACCCGCAGATGATCGGCCTCGCAGCCGGCGCTCTGGGTGCGATCACCCTCGGCCTCCTGGCAGTCGACGGCGTCATGCGCGCATGTGGTGCAGGTGAGTACACCTCCTCCTACATGGTGGGCAAGGCGACCGGCAACGAGACCCTGATGAAGGGCTCCTCCGACAAGATGCCGGAGTCCAAGGACAAGGGCACCGAAGAGAACAAGCCCGCTGAGGACAAGTAAACCCGCAGTGAGCTAGCCCGCCAGGCGAAAGCCCGGCGGGTTTTCTCTTGCGCATTTACTTTGCGACGACCCCACGAACCACCCGGTCAAGCCACCCCAACGCATAGTCATAACCCGTCTGGCCGCCCACCTTGAACCCACCGGGGATGTCGGTGAAGCCCAACTTGTAATACGACATGTGCCGCGGCCCGAAATCTCCTGCACGCTGCGCCGACGACACCAACACTGCGTTCTGGGGATCCTCGTAAGCGGCGCGCAGGCCGGTCACATCCAGCACCTGCCCGCACAACGCCGCCACCGCACCATGCGCCCAGGCCTGGCGGCCTTCGGTGCCGGTTGGGGTGCGGGGGATCACGCCGAGGCGATGCAGCTGCCAACTGAACTGCTCCACAGCATGGATGGTGCGAAACACTTCGAGGGTGAGATCGAGCCAGGCGGTGGTGTCGTCGTCAAGCAATTGCGCCGCCTGATCGCGCAGAGGCTCAAGCGCCTGGAACAACCACGGCCAGGTCACGCCCTCCTTGGCCAACTCCGGCAGTGCGGCGAGCAGCGCGATGGCGGCTTGTTCGGCTGGGGGAGTGGTGCTGGTGCGCGCTGCGTGCTGCCCAAGGGCGGTGGCGGCGGTGGTGGCTTCGATGATGATTTGGGGGATGAGGGTGGCGTCGATAAGTGAGAGGCCCGACTGCTCAAACGCCTCGGGCACCGGCAGCCCCTGCGCGCGTAAGTCGCGGTAGCGGGCGACGCGGATGCCGGTGATGGCGTTGAAGGGGCCGGGTGTGACATCGCGCATGGCCACATCCGCAAGTGTGCGCAGCGGGCTCGTGGGCTCGGTCGCGCACGCCATGTCCGCGCCGTTGCACAGGGAGAGCACCTTGCCCTCCAGGCCGGTAAACGGCGTGGTGCGGGTGCCGGCGAGGCCCTCGAACGCGGGGTTGAGCATCGTGCCACCGGTCTGGACCGTCTCCCCGTTGCGGCCGCGCACGCCCGCAGGTGGTTCGGCGTAGAGGCGCGAAGGTTGCTGCGGCGCCGGGTCACCCAGCGGCGCGCGGGCGGGGTCGGCGAAGAGAAGGACGGCGGCGATGTCATCCGCACCCACACCCCGCACGCGACCGGCGGCAACCTCCGCCGCCGCATCACCGACCAGGTGGGCGCCCTGGGAGTAGCCGATCAAAATGAACCGGGTGCCGGGGCAATGCCGGGCCACGGTCTCCATCTCCAAGGTGGCCACGTCCCGGCCGTAGCGCACCGACTCCCCATACGTGGCCGCCTCGGTGCCTTCCGGGACGTTGCCCGAGGTACCGAACACGCTGAAGCGGCCCAGCGAGGCCGGGTACTTCACCTGAAACGTGGACACCGTCCGGGCGCCGAAGCGGGTTTGGAGGTCGTCGGCGGGGGAGGAGGTGTCGTCGAAAAGCGACTCGCGCGCGGACGGATGCCACGAATGCGAAAACCCGGACCCCGCCGCCTGAATCACATGCACGGGGTGGCACCGCAACTGCAACGCCTGCGCCTGTGGCACCGCGAGCGGCACAAGCGCGGCGGACAGCAGGATGGCTAGGGGGCGTCTCACACCGTCAACTCGGGGTGCAGGTCCTTGAACGCCATCGTGCGACGCTTCCGCAGCGCGAAACACGTAAGGGCGATGGACAGGGCCGCCACGAACAACAGGACCGTAAGCGCAGTCCACAGACGCGGGTCATACGACGGCGCACCGAACAGGGCGTAGCGCACCAAATCCACCGAATAGCGCATCGGGTCCCACGTGTGCACCCACTGGATAAACCCAGGCTGCACCTCCGGCGGATACAGGCCGTTCGACGCCACCAACTGCAGCGACATCAACGCCATCGTGGCCAAACGGCCAGGCGCCGGGCCCAACGTGGTGTTCAACGCCATAATCGCGGAGATAAACACCCACGACACGAACACCAACACGCCGAACAGCGCCACCGGGTGCTGCGGCTCCACCTTCAGCACACCAACCTGCACCACCCACAGCGCCACAGACTGCGCAAAGCCAATGATCACGGAAGGGATCATCGTGTACAGCATCACGCGGAACGCGCTCACGCCCGAGTCGATGGCGCGGCGGCTAAACGGCTTCATGATCATGTAGGTGATCAGCACACCGAACCATTGCGACAGGGCCAGGAAGAACGGGCTCAAACCCTTACCAAAGTAAGTCACGCTGTCGCCCGTGTGCTGCGGGGTCACCGGATCCGCGGCGGCGTGGATCGCCTTGTCCAGGCGTTCGCCTTCCCACTTCGGGGCTTCCTTGGCGCCGTCCGCAAGTTTCATGGAGAGTTCGCCGGTGCCGTCAGAAAGTTTCACCAGGCCGTCGTTCAAATCGCCCAGGCCCACCACCAACTGGTTCGAGCCAGCCGCCAACTTCGAGGTCGCATCCGTCGCCGTATTCGCAGCGACGACCAACTTCGACGTACCGTCCTTCAGCGTCGTAATGCCGGCCAGCAGCGTGCCCGAACCGTCCTGCAGGCGGGCCAGACCCTCCGCAAGAGTGCGGGCACCCGCTACGGCGCTATCCACGCCGCCGCGGTACTGCGCGGTCGGATCAGACAACTGCGTGGCCAACTCGTGCGCACCGGCCTGCAACTGCATCAACTGGCCAACCAGGTCGTTGCCCGGCACCGCCTGCAGCGGACCAGCGTTCAACTGTGCCTTCACGCCACGGGCTTGCGCGGCTAACTCGTTCGAGCCCGGGATAGGGGAGCGGTCCAGATCCGCGATCACGCGGTCCAGGTTCGCATTGACGTCAGCCAACGCCGCCTGCGCCTGGTTCAACGTGCCAGCAAAGCCGGTGAGCTTATCCACGCCACCTGCGATCTTCGTCGCACCGGCACCCAACTGCTGGGTACCCGCCTGCAACTGATCCAGGCCGTTAGAGAGCTTGGAGGCGCCGCCGGATGCGGTGGTGATGCCGTCATTAAGCTGCGCCGCACCGTCCTGCAACTTGGCCACACCGCCGTCGAGCTTGCCCACCGCACCCGGCATCTGCTGCACCTTGTCATTGAGCTGCTGGATACCGTCGTTGAGCTTCGTGCCGCCATCGTTGAGCTTCTGCGAGCCGTCCTTGGCCTTATTCGCACCGTCGTCGAGCTTGCCCGCGCCATCTGCGGCGTCCTGCACGCCCTGCGACAACGTATTAATGCCGACGAACAGCTGGTCCACCACCTTCTCACCAACCGAGTTCGACACCGCAACCGCGACCGCCTCACCGGCTTTATCGCCCAACACTGTCGGGATGAAACCGTTCGTCTCATTCAAGGTGATGTTGATCTTCGCCGAATGTGGATCCTCTGACTTCACGCTGGTCACAGCCTCAGAGAAGTTCGTCGGAATCTCCATACCCAGGTAATACGTGCCGTTAGCAATGCCCTCCTTGGCCTCCTCGGCACTGACCAACTGGAAATCCAACGGACGCTGCTCCAACAGCTCGTCAACCACCTGGTCGCCGTTCTCACCCTCATCCGAGTTCACCAACGCAACCGGCAACTTGTACAAATTGCCCAGTGGATCCCAATACGACCACACAAACAAGCCACCGAACAGCAACGGCAGCAACATGATGGCAACAAGGGCAAGCGGTGGGAGCTTGCCGTTCAAAAACTTCCGGAAATCGGTTCCGATATGCAGGCCGCTCATAGCCCCTCCTCATTGACCGTATTCACCATCACGGGAAGGTGGACCGCGACGCCGCGGAGGTCGCTAAGAAGCAACTTGCGCAACTTCATGTCACGGACCTGATCGATGTCGTCGACAATGAGCAACTTCGCCTCCGGACGCGAAATCAACGCAAGCAACACGCGCAAGCGGAAGCGCTCCAGCGGAGTAATGTCGCCGACCTTGGCCAGCAGATCCAGCTCCTCCAACTGCAGCGGCTCCAACCACTTCTCCACGTACGGATGCGCCTTAATCGCCTCCGGGCTGCGCGGGGTGCGCTTGAAGAAACTCTGCGACCACGCAATCTGCTCCCGCACCGCATCCCGCACGCGCACCAGACGATCAATCGAGTCGATCTCCGGCACGCCCGCCAACGCAATATCGCGGAAGCGGTCGTGGTGGGTGGTCGGTTCGCCGTCAAGCAGAATCGTGCCCTCTGCAGGGCGGAAGCGACCCGCCAGCGCGAGGCTGAGCAGCGTCGAATCGGACTCGCGCGCCGTGTTGAGCAGGGTCAAACCGCGGCCGATGTCGAACGACTCCGGCTCGTCACCACTGCGCAGCACAAGGCCCTGTACCGACAGGATTGCAGACATTCGGTCCCCTAACCGTAGGGTGGACTATCACTTAACTCGTGATATGGTGCTCCCCAATTCAATCACTGTCAAACCCAGAGTGGGGAGTGCCATGCGTGCAGACGCCCGCAAAAAACGCGACCAAATCATCACGGCCACACTCCAACAGATCCAAACCCGCCCCAGCTCCGAAATCACACTCGAAGGCATCGCCGCCGACGCCGGAGTAGGCATCGCCACCCTCTACCGCCACTTCCCCTCACGCGCATCGCTTTACGACGCCTGCGCCGTCGTCTACATCGACAACCTCCAAACCCTCCTCAACGGCACCCTCGCCGACTTCGACAACGACCCCCAAGGCAGCTTTGAACGCTTCGTCTGGGCCATCGTCGACTCCGGCGTCGGCATGCTCGCCACCGCCCTTGCCGCCGAACCCTCCGCTGACGGCCCCCGCATCATCGTCGAACGCCGCGAGACCTTCATGCACAACGTGCAATTGCTTATCGACGAAGCCGTGCCCCACAACATCGTCGCCCCCGGCCAAACCGCGCTGCAGCTCGCCACCGAACTGATCGTGGCCACCCGACCGCTTGCCTCACCCCTGGCCGATCTGCTCCCCGACGTGCGCGATCGCCTCGTCCGCCACCTCATGGCCGGCTGGCGCGCGAACGTATAGGCGTTCGGGAACGGGGCTGGGCCCGGAAGGGACGTGGCGCTAGTCCTCCAGGCGGTGGCGACCTGCGGAATCGTCAGAATCGTCGGCCGAACGTGCTTCGCGGTCGTCCTCGGTAGTGGTGGAGTAGACCAGCGTGGAGGTCCCGCCACCGCCAGCACCGCCAGCACGACCAGCGCCGCCCTCGGCAACCGAGACGAGGTCGAGGTCGGCGGGGGAGTCGTCGCGAAGTTCAGCGATTTTGTCCTTGAGGAAGAACTCCCACGCAGCCCATGCGCTACCTGCGGCGACGGCGCTGAGCGTCGACCACTTGATCACAGAGCCGATGGTGCCGAGCACGCTGCGGCCTTCGTCCTTCTTCTCCTTGGCGTGGTCTTTAAGGAAGGCGAGTTGGGCGGCGCGCAGGGGAGCGTCGGCGTCGAAGGCGGCGCGGCGGCGGTCGAGGCGCTCGTGGGCCTTGCGGGTGATTTCACCGGCTTCGGCGCGGGCGGCGCCGTAGAGCTCCTGGAGTTGGTCGCGGTCGAACTTGTCGGTGAGGTCGGAGAGGTCGCCGTCTTTAAGCGTGTCGATGAGGGACTGGTAAATGTCGCGCTCGCGTTTGTCGTTTTGGTCGCGGAAGTACTTCAGGCCTTGGTTTGCGAGGGCGTAGGCCATGCCGATGGTCCTGAGGTTCATGTGGGCTCCTTTGTTTAGCGGGTTCAAGTTTTGTTCGATTGGTTCGGTGTCTAGCGTAGCGAAGCCCCCGCAGAACGGCTCCGTACCAAGCGTTACGCAAAAATGAACCAAGCGGTTCAGTTTGCGGTATTTACATTCACGAAAACCAGCCGCATGACCTGCGCAAACGGGCAAAATAGACAACCTTGATTGTGGCGCGGAAACGGGCAACATAAGTTTCAAGTCACCGTTTAACCACGGTGCAACAAGTCCCGATGACAGCCAGCCGAGAGAAAGGTCCGCCATGTTCGAAGCCTCCCCTTCGACCCGGCTTTCCGCCTCGGCACCCATCGACCGCGAGGGCGCTCCGGTGATCCGCCGCCCCCGCCCGAAGCGCCAGCGCACCGCGTTGAGTTTCGAGATCATTCCGCCGCGCCCCTCCGACAGCGTGGCCAAGATGGACGAACTCATTGCCGGCCTGGCCGCCTACAACCCGGATTACGTCTCCGTGACCAGCTCGCGTCGCAGCGAGTGGCTCGAAGGCACTGCCGCGGTGATCTCCCGGATTGCGGAAACCACCGACCTGCGCCCGATCGCACACCTGGCCTGCACGGCGGGTACGCGCGAGGAGCTCACCGAGTGGATCCGCACGCTAATCGACGCCGGCGTGCGCGGCTTCCTCGCACTCCGCGGCGACCTGCCCGAAACGGGCATGCCGGAGCACTACCTGCAGTACGCCACCGACCTGCTCAACCTCATCGAGGAAGTGCAGGAAGAGGAGGCGTTTCGCCTCGCCGCCGGCAAGCTCGCGCTGTCGGTTGCGTGCTACCCGAAGGGGCACGAGGAGTCGCGAAATTTCGACCATGACCTGGATGTGCTGCTGACTAAGCAGCGCCTGGGTGCCGATTTCGCGATTACACAGCTCTTCTTCGAGGCGCAGGATTACCTGGACTTTGTCGAGGTAGCACGCCTGGCTGGTGTGCGTATCCCGTTGATTCCGGGGATTATGCCGATGACTTCCCTGAAGCGTGTGCGCCGGATGGGTGAGTTGTCGGGGTTGGAGGTGCCTGAGGTCGTCGAGAAGCAATTGCTCGAAGCTGACGACGAATACGAAACCGGCATGCAACTCACCGCCAAGCTTGCGCGGGAGATTTTGGACGCCGGCACCGGCGGACTCCACGTGTACACCCACAACAACCTGGCCGTCACGCGGGACTTCTTGGACCGCATCGGCATCCAATAGATAAAGGACAAACCATGACCACCTTCCCCAAGGCAACCATCGAGGGTTACCCGCGCATCGGCGCGAACCGCGAGCTGAAGCACGCGCTTGAGAGCTACTGGGCAGGGCGTATCGACGCCGACACGTTCCGTTCCACCGCCCGCGCCCTCCGCGTGAACAACTACAACCATCTGCGCGACCTCGGCCTCACCGAGGATTACGCCATCCCCGCCGACGTCGCCCTCTACGACCAGGTGCTCGAGACCGCGCTGACCGTGGGCCTCGTGCCGGGCGGCACCGACCTCGACGAGGAGTTCGCCCTCGCCCGCGGCAACGCCACCCGCGTGCCGCTGGAGATGACCAAGTGGTTCGACACCAACTACCACTACCTCGTGCCGGAGATCGAGGCAGGTCAGGAGATTAAGGCCGTGCCGGAGCGCATCCTGCACATCGTCGAGGAAGCCGCCGAGGCCGGCCACAAGGTTCGCCCGTTCCTCGTTGGCCCGGTCACCCTCATTGCGCTGTCCAAGCCTGCCGAGTGGTCGCTGCTGCCAGCGCTTGTCGACGCCTACGCCACCGTCTTCGCCGCCCTCAAGGATGCCGGCGTGGAGTGGATTCAGATCGCCGAACCGGCCGTGGTCGCAGACCTGTCGACCCCGGACGCCGAGATTGCCAAGTACCTGCGCGAGGCGTGGTCGGACCTGCTCGGCCGCGAGGGTCGCCCGAACGTCTACCTGACCACCCCGTACGGCTCCGCCCGCGAGGCACTGCCGGTCCTCGGCGAACTCGGCGTAGAAGCGCTGCACGTCGACCTTGCCCCGTGGACCCTCGACGCCGACGCCGGCTACCCGGAGCGCATCCGCACCACCATCCCGGAGACCACCCACCTCGTCGCCGGCATCATCGACGGCCGCAACGTCTGGGCCGCCAACCTGCGCGAACGCACCGAGGTCATCGAATCCCTCGGCCGCCGGGTATCCGTCTCCACCTCCACCTCGCTGCAGCACGTGCCGCACACGCTGAAGGCCGAGCGCAACCTGCCGGTTGAGGTCGCACCGTGGCTGTCGTTTGCTGACGAGAAGCTCGCCGAGATCCAGGCACTTGTCGCCGGCCCGGAGGCCGCAGCCGAGGCGTTCGCCCAGTCCGACCGCGCCGTGCGCACCCGCGCAGAATCGACGACGATTCACAACCAGGCGGTTGTGGACCGCGTCGCAAAGCTGCCGGAAGGCGAAGTCAAGCGCGAGCCGGCCTTCGAAGAGCGCATCAAGATCCAGCGCGAAGAACTGAAGCTGCCCACCCTGCCAATCACCACGATCGGCTCCTTCCCGCAGACCCAGGAAATCCGCAAGGCCCGCGCCGACCACCGCGAAGGCTCCCTTTCCGACGCCGACTACAAGGAAGCCCTCAAGGCCGAAATCAAGCAGGTCATCGAACTGCAAGAAGAGATCGGCCTCGACGTCCTCGTCCACGGCGAAGCCGAGCGCAACGACATGGTCCAGTACTTCGCCGAACTCCTCGACGGCTTCGTCGTCACGGAGAACGGCTGGGTCCAGTCCTACGGCTCCCGCTGCACCCGTCCGCCAATCGTCGTCGGCGACGTCTCCCGCCCGAAGGCCCTGTCCGTCGACTGGTCCGCATACGCCCAGTCCCTCTCCGACAAGCCGGTCAAGGGCATGCTCACCGGCCCGGTGACCATCCTGGCCTGGTCCTTCAAGCGCGACGACGTGCCGCTTTCGGTCTCCGCTGACCAGATTGGCGTCGCCCTTGCCGACGAAGTCGCCGACCTCGAGGAAGCCGGCATCAACGTCATCCAGATCGACGAGCCGGCCCTGCGCGAACTGCTGCCACTTCGTGCCGACGACCGCGCCTCCTACCTCGACTGGGCCGTCCGCGCCTTCCGCCTCGTGTCCTTGAACGCGAAGCCGTCGACCCAGATCCACACCCACCTCTGCTACTCGGAGTTCGGCCAGATCATCGACGCTGTCGCCGGCCTCGACGCCGACGTCACCTCCATCGAGGCAGCCCGCTCCAAGATGGAACTGCTGGAAGATATCGACGAGACCTTCCACTCCGAAATCGGCCCCGGCGTGTGGGACATCCACTCCCCACGCGTGCCGTCCACCGAGGAAATCGCGGGCCTGCTGCGTGCCGCGCTCAAGAATGTGCCGACCGAGCGCCTCTGGGTCAACCCGGACTGCGGTCTGAAGACCCGCGGCTACGCCGAGGTCGACCCGTCCCTGCGTAACCTGGTCGCCGCCCGCGACGAGGTCGTCGCCGGCCTGTAGGTTCCGGTCGCGCCGGGGCGTGCTCTGCCGCGCCGGTGCGCCGGTGCGCCGGTGCCCCCGCCCCGCTTCGAGTTTCCAGCGAACTAGTTGTAGCGAACCGCCCGAAAACCGCGATTCGCTGGGTGTAGTTCGCTGGTTTCTTTCGTTTCAGGGGTGCGGCGCGGCGCGCTTTACGGGAATCGGGATTGGCGTTGCCTTGGACGTTGCCGGGTCGCGGCGACTTGCGGCTCACCGCGCTTGTCTGCCCGTGCTTTCGCCTCCCGTATCCGGCGGACGCATTCCTCCGGATTCCGGAGTATCTCCCGTGTGAAAAATCGGATGACCTCGTATCCCTGCTCACGAATCCAAGTTTCGCGCTTGAGTTGAGAGAGGACGGCATCGTGAGGCTTGTTCTCGAACTTATCGAGGCCATCGATCTCAATAACGAGGTTTCCCCAGATCAGGTCGACTCGGAAATCTGGTCCGATCCACAGTTGCATCTCCACCTCAATACCGTTTTCGTGGAGAATCACACGCAGGAGGGTTTCGTACGGTGACTCTGACCAAGGAGACGCAAGTTCGAGTGCCCGCCGTGCGTTCGCAATCCCTCGTTTTCCCTTGAGACGGGCAATTTTGGCTTGGATGGTCTCCCATCGTCTCCGCTTTTCTTGGAGGGTGCCGAAGCTTAGAAGCCAGTCCATCGCGACCGCGCCCTGACGCACGCCGTGAAACCGCGCGATGTCGATCGCGGTGCGCTCTGGGCTTGTCACCTGTATTTTTCGGTCCGCACCGATGCAGTCGGTCCGGTGGATGCAGTAGACGTCCGATTCAGGGATCCGCATGTGACGGTAACGCAGACCGTCGGGCCAGTCTTTCGTGGATGGTGGCGTACCGTGCGTTTGTGCGAGCTCGATGACTTCCTTGCCGTCCGGGATGGTCCACATGTTCAGTAGGCGGGCGGCCGAGCGACTCACCAACACCGAGCGATGGGCCGATGAACCTGCTGCGTAGCAGCGTAAGTACTCGCGCTCGTACGGCCGCAGCGCGTTCCACGCTTCGAGGCGCACGTATCGACGCGATGCAACTTTTACGCATGCTTCCGCCTCGGCGACCGCCTGGCCGACGAGCAATTGCGTCAACTTTTCCCCAACCATATGACCCCCGGTTTATGATGCTGGATTAAAAGTATCCGCTGGGGAGCCGATGCACAAGAGCAACGTGCTAGCCGAGGCCTCCGATCGAGTTTCCAGCGAACCAGTCCCAGCGAATCGGCAATTTTCGACGATTCGCTGGGATTGGTTCGCTGGGTTTGCGATCAAAGTCCTGGACCGCCCAGGACAGCCCAGGACAGCCCAGGACACCAAGACGGCCCGGCACGCCCAACCGCCGACCCGGCGAACGCCCGCGGACGATTCCGCGTACCCTGGTCGGCATGACTCAGAAGACACAAACGATGACGTTGCACACGAACCACGGCGATATCGTGATTGACCTGTTTGGCAACCACGCGCCGAAGACGGTTGAGGTAATCACTGGCCTGGCGACGGGCGAGCAGGAGTACGCCACCAAGAACGCCCAGGGTACGACCGAGGGCCCGTTCTACGACGGTGCGATTTTCCACCGCATCATCCCGGGTTTCATGATCCAGGGCGGCGACCCGACCGGCACCGGCACGGGCGGCCCGGGTTTCCAGTTCGCGGATGAGTTCCATCCGGAGCTGCAGTTTGATCGTCCGTACCTGCTGGCTATGGCGAATGCGGGCCCGGGCACGAACGGTTCCCAGTTCTTCATCACCGTGGACGCCACCCCGTGGCTGAACAACCGCCACACCATTTTCGGTGAGGTCACGGATGAGGCGTCGAAGAAGGTTGTCGACGAGATCGCGAACGTTCAGACCGGTCGCATGGACCGTCCCGTTGAGGACGTTGTGATCAACTCGGTCGAGGTCAAGTAAGAAGACACGCCCGAGACACGCCTCGATCAGCCCCTGCCAGTTGGCGGGGGCTTTTTCGTGCCCGAAGTACGCTGAAGGCCATGTTCCCCAACGCTCTGAAGAACACGTTGAAGAATGCGCCGGCCACCTCTGTCATTGCTGCGTTGTGCACGTTGGTGTTTGTGGTGACGGCGGTGCAGTCGAGAAGTGTGATGGACGTGATTTGGGATTCGCCGGTGGGGGAGCAGATGATTCTGTTCGGCCCGTTGGTGTACGACTGGGGCTATTTGCGCACGTTGAGCGCGGGTTTTCTGCACCTGGACATTACGCATCTTGCGTTGAACATGTTCATGTTGGTGTTCATTGGCGCGGAGGTGGAGCGCTTTGTGGGGTCGGGTCCGTTTGTGGTGGCGTATTGCGCGGGGGTGCTGTGGTCGTCGATTAGCGTGCTTGCGTTTAATTTCACAACGCCGACGGCGGGCGCGTCGGGGGCGTTGTACATGCTGATGGCGGTGCTCATCGCAGTTGCTTATCGACGATCAACCGACCTGCGCGCCCCACTCACCCTGGTGGCGGTGAACGTGGTGTATTCGCTGATGTCGCCGACGGTGTCGCTGTGGGGGCATTTGGGTGGGTTGGTTGCGGGTGCGGTGATGGGGTGGTGGCTGACCTCGCCGAATGTGCGCACGCGGTGGGTGGCGGCGTGTTCGGCGTTGGTGGCTGCGGTGCCGGTGGTGTGGGTGTTGACGTTGCCGTCGACGATCCCTGTGTACTAACCGGAGTTATCCACAAACGTTATCCACAATGTGGAGAACTACACGCGTGTTGTTCCTCGAACGACACGTCGAACAGCGAAAACGACACGCCGAAATTACCTGGGATTTTCGAATAATCCCCAGCACATCCACGGTGCCTGTGGAGTTGTGCACAGAGTTATCCACAGGTGTGGATAGTTAGTGTTCGAATAACGGGAGAGCAATGTCGCTGCCGTTGGTTAGGATCAAAGCCAATAGGAAGAAGGTGATTCTCATGAAGCTGAAAGTGCGCCGCTTTACCAATGCAGAGCTGCGAGCACGCCAACGCGATTTGCGTGCGAAGTTGACTGAATCCTTGGGGGTTGCGTTGCCATCTGATGACGTGCTGAAGGAGCTTGCCTGGTCAGGCGGGTTCACCTACGAGCAGCGAGACATCTACGACGAGTTGCGCAGGGTGGAGTCACTTCTCGGGGAGCGTTAAGCGTGGAGAAAGAGGCTGTAGAGTTCCTGCAGCAGGCACTCGACTTGGCGCTTGATGTATTGCCAGTCGCGTCCATTCGCGACGTTCGGTACAACGCCGAATCCAATACGGATGAAGATCGCGTTGTCGGTAGTTTTCAACTGCCACTTGTTTACGGATCTGGACAGTCTGACCAGGGGGTTTCGAAATCTGATTACAGTGCGATCTATCAGGTTTTTATCGAATATGAGCTCGCGATCGGTTCAGGCGAACAGTATTTGGCCGTCGATCGAAGCAAGTTCGAGATCCGCGTCCGCACTTCACCTGGTATCAGATTCGAGTATGAACGCGGATATACCTCTGCCCCCACGGCGCACATTCACTCTTCGGGGATCTCCGGGTTGTTAAGTGTTGCCCTTATGGCGAACTTCGAGGGAACAAAGGCCAAGGACAGGCGCAAAGGCGACCTACAAGCCCTGCATTTTCCCGTAGGAGGGCGACGGTTCCGTCCTTCACTGGAGGACTTCTTATATTTCGTTGTCCGCGAATGTGGCTTCCGAGGAAAACCTGGGTGGGAGAGCAAATTGCTGCAGTCGCGAGAGGGGTGGCTGGACAAGCAGCTCCGCGCTGCGGTTCGGGATCATCCTGCGGAGGCAGCGGAGGCGCTTCGAGACCTCGGCTACAACGTGGAGCCACCTTCTGGTGGCGACGTAGAGAAGCGTAGAAAACGTACTTGGTAGCCACCGTCGAGGCTGCTTACGAATGTTTCGGCAACCGGTTCATGCGGAAGTACCTACCCTGGGAGGGGTACATGTCAACAACAGTGAAGTAAGGAGCAAGTCGTGACTGACAAGAGCAAGGCGGAGGAGATCGTCGCTAAGGGCGAGCGTCCTGCGGGCAAGGGCCGTACCACTGAGTTGAGTGGTCAGCCGGTTGCGTCGGAGAACATTTCGGTGACGCAGGGTCGTCAGGGGGCGAATGTGCTTAACGACGTCCACCTGATCGAGAAGTTAGCCCACTTCAACAGGGAAAACGTTCCGGAGCGGATTCCGCACGCGAAGGGTCATGGCGCGTTTGGCGAGCTGCACATCACGGAGGATGTGTCGCAGTATACGAAGGCGAAGCTGTTCCAGCCCGGCACCGTCACGCCGATGGCGGCGCGTTTTTCCACGGTCGCGGGTGAGGCTGGCTCGCCGGATACCTGGCGTGACGTGCATGGTTTCGCGCTGCGTTTTTACACCGAGGACGGCAACTACGACATCGTGGGCAACAACACCCCGACGTTCTTCCTGCGCGACGGCATGAAGTTCCCGGATTTTATTCACTCGCAGAAGCGCCAGCCGAACTCGGGCTTGCGTGACGACGAGATGCAGTGGGACTTCTGGACCCGCACCCCGGAGTCCGCACACCAGGTGACCTACCTCCTGGGCGACCGCGGCACCCCGAAGACGTCGCGCCACCAGGATGGTTTCGGCTCCCACACCTTCCAGTGGATCAACGAGGAAGGTACGCCGGTGTGGGTGAAGTACCACTTCAAGACTCGTCAGGGTTGGGAGTGCTTCACCGACGAGGAGGCCACGGAGAAGGCCGGTACCGATCCGGATTTCCAGCGTGCGGACCTGTTCAACGCGATTGCAGAGGGCGACTACCCGATCTGGGACGTCAAGGTGCAGATCATGCCGTTCGAGGAGGCGAAGGATTACCGCTTCAACCCCTTCGACCTGACTAAGACCTGGTCGCAGAAGGATTACCCGCTGATCCCGGTTGGCTACTTTGTGCTGAACCGCAACCCGAAGAACTACCACGCGCAGATCGAGCAGCTTGCGCTTGATCCGGCGAACTTGGTGCCGGGTGTGGGTCTGTCGCCGGACCGTATGCTGCAGGCGCGTGTGTTTGCCTACTCGGATCAGCAGCGTTACCGCATCGGTACGAACTACAAGGACCTGCCGGTCAACCGCCCGATCAACGAGGTGAACACCTACGCGGAGCGTGGTTCCATGGCGTACTTCTTCAACGAGGAGAATGAGCCGAACTACTCGCCGAACCGCACCGACAAGGGCGCCGGCTACTTGGACAACGGCGAGGATTCCTCCTCCAACTTCACCGATTACGGCCAGGCGGAGAACCTCTACGTCAACCCGGATCCGGAGGGTACTGACCTTGTGCGTGCTGCGTACGTCAAGCACGCGGAGGACGACGACTTCGGCCAGGCTGGCACGCTCTACCGCGACGTGTTCGACGACGGGGAGAAGGAGCGCTTCGTCCACAACATCACCAACAAGATGATGGCGATTAAGAACAAGGACGTCGAGGAGCGCGTTTACGAGTACTGGGGCAAGGTCGACGCGGACCTTGAGACCAGGGTTCGTGAGTCGCTGGCGAAGAAGCGCGCGGCACAGAACAACTAGCGCAAGATAAAGACCGTTGAGTCAGCAGACTCAACGGGCTTTGTCAGCTTCGCGGTTTTAGAAGGGTTTAGAAGGTACCGCGGACCTGGCGACCGAAGTCAGAGGTGGTTGCGTCGAGGGAGGACACCTTCTGGTCGTTGTACAGGGAGGTGTCGCCTGCGAGGCGGCCGGTCTGGGTGACGGTCAGGGTGTTGTGGAGACGGCCTTCCTTGGTGTTGCCGTCGCCGAAGGAGAAGCCGGCGAGCAGCATGTCGTCGCCAGCGTTGACCGGGTTGGACAGGGTGACCTCGAAGACGCGGACGTTGCGGTCGAAGTCGTAGCCAAGGTCACGGACGTGGGAGCCGTTGTAGCGGGTGGTGGTGATCAAGCGGTCGACGCCCTCCGGGCCGGCGAAGGTGCCGACCTCAACGCGGAAGGTGACGGCCGGGAACTCGCCCCAGTAGCGCTTGTCGCCAACGTTCTTCACACGCAGTGCGACGGAGCCTGCGAAGCCGGAAGCCTTCCAGGTGGACGTGGTGAAGTGCGGCTGCAGGTCGAGCTCGCGCACAGCGTTCTCTTCTGCTTCGATGACCTCTTCAACCTCACCGGTGTTGGTCTCTTCGACCTCGTCGATGATGTTGGTGCCCTCGTCGGTGATGTCGTTGTTGGTGACGTCTGCTGCCTTGTCGTCCTCAACCTTGTCAACGTCATCGAGGTTCGCGCCGGTCTCGATCTTCTTGACGTCCTCGTTGTACGCCGGGTTCGGGTTGTCCACCGGGGTGGTCACCTGTGCGCCCTTGTTCGGTGCCCAGGAGCCGGCCGGGGTGGCGTAGTTCTTGACACGCACCTCGTTCTTGACCGGCATATTGGCGATCCAGGCGGTCGGGGTGGCCCAGGTGCCGTTCGGGCGGCAGCGCTGCTGGGTACCGGTCATGGTGACGGTGCGGAAGCCGTAGGTGGCCTCGCCGGTGTTGCCTGCCGGCACCTCGTACGGGCCGATCTGCTGACCGACGGACCAGCTCAGGGAGCCGGAGACGTCCCAGCCGAGGGACTTGGCCAGGGAGTAGCCGATGTTGCCCTGCAGGCCGTCCTTGGAGCCAGAGCCACCGAGCGTGATCGTCTCGGTCTTAGAACCGTTGACGGACGCGGAGATGGACTGGGTACGGGACAGATCCTGGGACAGCGGGATGGCCTTGTCGGACAGGTTGGTGGTGGAGATGGTGCCCACCGGCAGGAAGTTGTCCTTCACCTTGTACACGACGGTGCGGTAGTCCTCGGTGGAGTTGCAGACCGGACGTGGGTTGAGGACGTTGGCCTTCAGGTGGTCAGAACCACGGTAGGTGTGGATGATCGGCAGAGCATCGTTGGTTGCCGGAGTCTCCGGATAGGACTCTTCAAGGGTTTGAGCGGTTGCGGTGACTGCGGAGCCGGCGATGGCGACGGCTGCGAGTGCTGCAACGGCGGAACGGATTGCGCGCACGGGCGGTCCTTTCTCGGTGACTTTTCCTTTGAAAACGTTGAGGTGAGATTTAACTCTCACTGATAAAGTGATAATCGAGTGCACAGGTTTGTGCAGAAAACTGTTGTAGAATTCACCGAATCCGGGGGTAAACGAAACAAACGGGGCGCCGCGGAAACACTCCGCGACGCCCCGTTTAAGCAGGGAAAACCGGTTTAGCGCCAGCCCATGGTCATCAGCAGACCGAGGATCATGCCGGTAAAGCCGATGGCGTAGTTCCACGGGCCGAGTTCGGCGAGGAACTGAATTTGGTCACCGGCGAGGTAGTACAGGATCAGCCACGCCAGACCGAGAATCATGAGGCCGAACATGATGACCTTGTACCACACTGGGGTGCCACCGGTGTTGACCTTGACAGGGGTACGGGACACGCCGGTGGAGGTGCTGCTGACCGGGCGGACCGGGTCCTTGGTTACTTTCGCTTTAGGCATCGTTGTCTCCGTTGCTTTCTGGGGTTACAGGCCGAGCCTGCGTTCCATGTTGCGTACCGCGTTTGCCGCGTTTGCCGCGTTTACAGCGTTCTGGGGTGAAACTGTATCAGCCTCACCTGCAGCTGCGTTATTTTGCGGCAGCAAGGCGCCGGCGTCGAACTTCCACAGGTTGTAGTTGATGGCCTGGTCTTTGCGGATCAGGTCGCCGGCGGGGATTTCTTGGTGGCCGATCTGCCCGGCGTCGACAAGCGCGCCGGTGGGCACGGTGGGCCCGGCGACCATGCGGCCGCTCCAGCCGGCGTCGCGCAGCACGCGCTCAGCGTCCGACGGCTCGAGGTGCGTGATCTTCGGCATCTTCATCAGCATGCCGTTGGAAATGCGCAGCTCAATGGTGGTGCCGGTGGGCACGTCGGTGTTTTCACCGGCGACGGCGAGCACTTCACCCTCGGGACGCTCGGAGTCCACCTTGGTCACAGTGGCGCGCAGTTGCAGCGACGACAGGGTCGCGGTGGCTTGCTCCACGTTCAGCCCCACCAGCGACGGCACCTGGACCATGTCGGGGCCGGAGGAGACGGTGATCGCGATGCGCGAGCCCTTGGCAATCTGGGTACCGCCAGCAGGCTGCTGGCTCAGGATGATGCCTTCTTCGATGTTGTCGCTGGATTCGCGGCGCACGTTCGGGTTGAGCTCGAGGCCCGCCTTCTCCAGCTCCTCGATCGCTTCGTCCGTGGTCAGGTTGGTCACGTCTGGCACGTCTGTCATCTCCTTGCCGGAGGAAACGGTCAGTTTCACCACCGCACCCTGCTTCAGTTCGGAGCCTGCTGCTGGATTGGTTGCGATGACGTCGCCGCGTTTGATGTCCGGGCTCGGCTCGTCCATGACGGAGACCTGGAAGCCAAGGCGTTCGAGTTCCTGGACGGCTTCGTTGCGCGGCTTGCCGGTCAGATCGGGGATCTGCACCATCTTTTCCTGCGTGATGGCGGGTTTGTTGCCCTCGGAGAAGTAGTCGTACGCAAACCAGGACACTGCGCCGACGAGCACCAGGCTCAGCAGCGCCGCGATCCACTTCAGCGTGTTCGAGGAGGTCTTCTCGTTGGCGGCGCGGTGGTCGGCGTAGCGGGTGTGCTGTGCGGCCTCTGGAGCCATTGCTTCTCTGCGACGCGGAGCCGGCCCACTGACCGCACCCTCAACCACAACCGTGTTGTCCACAGCGTGCGCGCCCGCGTCGTGCTCGGCGGCGGACAGGTGGTTACGCGCAGCGGTGGTGACGTTGCCGTGCTCAAGGAGCTGCAGGTCTTCGCCCATTTCGGTGGCGGTCTGGTAGCGATCCGCCGGGTGTTTTGCCATCGCGGTGAGGATGACGGAATCCACGTTGACGGCCTCGTTGTCCGTCAGCGGGTTCGGGATCCGCTCGGACGGCGGCACCGGGTCCTCCTGCACGTGCTGGTAGGCGACGGCGAAGGGGGATTCGCCCTCAAACGGCGGCACACCGGTGACGGTTTCGTACATGACGCAGCCGAGTGCGTAAATGTCGCTGCGTGCGTCGGCCGGTTTGCCGCGGGCCTGCTCGGGGGAGAGGTACTGAGCGGTGCCGATCACCGCGGAGGTTTGCGTCATGGCGGAGGTGGAATCGTCCAACGCGCGCGCGATGCCGAAGTCCATCACCTTCACCGAGCCGGTGTTGGTGACCATGATGTTGGCGGGTTTGATGTCGCGGTGGATGATGCCAGCGTCGTGGCTGGCCTGCAGCGCGCGGGTGACCGGCAGCAGCAGCTTCGCCGCACGCTCGGGCGTAAGCGGACCTTCGTTGCGCACGATGTCGCGCAGGTTCATGCCGTTGACGCGCTCCATGACGATGTAGGGCACGTCCACACCGGAGGTTTCCACCGACCCGGTGTCGTAGACCGCCACGATGTTCTCGTGGTTCAGCCGCGCCGAGTTTTGGGCTTCGCGGCGGAAGCGCTCGCGGAAGTTCTCGTCGCGCGCCATGTCGATCTTCAGCATCTTCACGGCGACGTCACGCCCAAGCGCGACGTCAGTGGCTGCATATACGTCTGACATGCCGCCGGTGCCGATGATGTTGCCGAGTTCATATCGGTCCGCGATCAGCATTTACCTGCCACCTCCGAACAAGTTTTCAAGGTCTGGCAATTCTATCCCAGGCGCCGGCGCATTCGTCTCCTGCGTCGGGGCTGGTGCCACGCTGGTTGCCGGTGCCGACGTGGGGGCTTGCTCTGCCGAGGTCGGCGCGGTTGTTTCGGGTGCCTCGTCGTCCGGTGCAGGTTCGTGCTGCTCAGGTGGCTCGACGAAGCTCACGGTGCCGGGCGCGTGCGTCTCGGTGACCGTGGTGCGCTCGTGGTGCGTGGTGGTAGCCACGGTTTCCGTCTCGGGCTCCTCTTCCTCCACTGCGGTTTGGGTGGCCACGGTCGGAGTCGTGGTCGGGGTGGAGCCGCCGGTGAAACGGTCGAACACGCCTGCGGTGTACGCCCAAGCTGCGATCACACCGACAAGCGCGAGCCCAAGCAGCGTAGCGACGACCGGCCCAGCCGCCGACTTCTTCTGCGGAGCCGGGGCAGCCGGGGCTGGTTTGGGTGCGGGTGCGGGGGGTCGTCGAGAAGCAACTGCGCGAGCTGCGGACGGAGGGTACGCGCCGGCGGGACGGGCAGTGCGCTCGCTGGCAACGTTGGCCAACATCTGAGTCGACGCGGTGGCGGACGGCTCCATGGCCACCACCTGCGTGTTCCCACCAGGCTGGGCGGGACGCAGGCCTTGACGGACCTGGGCGATGGCGAGCTGGAACTCGTTGCCGTCGCGGAAGCGCTGACCGGGGGTCTTGCGCAGGGCGATCTCGATGAGTTCACGCGCCGGGGCAGACACCGAAATCGGCAGCGCAGGCGGCTCGGCGGAGACGTGGGCGAGCGCCACCGACACCGAAGAATCGCCGGTGAACGGGCGCTTGCCGGAGAGCATCTCGTAGCCCACCACACCCAGCGAATACACGTCGGAGGCAGACGTCACCTTCATGCCCTGAGCCTGCTCCGGGGAGACGTACTGGGCGGTGCCCACCACCATGCCGGTACGCGTCAGCGGCACTGCGGCCGCCGCCTTGGCAATGCCGAAGTCCGTGATCTTGATCTGCCCGTTCTGGGTGATCATCAGGTTGCCCGGCTTAATGTCGCGGTGCACCAGACCCATGCGGTGAATCACCGCCAAACCGTGCGCGGCCTGCTCGAGGACGTCAAGCGCGACCGCCTCATCCAACTGGCCCTCGCGGGCAATGAGGTCCGCCAGCGACTCGCCGCGGATGTACTCCATGATGATGAAGCAGACGGTGAACCCGCCCTCGGTCTCCACCTCGCGGTAGTCGTAGGTCGCCACCACGTTGTCGGAGTTGATGCCCTGAGCGGACTGGGCTTCGTTGCGGAATCGGGTGAGGAACTCCTCGTTGGAGGAAAACTCCGGGCGCAGCACCTTGATGGCTACTTCGCGCTCGTGGTGGATGTCGTCGGCGAGCCATACGGTGGACATGCCGCCGTGGCCGATGATCCACTGCAGCTCGTAGTTCGACCCGATGAGTTTCTGCAGGTCCTCGCGGCTTTCGGTGTTCATCACTTGTCTCCTTCCACGGGTGCAGGTGCTGCGCGTAGTACGGTGCGGCCGATCGGTCCGGACACTTGGCCGCCGGTTGCGCCTTCGCCCAAGTTGCCGCCATTCTTTACGACGACCGCCACCGCCACGTCTTTCCGCGGATCAAACGCCACGTACCAGACGTGCGGGGCGGCGCCCTCGGCGTGCTCGGCGGTGCCGGTCTTTGAGGCGAAGCCGTTGCCGTCATAACCGTAGGTCCAGCGTTCAGATCCGTACATCAAGTCCGTGATCGTTGCGGCTTCCTCTTCCGTTACGGCCTCGCCGAGCGACTTCGGCTTTGTTTCACGTAAAACCTTGCCGTTTGAGTCACGCACCTGCTTGACCACGAACGGATTCATGCGCTGGCCCTTATTCGCCACCGCCGCCGTCATCACCGCAGCCTGCAGGGCGGTCATGGTGACGTCGCGCTGGCCGATCGCGGACTGGCCAAGCTCCGCCGCGCCGGGCAGGTCACCCAGGGAACCTGCCGCGTTGGGCAGGCCGAGGTCGTATTGTTGGCCGACGCCGAAGCGGGCGGCGGCGTCGCGAAGCGCATCGGGCCCAAGGTTGAGCGCCATCTGCACGAACGCCGTGTTGCATGAGAGGCCGAACGCGGTGCGCAGCGGCACCTGGCCGCCGCCCGCGCAGGCTTGGCCGCCGTAGTTGGTCAGCGGCAGGTTGTCGGTGCCGGGCAGGATGATCTGCGCATCGCCGGTCAGCGGCGATTCCGGCGTGTAACCGTTGCGCAGGCCAGCGGCAGTGGTGATGATCTTGAAGATCGATCCCGGCGGCAGCTGCTCCTGCGTTGCGTGGTTGAGCAGCGGGCGGCCCGGGTCGTTGTTCACCCGCGCCCACGTGTCGCCGGCAGTAGCAGGGTTAGCGATCTCGTTGGGGTCGTAGCTCGGTGTCGAGGCCATGGCCAGCACCTCGCCCGTCGACGGCCGCAGCGCCACCACAGCACCGTTGTAACCAGGCTGTGCAAGCTGGTCGAAAGCGAGCGCCTGCAGGTTCGGGTTGATGGTGAGCTCGACATCGTCGCCCTTCTTCGAATCCTCGAGCCCGGTGCGCAGGAAGCGTGACGACGACCCACCCTCACCTGTGAGCTCCCCATTGAGGCCCGCCTCAAGCTGGGCGGTGCCGTACTGGTCGGACACGTAGCCGACCACCGGGGCGAAGGACCACGGCATGTTCGGGTAGGTGCGCTGGAAGTAGCCGGTCTGTTCGTTCTTGAACGACTCTGCAAGCGTCAGATCCCCGGCCTTGATGTTGCCGCGGTTGATCTGCTTGAGCTCCATCACCGTGCGGGAATTGCGCGGGTCCTGGGCATATTCGTCTTCACGCATGGTTTGGATGATGGTGAAGTTCACAAGCAGCGCGGTAATCAGCAGCAGGGAGACGACGGCGCCGTAACGGATCGACTTGTTCATCGGGCACCCACCACCTGGCGTCGCTGCGTGCTTTCGTCGTACTCCGCCGGGCGGTTCGCGCTGCTCGAGATACGCAGCAGCAGGCCGAGCAGGATGTAGTTCGCCATCACCGACGAACCACCGGCAGACATAAACGGCGTGGTCAGGCCTGTCATCGGCATCATGGAAGACACGCCACCGGCGACGACGAAGATCTGGATCGCAATCGTCAGCGCAAGGCCCGCAGCCAGCAGTTTGCCGTAGGAGTCACGCACCTGCATCGCCGTGCGGAATCCGCGGGTGATGAAGATGGCGAACAGACACAGCACGGCAGCGATACCGACCAGACCGAGCTCTTCGCCGATCGCGGCGAGGATGTAGTCGGAGTGCGCCACCGGCACGAGTTCTGGGTGGCCGTAGCCCAAACCGGTGCCGGTCATACCGCCCCAGCTCAGGCCGATCAGGGCGTTGGCGGGCTGGTTGCCAATGCCTTCAAAGTCTGCGAACGGGTCGATGAAGTTGGCCACGCGCTCCTGAATCTTCCCGCTCACCTGGTACACCGCGTAGCCACCGACGGCCACGAGGGCCAGGCCGATGGCCAGCCAGGAGATGCGGTCGGTGGCGAAGTACACCATGCCCAGCACGGTGGCGAACAGGAGCAGCGCCGGACCGAAGTCGTTGGATGCCGCCATGATCAAAATGGCAATCGCCCACACCATCAGAATCGGCGCGAGGTCGCGCACACGCGGGAACGTCAACCCCAGGAACCTGCGACCCGCCACCGTAAACAGGGCGCGTTTCTGCGCCAACAGTTGAGCGAAGAAGATCAGCAGCAGGATCTTGGAAAACTCACCCGGCTGGATAGAAAACGGACCAAGCCACAGCCAGATGCGGGCATCCGCGTGGCCTTCCGGCTGCGGCCACACCAGTGGCAGCGCCAGGAAAATTAGGCCAACCAGGCCTAGCAGGTACGAGTACCGCGACAGCGCTTGGTGCTCGCGCACGACGAGCAGGGTGAGCACCATCAGCCCCACGCCGACAAGCGACCACATCATCTGCCGCTCTGCCAAAGGCCCGTATCCAGGGCGTTCGGCGAGGTCAAGCCGGTAAATCACCACTAGTCCGATCGCATTGAGCAGCGCCACCATCGGCAGCAATACCTGATCCGCGTGTGGCGCAAGAAACGCCAGCGACAGGTGCGCGATCGCGTACACACCGATGAACCCGCCCACGAGGTACAGCATTTCGGTGGACAGGGTGTGCCCCTGGCTGGTCTCCAGCCCGAACAGCATGAGCAGCAGCAGGCCGGTGGCGAACAGGAGCAGCAGCAGTTCGCGGCTACGTGCAGTCAGCCTGCTCATTGAACCTCCCGGCACTTGTTGTCCTCGGGCTTTTGCTTATCCACACAACCCGGCAAGGCATCATCCGCCAAGTCCTTCAACCGGCCAAGCACTTCGTCGTACGTGCCGGTGAAGCCCTCGTCGACAATTGCTTCGCGCTCTTCCTGCGGCAGGTCATCGACGCTAAACAGGTGGCAGTCCTCCGGCGTCGAGTTCGCCGAAATCACACGCAGATCGCCGTCCTTGCCCAGGCAGGCGTGCTGGATGCGCTCGACCTTCTCTGCGGCGAATGGGTTGCTGCGCGAGGTGTGCTCCACGACGAACTGCCTGTCGTCGTTTACTGTCAGCGCGTACTCGTCCACAATGCGGGACTTCGACCACACCGCACCGCCAACAACCAGCGCCAACAGCAGCACAAGCGTGGCGACGACCCACGGCCACACCGAGCTCGGCTGCTTAGCCTTCGCGGTTGCTGAGTGGGACTCCTCGTCGGAGTCGGCGGAATCCGACTCCTGCGTCTTCGCCCGGTTGTGGTCCGGGGTGATCGTCTCCGACTTGCGCAGCAGCGCCGCGGCCCGGCTCGCGGAGGAATCTGGGTGTGTCTGTTCCACAGCCGGCACCAACGCGCCGGCCTTCACTGCGGCGGGTGTTTCGGGGACGTCCGCGTCGTCGTCAACCTCGACGACCTCGGCCACCACTACGGTGACGTTGTCCGGACCACCGGAACGCAACGCCAACTCAATCAGGCGCTGCGCCGCCATCTCAGGCGTGCCGTCGCCGAGCGCGATCTCGATCGTCTCGCGTGTGACCGGATCCGACAACCCGTCGGAGCACAACAACACACGATCGCCCGGCTTGACCTCGACGAGCTCCAGGTGGGGCTCGACCTCGCGGCCCGTGTACGCCTTGAGAATCAGGGATTTCTGCGGGTGGCTGGACACGTCCTCGGCGGCGAGCTTGCCTTCGTCGACAAGCGACTGCACAAACGTGTCATCCACCGTGAGCTGCGTAAGTTTTCCGTCGCGCAGCAAATAGCCTCGCGAATCACCCACGTGAATCAGACCGAACTGCTGGCCGTTGAACATCAACGCCGTCAGCGTCGTACCCATGCCAGCCTGCTCCGGGTGAGTCCCCACAGACTCCGCAATAGACGCATTCGCATCCTCCGCAGCCGCACCCAGTAACGCCAACATGTCGGCATCCTTCGGGTCGCGGTCGAGGTGCTCCATGTGCTCCACCATCAACTGGGAAGCAACCTCACCAGCAGCGTGGCCGCCCATGCCATCCGCAAGCACCAACAAGTGCGGACCCGCATACGCCGAATCCTCGTTATTGGTCCTGACCAGGCCGCGATCGGACGCGGCGACGAAATCTAGCGCGAGCTTCACGGCATTAGCCTCACAATCGTGCGTCCCATCTTCATATCCATACCCACGGTCACCCGCTCAGGCTGATCAATTCGCACCCCATTGACAAAGGTGCCGTTGCGCGAATCCAAGTCCTCCACAAACCAGTCACTGCCACGCCGGAACAGGCGCGCATGGCGTGACGACGCATAATCGTCACCCAGCTGGAAGTCATTGTCACCAGCCCTACCAACAGTGAACTCCTCCAAGCTGGCAATCTCCATGTGGGAGCCTTGCAACGGGCCCGCAACAACCGCAAGAGTGCGCGCCTTTTCCCTCGGCGCAGGCGAAGAAGCCACCGCTTGGCGACGAACCGCCCCACCCGCCGAGACAACATCCTTACGCTGCGTCCACATCACCAGCAGGATGAAGACCCACAACAGCGCCAACAAACCAAAACGCGCGCTGAGGATAATTGTGGAATCCATCTCAAACCTTCCGGTGCTTTACGGCTGGAAATATTCAGTACTCGGGTGCGACACCGAATCCGTGAAGTCCGGCTCATTCGCATTCATCGGCACCTCATCCTGGCCGCCAACAATACGAACCTCGATGTTGGAATGGCCCAGCGTAATCACGTCGCCATCCGCCAGCATCCAGTTATCCACCGGCTCATCATTGACCGTCGTGCCGTTCGTGGACTGCAAATCCACCAACACCGCAACCTGGCCATCCCAGGTGATCTCAGCGTGCTGACGCGACACACCCGTATCCGGCAGACGGAAATCAGAATCATTCGAACGGCCCAAAATGTTGGACCCCTCGTGCACCAAGTACGTACGCGAAGAGCCATCCTGCAGCAGCAGGCTCACCGTGGCATTCTGCCCATTCGACTCGCCACCGTTTGCAGGATTGGCGGCATTCGGTTCGGACATTGCATCCTCCTTACTCTCCGAGCTCAAGGCACGAGCACGCTTCTTCGGCTCCGCCACAATGGCGTCGAATCCACTCACCACATCCGGCATCGTGTCGATATACGACGACACACGGAGCTGACCCGTCCTCAAACCCGACTCCTCAGCGATACGCACAACAACCGGCCCATCCAAGAACCACTGCTTATTACGCACGTACCGCATGAGCTGATCGGCGAGGTCCGCAGGAAGATCACGATTCCTAGACAAGTTTTCCAAGTCCTTCGAAGACACACCCACTGCGTACACATTCGGAGCGACATACTCGTCCCGATCCGTGACCACCAGCGAATCCTGTGCCTCCTGCTTGACCAGCACCTCAATCTCCTCCGGCACAACCTTGCCGCCAAACAGCGCAGCCATAGAGTTATCCAAGCCACGCTGCAGAGAACTATCGAGCTTTGCCAGCTTGTCCATTACCGCCACTTCCCACGCACCTCCTTTCTTCACATGCGAATTTAAGTAACTCGGACAGTATAGGTGCCCACCCCGACACGACCTATCCGAAAACGCGGCGCGCGTGTCTAAAACCTGGTGTGGACTGGCGGTTTGTACTTTTCACGCGGGTCGTTCTATATTTATCAAGTCGCCCGCCCGGGTGGCGGAATTGGCAGACGCGCTGGCTTCAGGTGCCAGTGTTCGCAAGAACGTGGGGGTTCAAGTCCCCCCCCGGGCACAAACTAAGTCCCGACACATACTCTCCGGAGTGTGGGTCGGGGCTTTTGCTGTTTTGACCCCTGAAGGTGGTAGGAAATTTGGGTTAAGTAGCAAAATGTGTGTCTGATTTTCGC
>NZ_KV787019.1:0-196 GCF_001806995.1 Corynebacterium sp. HMSC11D10
CTATCGAGTTCTCAAACAACACCAGCACACCCAACAACCACAACTTTCAAAGTCACGGCCGTCTAAGCGGCGGAAACAGAGCCTACAACACAACGTAAACCAAAGTCAAACCCAAGTTCAACCAGCGTTTACCTTGAACACGTAACCTCATGAAATTAACTTGTTCCCTCTCGCCAGCCCCTCAAGGCCGCTCGAA
>NZ_KV787019.1:1196-48570 GCF_001806995.1 Corynebacterium sp. HMSC11D10
GAAGATATAACCACGAACTCACAAACAACACAAACACCCAGGCAGATGGTGGTTTCTGCCTGGGTGGTGTCGTCGATAAGCAGTTGCTTATGCGCGCTTAGCGCCTGCGAAGTTCTTCTTGCCTCGGCGCAGGACCAGCCATGTGCCGTGGAGGAAATCCTGGTCAGACGGCGCCCACGCCTCGTCTTCGACGCGCTCGTTGTTCACGTACACGCCACCTTCCTTGATGGAGCGGCGCGCTGCACCCTTCGACTCTGCGAGACCAGCACCGACGAGAAGCTCCACGATATCCGTGGTTTCGCCGGCTGGGATCTCAAAGACAGAGGTTTCAGAGACTGCCGATGCGAGGGTCTTCTCGTCGAGGTCAGTAAGTTCTGCGCGACCGAACAGAGCTTGCGATGCGAGTTCGACAGCCTCACGGGCTTCCTTGCCGTGGACCAGATCGGTCATCTCCTGCGCCAAGCGACGCTGGGCTTCACGCTTGAATGGGCGCTCCGCCACTTCGGTCTCCAGGCGGTTGAGCTCTTCCTGGTCAAGGAAGGTGAACCAACGCAGGTAACGGATGACATCGGCGTCCGCAGTGTTTACGAAGTACTGGTACCAGGTGTACGGACTGGTCATCTCGGGATCCAGCCACAGCGAGCCGCCACCAGTGGACTTGCCGAACTTCTTACCTTCGGAATCCGTCACCAGCGGAACAGTCAACGCGTGAACCTGCTCGCCGTCCATACGACGATTCAGGTCAACGCCCGCAACGAGGTTGCCCCACTGATCGCCGCCGCCAACCTGCAGCACGCAATTGTGGTTGCGGCGCAGCTGCACGTAGTCATTCGCCTGCAGCAGCATGTAGGAAAACTCGGTGTAAGAAATGCCGTCGTTCTCCAGACGACGCTTCACCGTGTCGCGGCCGAGCATCGTGGACAGCGAGAAGTGCTTGCCCACATCACGCAGGAACTCGATAACGCCAAGGTCTTTAATCCAGTCGTTGTTGTTGACCAGGCGTGCTGCATTGTCGCCATCAAAGTGCACGAAACGGCTGAGCTGGCCACTGATGCGGTCCGCCCAATCACGGACGGTGTCCGCAGAGTTCATGGAGCGCTCCCCCACGTCGCGTGGGTCACCGATCATGCCGGTCGCGCCACCAGCAAGCACGATCGGTGTGTGGCCTGCTTCTTGGAAGCGGCGCAGCATGAGCAGCGGAACGAGGTGGCCGGCGTGCAGCGAGGGACCAGTCGGGTCGAAGCCGCAGTACAGCACGATCGGCTGCTCGGTTTCCTTCCGCAGTGCGTCGAGGTCCGTGGACTGGTTGATCAGCCCGCGCCACTCAAGCTCATCAATGATGTTTTTGCTCATTGGGTTTTTCTCCGTCTTCTACTTTGCCGAGATGTATGGCTCTGCTTCGTCGATGAGCAGAACTGGGATGCCGTCGTCAATGCGATAGGCAATGCCGAGGCGTTCGTTGACCAGCAGCTCCCGCTCTTGGTCATACTCCAGCGTTCCCTTGTCTTTGGGACACGCGAGGACGTTAAGAAGCTTCGGATCCAGACTCATGCTTTCGGATCGTACCCGCTGCCTCCGTGGTAGCTGTCGTCGAGTCCGGGCAACTCACCGAGCTCTTGACGCAGGAACTGCGCTTGTGAATCCATGGCGCGCAGATTGTCGTCCAAAATCCCCTGCTGCACCCGCTCAGCAGCGCGAGTGAGCGTGGTTAAAGAGTCCACAACCACGCTCACCGCAGACTTGTCTCGGTACTGAGGGGCATCAAGGTACGTATCGACGACCTCCGGGTAGTACACATTGACTACATTCCACATCGTCTGCCGGTGCTTAGGCGTCGGCTCGAGGTGTTCCCACTCGGACAATACGAACTTGGAGGCTTTTTCAAACGCTCGCGCCTGCATCATCACCTGACGTGGTGGCTTCGCCGATTCCAACCGATCAGTCGTTTGCCGCAGCGCATTCTCGAGAACTTGCGACGTGGGCAGGGTTGGTGCTGCTGGAAGTTCCTTGGTTTTCCGGGACGGCGCAAGAGCCGCGCCGGCGCCATACGCGGCCGCCGCGGCGACCGGCCAGAACAGTCCGATACCTACCGCAATATGAACCACAACCACGAGGGTAGCCAGCACCAACCCAAGCTGGTTCTTGGGTGAGGCGAAATACCGGGCTGCTTTTCCCGCAGACGAATTATTGGAATCCACGAATCTCCTTAAAGGCAGCAGCCAGGTCGCCACCAAGCGCGTCAAACACCTCACCACCGGTGAGATCTGCAAGTGCTTGCATCTCTATCGCATTAGCATCGCCGTACAAGATAACGAACACAGGCACGTTACGCAGCTGTTCTGGCAATGCTTCATACTGCCTCTTGAATTCGACATAGTCTGGGGCAACGGTGCTTTCACCATCACTCAGCAAAACTATCGACGGAATACCTCCGTTCGGGTCCGTATTCCTCAATGCCTTCAGCAAGGTTTCATACACCGCGGTTCCGCCCTCAGCCTGGAGACCATCGACGAAGTCAGATAGTTTTTCAGCAGACTTCGGATCTTCCCGGGAGAAGCGAACTGTCAACGGTTCGTGTGGTGCGAAATCAAAGGCTTGCAACGTGACGGTTTCCCGGTCGCGTAGGGAGACGTCACCGGTGAGTGTTGAAGCGGAGCCGTCGATAAGCGAGTGCATGATGCTTTTCAGCGACGCCAACCGCTGCCCTTCCATCGACCCGGAAGTATCTAGCACAAACGTTGTTCGTCCTGGTTTGCGGTAGGAGTTGTCGTACGCATAAAGCAGCTCATCGACGACTCCCTCGTTGGCTGGGAACGGCAGCTCGATGACGTGTTGGTTGGCTATCTCCACCGGCACGTTATCCACGCCGGTCACAGGCCTGCGATAGGTCTGAGCGATGTCCTCTTGGTGTTCTAGGAGCCAGCGCGACAGCTCTTCTACCCGACCCCGCGCGTCTGCATGCGCAGGGTTAGCCAGTGCCGATAACGGGTAATCTGCGGAAATCACGCCATCGGCGGGGACAACAACCTCAATAGGCACACCTTGGGCCTTTAGCTGGTGAAGTGTTGCTTCGTAGTTGATGATGCCATCGCCTCGGGACGAATCATTGACAAACGTCTCAGCCAGCCACCCGGAAGAACCGGAAACCATAGATTGCGCTTCGAACATTTCCTTGAGCTGTGGCCCAACGCGCTCCAAGTCAGTAGGGGAAATCGCATCGCCGGTGTCTGCGAGCGCAGTCGCCACCGAGACGAGTGCGGAGAATCCCGAGTTCGAGGCTTGCGGGTTGGTCATCCCGAACGTGAACTTGCCGCTTGCGGCAGCGTCGGCAAACTCGGCCCAGGTGGGCTGCTTGGTGTCCCAGCCGAGACGCTTTGCGCTGTCCTCCCATACACCGAACGCGACGGGGCTTGTGGCAATCTTTGTCTCACCGTCCAACTTGTCGGAGGCGCCGATCAGGTTGACGTAGCGGTTCGTAGCAAACCATGTGGCATCCACTTCCCCATCGAAACCTCCCTGTTTGAGCGTTTGGGAGTTTTCTAAAGTTCCGCCGGGGAACTGCATGTCGATAGTGAAGCCGAGCTCCTCTGCTGCACGATCAACCAATTCTTCGAGGTCCTTGAGCTCGGTTGCAGCGACAATGGTCAGATCGGCATTACCGCTGGGCCCTGCGCCGGATGTATCAGGAGTATTGGAAGTGCCTTCTTCGAAAGTGCTACACGCGACGAGCACCAGAGACATGAACGCAGCAAGCGCCGCGACGAGGCGATTCATTATTCCTCCTCCTTCACCGGTGCGGGTGCTCCGCCATAGCGTTGACCGACACCGTCGATGAGTTGTTCAAGCCTGTCGTAGGAGGGTGGGTCGATGGAATTGACGTAATCCGCAGGCGCATCGAGCCCTCGATCCTCCATCTCTTGGGCCAGGTTGCCTGAGGTCGCGGGCCGGAATCCGTGGTACGCGGCCAGCCTTTGTAGCTCGGGGTCGTTGGTGAGCAGACGACCGAGTTCTCTACCGCCCTCGCTCACCCCGACGATGCCGTGGTTAGCCAGCACTGTCGGACTGAGTTGCAGCAGCACCATATCGTCGCGGATTCGGGAATTATCTCGCATCTGCTCACCAATGAACTGTGCTTCGTACACCATCACCATCGGTACCGCTCCCATGCCTTGGCTGAGGTAGTCCGCAAAAGGGCCAGAGGATGAGGCTTCGCTGTATCCCTGAGCGGTGAAGAAGGGCGCGATCTCGTCGACAAGAAAACCAACGTCATTGGCGCGATCGGGTTCTCGCTGTGCTACCTCCCACGCCAACAGCGACAGATACATCGCGGCGGAGTTTGAGGTGCGGATATCTGTCGAGCGGACCTGTACATTGCGTGGCGACGGAAACGCGTCCCCGAGGTCGCGCCATCGTTTTCCGGAGCGGGCCAAGTCCATGTACTTGTTCACGTCCAGTGTGTAAGCGCCGTTCTGCTCAGCCACGACTCCCTCAGCTACCAGTAGATCCGCAATCGGCTTCCAGCTCGCTACCGCCATCGGGGAGAAAAACGGGAAATCCACCGAGTAGCCACTGCCCTGTTCGCGCACCTTTTGCGTGGCAGGCCCGGAAGACGGGAAAACGAAATCTTGTGCGGCAATATCCGTGGTGGTAGCTATCTGGCGGGACCCCGCTGTTGTCACGCTGACGCTGTAGCCCAACGCTGCAAGTCTGTCCTTGACCTTGGGGTCTTCAAAGAAAGCCCGCTTTTCAGAGCCGATTACTCCGTGGAGTTGCTGCACGTTGCCCTGAGACTGGCGATTTGATTCACCGCCACTGTCTTTTTCGTCGCCATCACTGCCAAAGGGAAGAAGCCCCCGGCCTAAAGCGACTGCGGCGATGACCACTGCAATAAAAATGAGGCCAAGCACCACGGAGACTGACCGTCCCCGGGGCTTGGCTTCATAGGTATTTGGCGCATCCATATCCCAATGCTAAAGGGAAACTCTGAACTGCGCTCTGCGAACGTGTATTTACTTCTTCCGTACTGGCTGCTCTGCCCACTGGCGCGCAGCCTTGTTCGCTTCGCGCACACGCTCCCGCTGCTCCACCACACGCGGTTTCGCAGTACCGCCGCGGGTATCGCGGGATGCGACCGCCCCATCGACAGTAAGTACCTCGCGCACTTCGGGGAGCAGACGCTTATCGACGCCCGCTAGCTCCTCATCCGTCAGATCCACGAGATCGACACCACGGGATTCTGCGATGCGAACGCAGGCTCCCGAAGCCTCGTGTGCTTCGCGGAATGGAACGCCCTGGCGCACCATCCATTCGGCAAGGTCGGTGGCCAATGTGAACCCTGCTGGAGCCAGTTCGCGCATGCGGTCTTCGTGGAACGTCAACGTGGAAACCAGTCCAGTGAACGCCGGCAGGAGGATGGAGAGCTGCGTGACCGAGTCGACCAACGGCTCCTTGTCTTCCTGAAGGTCACGGTTGTACGCCAGCGGCATGGCCTTCAGCGTGGCGAGCAAACCGGAAAGGTTACCGATCAAGCGACCAGCCTTGCCACGGGCAAGTTCCGGAACGTCCGGGTTCTTCTTCTGCGGCATGATCGACGAGCCGGTCGACCACGCGTCATGCAGCGTGACGTAGCCGAACTCTGGCGTGGACCACGCGATGATCTCTTCGGCGAAACGAGAGATATCAATCGCAATCTGTGCCAGGACGTACGCGGATTCTGCAGCAAAGTCGCGCGAGGAGGTGCCGTCGAGCGAGTTGTCGGTTGCCGAATCGAAACCAAGCTCCTCTGCGATCGCCTCTGGGTCGAGGTGCAGCGACGAACCAGCCAGCGCTCCAGAACCGTACGGCGAGACTGCCAGTCGCTTGTCGGCATCCTTGATCCGGTCCAGGTCACGCAGCAGCGGCTGGGCATGCGCCAACAGCGAGTGCGCAAGCAGGATCGGCTGTGCAGCCTGGAAGTGGGTCTTGCCAGGCATGATCGCGTCTGGGTGGGCTTCCGCCTGTGCGACGATCGCGTCGATCAGATCGCTGACATCGAGTGCGACACCCCGCAGGGCATCGCGCAGCCACATCCGGAACATGGCCGCAACCTGGTCGTTGCGGGAACGTCCAGCACGCAGGCGACCACCGATCTCGGGCCCGACACGGTCGATGAGTCCACGCTCCATCGCACCATGGACATCCTCATCGGTCGGCAGCGGACCGAACGAGCCGTCGGCAACGTCGCGGCCGAGTTGGTCCAGGCCGTCGAGCATGACGGCAAGGTCGTCGTCGCTAAGCAAACCTGCCTTGTTCAGCACCTTCGCGTGCGCCTTGGATGCGAGCACATCGTACGGCGCAAGCACCCAGTCAAAATGGGTAGACACGGACAGGGCGAACATGGCTTCCGACGGGCCGCCGGAAAAACGACCGCCCCAGAGCGCACCTTCGTTTGTCTTGTGCTGCTCCATTTACTTGCCGGCCTCGCGGTCGCGCTTGTTCGCGATCTGGGAGGACAGACCGTGCAAACGCACGAAGCCCTTGGCCAGGGTCTGGTCGAAGGTATCGCCGGTGTCGTAGGTAGCCAGGTTGAAGTCGTACAGCGAGTGGTTGGAACGACGGCCGTTGACCGTGATCTGGCCAGCGTGCAGGACCATGCGGATATCGCCGGTGACGTGCTCCTGGGTGGACTCGATGAACGCATCCAGGGAGCGCTTCAGCGGGCCGAACCAGAGGCCGTCGTACACCTCCTCGGACCAGCGTGCATCGATAAGACGCTTGTAGCGAGCCAACTCGCGCTCAACGGTGACGTCCTCAAGAGCCTTGTGAGCGGTGATCAGCGCGACGGCGCCCGGCGCTTCGTAGACCTCGCGGGACTTGATGCCAACCAGACGGTCCTCAACCATGTCGAGACGGCCAACACCCTGGGCACCTGCGCGACGGTTCATCTCTTCGATTGCTTCGAGGACCGTGACCTTACGGCCGTCGATGGCCACCGGCTTGCCGGACTCGAAGGAGATGATGACCTCGTCCGGAGCGTTGCCGAGCGCCGGGTCCTCGGTGTAGGCGTAGAGGTCCTTTGTCGGCGGGTTCCACAGATCCTCAAGGAAGCCGGTCTCAACTGCGCGGCCCCACACGTTCTGGTCGATGGAGAACGGCGACGCGGCAGACTGCTCAATCGGCAAGTTCTTGCCCTCTGCGTACTCGATGGCCTTATCGCGGGTCCAGGCATAGTCACGAGCCGGAGCGATGATCTCCAGGTCCGGATCCTGGTTCAGGAATCCGACCTCGAAACGAACCTGGTCGTTGCCCTTGCCGGTGCAGCCGTGGGCGACGTGGGTGCCGCCGTACTTGTGACCAGCCTCAACGAGATGCTTGACAATCAGCGGGCGCGAAATCGCGGAAACCAGCGGGTACTCGCCCTGGTACATACCGTTTGCCTTGATGGTGGGCAGGCAATACTCCTCGGCGAACTCATCCTTGGCGTCCACAACAATGGACTCCACTGCACCGCAGTCCAATGCGCGCTGGCGCACTGATTCCATGTCCTCGCCGCCCTGTCCAAGGTCGAGGGAGACCGCGATCACTTCACCGCCGGTCATTTCAGCCAGGTACGGGATAGCAACGGACGTGTCCAAACCGCCTGAATATGCAAGAACAACGCGATTAGTCATGGTAGAACGATTCTCCTTCAAAAGATTTCATGAATAGTATGAGGTTACCTGCAGGGTAAAACTTTTTAGTCGCTGCCCCGGGCGTGTCCGCCGAAGAGTTCCACGGCAAGTTCTACGCCGGTGAGCGGTTCGCGTGCAAGAACAAAAATTGTGTCGTCGCCAGCAATGCAGCCGACAACCTGGTCGAGGCCTACGCGGTCAATGTAGCTGGCCAGGTACTGCGCCGCACCTGGGGGCGTGCGCAGCAGTGCAAGTTGACCCGAGCCATCCGCGGATACGACCAACTCGTCGATCATGCGGCGGAGCTTCTCACGGGGGCCAGTCTGCGCGTTTTCAAAACCATCGGCATCGCCGTTGATCGTGTAGTAAGCACGGCCGCCGCCAGATGGGCGGATCTTCTTCGCACCAAGTTCATCCAAGTCCCTCGACAGGGTCGCCTGCGTAATGTCGATGCCTTCTGCGAGCAGCAGCTCTGACAGCTGAATCTGCGAGGAAACACGAGTCTGCTCAAGCAACTCGAGGATCCGTGCTTGGCGTGCGGTACGGGATACAGGTTGGGACATTATTGGTGCTCCAGAAGCCAGGTCAACAACGCTTTCTGCGCATGTAAACGGTTTTCAGCCTCGTCGAAGACGCGCGACTGCGGGCCATCAATGACCTCCGCGGCGACCTCGTTCCCGCGGTACGCGGGAAGGCAATGCAAGAATATTGCATCGTTTGCCGCGCGCGCCATCAGGTCCGAATCAACCTGGTAGGGCAAGAACGGTGTGCGACGATCCTTGCCATCTTCTTCCATGCCCATCGAGATCCAGGTGTCGGTGATCACGACGTTCGCGTCTTCAGCAGCTGCAACATCATCAGTCACGGTGACTCGGGCGCCGGTTTCTGCGGCGCGCTTCTCGGCGCGCTCGACAAACTCGGCACGCGGCTGGAATTCCTTGGGCGCGATAACAGTGATGTCCATCCCCGCTGTAGCGAAACCGATCAGGTACGAGTTAGCCATGTTGTTGTCACCGTCGCCGAGGTACACCGCTTTCAGCCCCTTCAGGCCAGCGGCGCCTTCCTCGGGGCAGAACTCCTCGATGATGGTTTGCAGGTCCGCCAGGATCTGGCATGGGTGCAGGTCATCGGTAAGTGCATTGACCACAGGAACGGTGCCTGCCTCAGCCATGTCCACGAGGTTCTGGTGATCGTAGGTGCGCCACACAATTGCCTGTACGTAGCGGGACAGTACGGCACCGGTGTCCTGGAAGGATTCGCCCTTGCCCATCTGTGCGTGCCCAGTCTCAGTCACGATCGCCTGGCCGCCAAGTTGCGCAATACCGGCGTCGAATGAGAACCGCGTACGCGTCGAGGTCTTGTCAAACAGGACTGCCACTGAAAGCGGCCCTTCCAACGGCCGGTGCGACAGCGGAGCCTTTTTCAGCTCCGCTGCGAGTGCAAGGACTTCAGCCTGTTCTGCTGGGGTGAGATCGTCGTCTGCGAGAAAATGACGAGCCATTGGTCTAGTTCCTTTCTGCGGCTTGTGCGATTGCGGCTGCGAGACGCTCAACCGCCTGCTGGATCTCGTTGTCGCTAATTACCAGGGGTGGGGTGAGTCGGATGACGGTGTCGGACGGCGCGTTCAGAATGACGCCGTGTTCGAGCCCATGCTTGACGACGAGCTTCGCAACCGGTTGCTCCAGCACAACGCCCAGCATGAGTCCCCGGCCGCGCACTTCCGCGACGCCGGGAACGTCCGTGGTTTCGTCGATAAGCACTGCTGCTTTGCGACGAACATTGGCCAGGAACCCATCGTCAATCGTGTCCAGCACCGCGTTTGCCGCAGCACACGCGACGGGGTTGCCACCGAAGGTTGTGCCGTGGCTGCCCGGAGTGAACAGTGTCGCGGCTTTACCGCGGGCTATCGTCGCGCCGATGGGCAGTCCCCCGCCGAGACCTTTGGCCATGGTGATGACATCCGGCACGACCCCTGCGTCTTCGAAGGCAAAGAAGGTCCCGGTGCGACCGACACCGGTTTGAACTTCGTCGGTGATGAAGAGGATGCCGTGCTCGTCGCAAAGCGAGCGCACCGCCTGCAAGAAGCCTTCGGGCGCCGGGATGACGCCGGTTTCGCCCTGAATCGGCTCCAAGATGATGGCGGCAGTATCGGTAGGGTTCTGCTCAACCAGAGCCGTCAGCGCATCAATGTCGCCATACGGGTAGAACTCCACACCGGTGGGCAATGGCGCGAACGGGGCCTGCTTCTCTGGCTGTCCGGTCAGCGCGAGCGAGCCCATGGTGCGGCCGTGGAAACCATGCTCGGCTGCGAGGATGCGCCCCCGACCAGTGAGACGGGCAAGCTTAAACGCGGCCTCGTTGGCCTCTGCGCCGGAGTTGCTGAAAAACACACGGGCGGTCTCGTCGCCGACGCGTGCGCGCAGCTTCTCCGCTACTTCAACCACCGGATGGGAACCAAACAGGTTAGATACGTGGCCGAGAGTGGCCACCTGCTGCGACACCGCCTGCACGATGGCTGGGTTGGCATGTCCCAACGCGTTCACGGCGATGCCTGCGAGCATGTCGATGTACGTTTTCCCGTCGGCATCGGTGACGGTAGCGCCATCGCCAGAGACGAGTTCAACCGGCGGGGCTGGGTACGTGTCTAGCAGTGACTCCGACCAGCGTGTAGCGAAGTTGCTCATGCCTCATCCTTCCTAAAGATTGTGCCGTCTGGGTAGTGGGTGCGGTCGTAATCGTCTGGAAGCACCATCGTGCCCACACCACCCATGGTCAGTAGTTCGAGAAGCACTGAGTGGGCCACACGACCATCAATAACGTGTGCCGCTTTCACCCCGCCCTGGACCGCGGTCAGGCAAGCTTCCATCTTCGGGATCATCCCGGTGTCTAGGCCCGGCAGCATCTTCTCAAGCTCGGCCGCCTCGATCTTGGACAAAAGCGAATCGCGGTTGGGCCAATCGGTGTAAAGGCCCTCCACGTTGGTGAGAACTACGAGGCGTTCCGCGCCGATCGCAGCTGCCAGCGCACCCGCGGCTTCGTCAGCGTTGATGTTGTAGACCTCGCCGTTTTCGCCCGGAGCGATGCCAGAGACGACCGGGATACGGCCGGCGTCGATGATGTCCATCACCGCTGCCGGATTCACGTCGGTGATGGTGCCGACCAGCCCGATATCGACGAGCTCACCTTCCACTTCGACCTGGCGGCGCTTGGCCGTGAACAAGCCGGCATCCTCTCCTGAGGTGCCTACCGCATACGGGCCGTGGGAATTGATCTTGCCCAGAAGATCTCGGCCCACCTGCCCGAACAGCACCATGCGCACGACATCCAGGATTTCCGGCGTGGTGACACGGAACCCGCCGACGAACTCGCCGCCGTCGAGGCCCAAACGCTTGAGCATCGCGCTGATCTGCGGCCCGCCGCCATGTACGACCACGGGCTTCGCGCCCACAGTGCGCAGAAACACCATGTCTGCGGCGAACGCTGCCTTGAGGTCTTCATCAATCATGGCGTTACCGCCGTACTTCACCACCACAATCTTGTCGCGGTAGTGCTGCAGCCACGGCAGTGCTTCGGCAAGGACGGTGGCGCGCTGTTCACTCGTTAGATTAGGCATCAACTCACCCACCTCCTAGCTCGAGTACGCGGAATTGATCTCGACGTAGGCGTGCGAGAGGTCGGTTGTGCGCACGGTTGCGCTGCCCGCTCCCCCGGTGCCCAGGTCCACAACAACGTCGATGTCGGCTCCGCTCAAGTCAACGTCGCGGGCGCCCGGTGCGCCGGTCGACTGTTCGCATACGGTCTGACCGTTGAAGGTCACGGAGATGTTCTCCGCATCCATCTCGGCATCGGCCATGCCTACGGCTGCCAGCACGCGGCCCCAGTTCGGATCGGAGCCGAACATCGCAGTCTTGACCAGGCTGTCACGGCCGATCGCGCGCGCTGCGTTGAGCGCTTGTGCATCGTCGAGCGCTCCTTGGACGGTGATCGCGACACGCTTGGTCACGCCTTCCGCATCCGACTGCATCATCGCCGCTAGCTTCGCGCACGCTTCGTGCACTGCGGCGTTGAGTTCTGCTTGCGTTGGGGTCACGCCACTGGCACCGCTTGCCATTGCGACGACCGTGTCGTTGGTGGAAGTCGAGCCATCAATATCCAACGTGTTAAACGTCATGGCACAGGCTTGCTCGAGCGCAGCCTGCAACGTGGCGCTGTCAGCCTTTGCGTCGGTGGTGATGCAGACAAGCATCGTCGCCAGCGACGGCGCCATCATGCCGGCACCCTTTCCCATCGCCCCCACAGTCCAGCCGTCGCCCTTGACGACGGCTTCTTTCGCCACCGTATCTGTCGTCCGAATCGCATCTGCAGCACCCGCTCCATCATCGCCGAGTTGCTTGACGACGACACCGATACCGGCTTCCACCTTGTCCATCGGAAGTGTGTCGCCGATCAGCCCCGTCGAGCAGACCGCAACGTGGGCTGGGTCGACCCCGATGCCTTCTGCGGTCAGGCGCTGCATGGCTTTTGCGTCTTCGTATCCTTGTGCGCCGGTACACGCGTTCGCGTTTCCCGAGTTCACAATCAGAGCCTTAATGGTGCCGCCAGCTGCAGTCTCACGGCTCACTTTCACTGGCGCTGCAAACACTCTGTTCCGAGTAAATACGGCTGCACCAGCGAACTCCGGGCCTTCGTTGACAACCAATGCGAGATCACGGTTGCCAGACGCCTTGATCCCGGCGCTGATACCTGCAGCGCTAAAGCCCTTCGGGGCGGTTACTCCGGTGGTGGTCATGAATTGTTCGTTTTTCCTTTCAACAGGGGTGGAGAGTCGTTGTGAAGTGGCGGTTACGGAGCCACCGCAGCTCGCGATAGTCCTGCCCCTTCGTCCCACCCGAGTGCAAGGTTCATGCATTGCACAGCGGCACCACCAGTGCCCTTGGTCAGGTTGTCGATGGCACTCGTCGCCACCAACTTGCCGGCGTGCTCGTCCACTGCAACCTGCACGGCACACATGTTCGTGCCCACGACATGCTGGGTCTGCGGCTGCGAGCCTGCCGGAAGCAGCCTGACAAACTGTTCTCCCTGGTACGCCTGTTCGTACGCGCTATTTACCGCCTCTGCTGTAATGCCCTGCACCAATGGTGCGGTCACTGTGGTGAGAATCCCACGCGGCAGCGGTGCCAGTACCGGGGTAAAGCTCACGGAAACCCTGGCGCCAGCAACACTCTCGAGATTCTGTTGGATTTCTGGTGTGTGCCGGTGCGTCCCGCCGACGCCATAGGCTTTCAAGGAGCCCATCGTTTCCGCGCCGAGGAGATCCACATTCGCCTTCTTGCCAGCACCTGAGACACCGGAAACGGCGACAATGGTCAGGTCAGGCTCCACGAGCCCAGCCTGGAGTGCTGGCCAGGCCGCAAGCGTTGCCCCAGTGGGGAAACACCCCGGGACAGCGACGCGGTTTGCCCCCTGCAGGGCGGCCCGCTGACCCGGCAGTTCGGGAAGCCCGTAAGGCCAAGATCCTGCATGCTCAGAGCCGTAGAAACGCTTCCATTGCTCGGCATCGCGCAACCGAAAATCTGCAGCGCAGTCAATCACGACGACGTCCTCGCCGAGCGCCTGACCGATCTCGGCGGAATGGCCGTGCGGCAAGCCGAGGAACACAACATCGTGGCCAGCAAGCACATCGATTGTTGTTGGCTCAATGACCCGATCTGCAAGTTCCGGCAGATGCTGCATAAGATCGCCGACCTGCTGGCCAGCGGTTGATGCTCCGGTTAGCGCACCAATCTCTAACGTTCCCGCCAGGTAGGCGGGGTGGCCGAGTAGCAGGCGGAGGATCTCACCGCCCGCATACCCGGTGGCTCCGGCGACCGCAACCTTGATCACACTTTCTGACATAGCGGACAGTGTATCAGTTATGCAGTGCGCCGTAAGTTATTCACGGATTAATATTTACCCGCGCATTTCTGCGCCGAAGCGCTCCTTAGCCAACTCGGCTGCCTTGAGGCGAGCCTCCGAGCCTTCCTCTTCCTTCAGCGTGCGATCGGGCGCACGGAAGGCCAGGCCGAATGCGAGAGACTTCTTGCCCTCGCCGAGGGATTCCGAACGGTAGACGTCGAAAAGCGTTACGTCCTCGACAAGCTCACCTGCGCCCTCAACGAGAGTGCGACGGACGTCTTCAGCCGGAACTTCCTCATCGACGACGAGCGCGATGTCCTGGTGCAACAGCGGGAACGACGACAGGCGCGGCGCCGGAAGACGCTCCTCCAGCGGGATCGCAGTCAGGTCGAGCTCCATCGCGCACGTGCGCGCTGGCAGGTTTAGCTTCTCCAGAATCTGCGGGTGCAGCTCGCCAGCATGGCCAACGACGATACGCTCGCCAGCAGCATCGCGGACAGAGAGTTCCGCACAGCGCCCCGGGTGCCACGGCAGAACCTCGGCAGCGACGATGTCGAGTTCAACACCGCATGCGCGGGCGACGATCTGCGCAGACTGGATCGCGTCCGACCACTCATAGGCGCGCCCATTGCCCCACGGCCCCTCGAGCTCGACGTTGCCGAGCGCCACCGTTGCGGCATGCAGATTCTGCTTTGGCAGCGACTGAATAAGTTCTGCGACAACGTCGTCTGCTGGACGCTGGGTAACGGCCGGCAACGGCGAAACATCCGCGCGCTTCTCAGAGGTCTGTGCAACCGAGTAGAGCGCAATATCGCCACGGCCGCGGGCAACATTGCGGCCTGCTGCCTCGAGCATCGACGGCAGAAGCGTCGTGCCCAAGATGCCGTAGTCAGCATCCAACGGGTTCTGCACCTTCACCGTGTTGCGGCGCGGATCGTCTGCGTCGAGCCCCCACACATCGAACGTGTCGTTGGCAATAAACGGCGTCGGGATGATCTCCGCGTAGCCGGAGTACGCCAGCGCGTGCGTGACCGCGCGACGGCGACGCTGCAGCGGGCTCAAGCCGCGACCACCACGCGGTGTTGGCAGGATCGACGGGATATCGTCGAGTCCTTCAAGTCGCACGACCTCTTCGACAAGTTCCACCGGAACGGTGATATCGGTACGCCATGTCGGCGGCGTGACCTGAAGGTTCTCACCCTCGCCTGCGATAGTGCAGCCGACCTCCTCAAGACGGCGCACAACCGTATCGCGGGAGTAGTCCACACCGATGAGCTCCGACGGGCGCGAGGCACGCATGGCAATCGGCTCACGCGGTTTAACGTCACCGACAAGCGTACGGCCAGCCTCGATCGAGCCGCCAGCGATCTCGACGAGGAGCGCACAAGCGGCATCCAGAGCGACCTCGACGATGGCGGGGTCAACGCCGCGCTCAAATCGACGAGAGGCCTCCGAGCTCAGCTTCAGGCGACGTGCAGTACGAGCAACAGTCAGCGGATCCCAGGTTGCAGCCTCGAAGTGGACGTTCACGGTGTCGTCGGAAATCTCCGACGTCGTGCCACCCATAACGCCGGCGAGGGACTGGATGCCGTTGTCGTCGCTGATCACCACATCGTCTGCGGTCAGCGTCCGCTCAACGTGGTCGAGCGTTTCAAACTTCTGACCGGCCTCAGCGTTGTGCACCCGCAAGCCGCCGGAGATCTTGTCGGCGTCGAATGCGTGCATCGGCTGACCAAGCAACAGCATGACGTAGTTAGTCACGTCAGTCGCCGCGTTTACAGAGCGAACACCGCTGAGCATCAGCTCGCGCTGCAGCCAGAACGGCGCCTGTGCCTTCGGGTCGATGCCCTTCACAGTGCGCAGGCCGAAGCGCTGCGCCTTCGTCGAGGCCTCAACCTCGACGGGGATGCTCTCGCCTGCCGGCTCCGGAACAGCAGACATATTAACGCCTGCGATCGACGGATCCTGCGCGACATCCTTAAACGCCAGGTCGAAGGCGGATGCGATCTCACGGGTCAGGCCGCGCGCAGACAGCGCGTAGCCACGGTCCGGGGTGACGTTAACCTCAAACACGGTGTCGCCGGAGCCGAGGATCTCGCGAGCGTCATCGCCCGGGGTCGCTGCCCCCGCCTCCAGTGTGATGATGCCTTCGCTCTTTGTAGCCAGGCCAAGTTCTGCTGCGGACGCCATCATGCCGTTCGAAATGTGGTCATAGGTTTTGCGCGCGGAGATAGCAAAGCCACCTGGCAATACCGCACCCGGAAGCGACACGATGACTAGGTCGCCTTCCTTGAAGTTTCGCGCGCCACAGATGATGCCCTGCAGTTCACCTGTGCCGTTGGCCTGTCCGACATCAACCTGGCAGTAGCGGATGGGCTTCTTAAACCCGGTCAGTTCCTCGATCTCGGCTACTCGGCCAATGACGAGCGGGCCGGTCACCTCAGGCAGCGGCTCGTAGCCCTCGGTCTCAAAACCGACGCGGACAAAACCGGCGTCCAATTCCTCGTCGGAGGGATTGAAGCCCTGGTTGCCTGCCTGATTAAGCAGGCGGGTGATCCAATTCTTGGAAATAAGCATTCTTGGTTCTCCTTTTACGCCTGCACGCCGAACGGAATAGTGAAACGGACATCGCCTTCGACCATGTCGCGCATATCCGACAGGCCATTGCGGAACTGCAGCGTGCGCTCAAGGCCCATGCCGAACGCAAAACCGGTGTACTCCTCCGGGTCGATGCCAACAGCACGCAGCACGTTCGGGTTGACCATGCCGCAGCCGCCCCACTCAATCCAGCCAGCGCCGCCCTTCTTGTTCGGGAACCAAACGTCCACCTCGGCAGACGGTTCGGTAAACGGGAAGTAGTTCGTACGCATACGGGTCTTGGTTTCCGGGCCGAACAGCACCTTAGCCAGGTGGTCGAGCGTGCCGCGCAGGTGCGCCATCGTCAGTCCCTTGTCCACAGCGAGACCCTCCACCTGGTGGAACACAGGGGTGTGGGTGGCATCGAGTTCGTCCGTACGGAACACACGGCCCGGGCACGCAATGTAGATCGGCACATCGCGCTCAAGCATCGTTCGCACCTGCACCGGCGAGGTGTGTGTACGCATGACCTGCTTGGAGCCTTCTTCGCCAATGTAGAAGGTGTCCTGCAGTGTGCGGGCCGGATGGTCCGGAATGAAGTTCAGCGCGTCGAAGTTGAAGTACTCCGCTTCAACCTCGGGGCCTTCGGCCACTTCCCAACCCATGCCGATGAAGATGTCGGCGATGTGCTCCGACAGTGTGGTGATCGGGTGCATCGCGCCGGCGTGAGCGCGTGCGGTAGGCAACGTAACGTCAACCTTTTCCTCACGCAGCTGCTTCTCGCGGTGCTCTGCTTCGCGGACCTGGCGCAGCTGGGCATAGACCTTTTCGGCGCGGCCACGCGCCATGTTCACAAAGCGACCAGCGTTCTTACGCTGATCCTTCGGAATGGACCCCAGCGACTTACGCGCCTGCATGATCGGGGACTTCTCCCCCAGGTGCGCGCGATGCGCATCTTCAAGTGCCGCGAGGTCCGCAGCAGCCTCGAACGCAGCAACCGCGTCGTCTGCTGCCTTGTTCAGGGCTTCCTCGGTCAGTTCAATATCCGGAAGTTGTGTTGCGTTGTCGGCCACGCTTACGCTCACCCGCGCCTTTCCACAAGTGCTCTGCAGCTCAGGGCGTCTGCAGCGATGTCGGTTCAAAAGCGTCCACCACTTTACCCGTGGAGCCGACACATGAATGCGCTAGGGGGACATGCGATAGGTGTCGATATCGCGATTACCTTTCGTCTGCGTCGAGCGCCTTTGAGGATTCCCAGAGGCACATGGATGCAGCGGTAGCGAGATTCAGCGATTCCGCGCTGCCCTTAATCGGGATGGAGATCCGGTGATCAGCATTGGTGAGAAGCTCATCGCTAAGCCCGTGGGCCTCGTTGCCAAACAGCCACGCTGTTGGGCGTGCAAGCACCTCGTCCGCTTGCGCGAGGGATGTCTCCCCCGACGCCGAGGTTGCCACCGTAGCTAATCCTGCAGAATGCAGCTGCCCAATTACCCGGTGGACATCACGGTCACGTGCCACTGGTACGTGGAACAACGATCCTGCGGTGGAACGCACCACTTTCGGCGACTCTGGATCGACGGTGTCCCCAGCGAAGATGACTGCATCCGCACCCAGCGCATCTACTAGGCGGATGATCGTGCCTGCGTTGCCCGGGTCGTTGGTCTCCACACACACTGCGACTAGACGGGGCCGGCCCTTGAGGATCGACGGCACCGTCCACAGCACCGGCCTACACACCGCGAAAATACCCGTGTTGGTCACCGCATCGGCGAGGTGCTGAGCAGCCTTGTCGTTGATGGCATGCGTGTAGACATCCATGTAGCCAGCGGCGCGAACGATTTCCTCGAAACGCTCTGCTGCTGCTTCGGTGACAAACAAGTCCGTTGCAGCACCCGTGGCCACCGCCGCTTCCACGGCGTTCTCCCCTTCCGCGAGAAAAGCTTTTGCTTTGCGACGACCCGCCGCGCGTTTCAGCTTCGCAGCGTTGACCACACGCGGGGTGCGCTCAGTAAACGGCTGCTCAAAATCCAATGCCATGGCCGATACCTTACCGCGAACAAAAACCGCCCCGTCCCACCTGGTGTGGTGGGACGGGGCGGTGTGTCGTCGAAAAGCGAAAGCGCTTACGCAGCGTTCTTCGGAGCGTTGACGTCCTCCGGCAGAGCGTTCTTTGCAACCTCGCACAAGGCGGAGAATGCAGCGAAGTCGCTGACAGCGAGCTCGGCGAGGATCTTGCGGTCGACCTCAACCTCAGCCAGCTTCAGGCCGTGGATGAGGCGGTTGTAGGTGATGCCGTTCATGCGTGCACCAGCATTGATGCGCTGGATCCACAGCTTGCGGAACTCACCCTTGCGCTTACGACGGTCGCGGTAAGCGTAGGTCTGGGAGTGCAGCCACTGTTCCTTAGCCTTGCGGTAGAGGCGGGAACGCTGGCCACGGTAGCCCTTCGCGGACTTGAGGATTGCGCGGCGCTTCTTCTTAGCATTGACTGAACGCTTCACACGTGCCATGAGTCAAACTTCCTTTTCTTATCTCGTAATCGGTTGATTGATCGGGCAGTGCTTAGGACATGCCGAGGAGGCGCTTTGCGCGCTTGACGTCAGCCTTAGCGACGTCGGTGGTGCCGGAGAGCTTGCGGCGACGCTTCGAGGAGAGCTTCTCGTTCAGGTGGCGCTTACCAGCCTGCTCGCGGCGCAGCTTGCCCTTGCCGTTGACCTTGATGCGCTTTGCGGTGCCCTTGTGGGTCTTCTGCTTCATGGTGAAAGCCCTTCAGAGTGTCGGTTATTTCAAAACTTACTTTTTGCCCTTGCGAGCCGGTCCGAAGACCATCGTCATGTTGCGGCCGTCCTGCTTCGGGCGGGACTCGACCACACCCAACTCGCCGATATCCTCAGCGAGACGCTCCAGCAGGCGGTAGCCCAGCTCAGGGCGGGACTGCTCGCGGCCGCGGAACATGATGGTGACCTTGACCTTGTTGCCCTTCTCCAGGAAGCGCTCAACATTGCCCTTCTTGGTCTGGTAGTCGTGCTCATCGATCTTGGGACGGAACTTCTGTTCCTTGACCACGGTCTGCTGCTGGTTCTTACGGGCCTCGCGGGCCTTCTGATCCTGCTCGTACTTGAACTTGCCGTAGTCCATGATCTTGGCCACAGGCGGCTTAGCGTTCGGCGCCACCTCAACCAAGTCGAGATCCGCTTCGTACGCCAGCTTGCGGGCATCATCCGTACGGACAATGCCGACCTGCTCGCCGGACGGGCCGACAAGGCGAACTTCGGGGACGCGGATTCGATCGTTAATCCGAGCTTCAGCGCTGATGAGAACTCCTAGAGACTTCGAGAAACAATGTCGTTGCCGCTCTGGGTCACATTCGGGGTGATCTCACGCGAAAAACCCGCTCACCGAAAAACGGTGGCGGGAGATCGTCCAGGCATGCCAACATCTGGCACACCGTTTGACCCGTATCCAACTCGGCTCAACGCCAGCGGCTTGGGGTGGGATTCACTCCTCTTGTGGCCCGCGTACCCGTCAAACGGACACGCTGGGCGGTGCGAAGTGAATAGTACACGCATTACACGCGTGCACCAAATCGAGCTCTCCTACCCTTTTGCCAACACATCCTGGAGGAACTCGCCGGTGAAGGACCCTTCGACCTTGGCCACGTCCTCCGGGGTGCCCTGCGCAACCACGGTGCCGCCGCCTGAGCCACCTTCCGGACCCATGTCAATGATCCAGTCAGCGGACTTGATCACATCCAGGTTGTGCTCGATGACCAGCACGGTATTGCCCTTCTCCACCAGCCCGTTGAGCACCAGCATGAGTTTGCGGATGTCTTCGAAGTGCAGGCCGGTGGTCGGCTCGTCGAGAATGTAGATCGTGCGACCGTTAGAACGCTTCTGCAGCTCCGCGGCGAGCTTCACGCGCTGTGCCTCACCGCCGGACAGCGTGGTTGCGCTCTGCCCGAGTCGGACGTAGCCGAGACCGACATCTACCAGCGTTTGCAGGTAGCGGTGGATCGAGGTGATCGGCTCGAAGAACTCGGTTGCCTCGGAGATCGGCATGTCGAGCACCTCGGCGATGTTCTTGCCCTTGTAGCGCACTTCGAGCGTCTCGCGGTTGTAACGTGCACCCTGGCACACTTCGCACGGGACGTACACGTCCGGCAGGAAGTTCATCTCAATCTTGATCGTGCCGTCGCCACGACACGCCTCACAGCGGCCGCCCTTGACGTTGAAGGAGAATCGCCCGGCCTTGTAGCCGCGAACCTTCGCCTCTTGAGTCTCGGCGAACAGGTTACGAATTTTGTCAAACACGCCCGTGTATGTCGCGGGGTTCGACCGCGGCGTGCGCCCGATCGGGCTTTGGTCCACCTGCACGAGTTTGTCCAGGTGCTCCAGGCCTTCGACCTTCTTCACGCGCCCGGGCACTTGGCGCGCACCGTTCAGTTGGTTTTGCAGGGTTTTCGCCAGAATCTGGTTCACCAGCGTCGACTTGCCCGAGCCCGATACACCCGTGACAGCCACAAGTACGCCCAGCGGGATACTCACATCGACGTTGTCTAGGTTGTTCTCGCGGGCACCAACAACCTTGAGCATGCGCTGCTTATCGACGACACGTCGCTGCTCCGGAACCTCAATCTTCTTACGTCCCGCCAGGTAATCACCAGTGAGCGAGTCCTTCGCCTTCAGGATGCCTGCCGGATCTCCCTGGTAGACCACCTCACCGCCATACTCGCCAGCCTTGGGTCCGATATCGACGAGCCAGTCGGCCTCACGGATCGTGTCCTCGTCGTGCTCGACAACAACGAGCGTGTTGCCGAGGTCGCGCAGCTTCTTCAGCGTTGCGATCAGGCGCTGGTTGTCTCGCTGGTGCAGTCCAATGGACGGCTCGTCAAGCACGTACAGGACGCCGGCCAAACCGGAACCGATTTGCGTCGCCAAGCGAATGCGCTGTGCTTCACCACCGGACAGCGTGCCGGCAGAGCGCGCGAGCGTCAGATAGTTCAGGCCGACGTCGAGCAGGAAATGCAAGCGCGCCTGGATCTCTCGCAACACTGCACCAGCAATCATCTCCTCGCGGTAGCCCAGCACGAGGTTGTCCAGGTACTCGGAGGCGTCCTCGATGGAAAGCTCCGTCAGGCCCGCGATGGACTTCTCGCCGTGCGTCGTTGATGCGAGACGCACTGCGAGGATCTCAGGCTTCAGGCGGGCACCCTTACAGGTCGGGCACGGCACCTCGCGGGTGAATGCGAGAAGCCGTTCCTTCTGCGTATCCGATTCGGCCTGTTCAAGCTTGCGCTCGATGTAGCCCACAATGCCCTCGTAGGCGGCGGTGTAGGAACGTTGACGGCCGAAGCGGTTCTTGTACCGGACGTTGATCTTGGTCGACGAGCCGTGAATCAGGTGTTTCTGCTGCGTTTTCGTCAGCGAACTCAGCGGAGCGCTTGCGTCGAAACCCTCTTCCTTCGCCAGTGCCTCGATGAGTTTGGTGAAGTATTTCTTGTTCGGGCTCGAGTTCCACGGCTGGAACGCATCAACCGCAGGCGCATCCGGATCGGGAATGATCAGGTCAACATCAATCTCTTTGCGCACGCCAAGGCCGTCGCAGGCCGGGCAAGCGCCGAATGGCGAGTTGAACGAGAAGGCACGTGGCTCGTACTCCTCCACGTTGAGCTTGTGCCCGTTCGGGCAGGCCATCTTCTCGGAGAAGATCTGTACGCGCTCCGGGTCGTCAGCGTCGAGATCCACAAAGTCGAAGCCCACGAGGCCGTCCGCCAGCTTCAGCGCTGTCTCCACGGAGTCAGTGAGACGCTGCTTTTGGCTCGCCTTGACCATCAAGCGGTCCACCACAACGTCGATGTTGTGCTTGATCTGCTTTTCCAACTTCGGCGGGTCGGTGAGTTGGTAGGTCTCCCCGTCCACGTTCACACGCGCATAACCCTGGGCGGCGAGGTCTGCAAACAGGTCCTGGAACTCACCCTTACGCTTGCGCACGATCGGCGCAAGCACCTGGAATTTCGTGCGCTCTTCGTACTCCAGGATCCGGTCAACGATCTGCTGTGGGGTCTGTCGCTCAATCACAGCGTCACATTCCGGACAGTGGGCGGTACCCGCACGCGAGTACAGCAAACGCAGGTAGTCGTAGATCTCAGTAATCGTGCCTACCGTCGAGCGCGGGTTGCGGTTGGTTGACTTCTGGTCAATGGACACCGCTGGGCTTAACCCATCGATGTAGTCGACGTCGGGCTTGTCCATCTGCCCCAGGAACATGCGGGCATAGGACGACAGCGACTCAACGTAGCGGCGCTGGCCTTCGGCGAAGATGGTATCGAAGGCCAGCGAGGACTTGCCCGAGCCCGACAGTCCGGTGAACACCGCCATTTTGTCGCGGGGCAACTCGACATCTACGCCCTTGAGGTTGTGTTCCCGAGCACCACGCACAATAAGTTTGTCGGCCACGTCTTCGCCTTTCGTCGATTCGTACTCCCAAGAAACTACCAACGTCGCGCGCTATACAAACATTCCTTACTACTGTGGCGGGCATGAGTACTTCGCTGAAGCTGCACCAGGTTTCCGTATCCGCCATGGACAACAACTGCTACCTTCTCTCTTCCGGGGAGCAAGGTTTGCTTATCGACGCCGCCGACGAGCCCGACACCCTCCACGCCATGGCCCGCGACGCCGGTGTGGAAATTACCGCTGTACTGACCACACACCGCCACCACGACCACACTCGCGCTTTGGAAGCAGTGCTGGAGGCAACCGGCGCCACACACTACGCACCGTTTTTGGATGCCCCTGCACTTCCCGTCGCCCCCGATGTGGAACTGCGCGACGGTGACACCATCGAGTTCGCCGGCCATCGCATTCCTGTGGGTATCTTGCGCGGGCACACTCCCGGCGGCGCGTTTATCGCGGTAGACATCGACGGCACCCCGAACCTTTTCGTGGGCGACTCCCTATTCCCGGGGGGCTTGGGCAAAACCCAGTCCGAGGGTGATTTCGTGCGACTCTTCAACGATGTGAAACAGAAGCTTTTCGACGCCTTCCCCGACGACGCAATCGTTCGCCCTGGCCACGGAAAACCCACCACGCTGGGCGCAGAACGGCCGCACCTTGACGAGTGGTGGGAGCGTCGCTGGTAAGTGGCGTTGTGCAATAGGACACAGCTGGCCTGGCGCAAAATCGCTACACTCGGTGGGAGCACAATCAGCTACAAAACGTAAGGATTTGGGTACATATATGATTCGCAAAATCGCACGCCCAATGCTGGCATCGGTCTACGTGATCGACGGCGTTGAGACGTTGTTGAACCCGGCAGCCCACAAGGACTCCGCAAATACTGTCCTGAAGAAGCTGCGCACCGCTGTTCCAGCCGAGTACCGCGGCTTCGTTCCGGAGGATCCGGAATCCGCCGCAAAGATTGTCGGCGGCGTTAAGGCTGGCGCTGGCTCCCTGTTCGCAATCGGCAAGTTCCCGCGCCTGTCCGCCACCCTGCTGGCTGCAACCGCGATCCCGACGGTGATCGGCCGCCACGCATTCTGGGAGGCCGACAGCGAGGAAGAGAAGGCTCGTCGTCGCAGTGGCGCCCTGACCGACCTCGGTCTTGCTGGTGGCGTGCTGCTGGCAACTGTTGATACGGCTGGCAAGCCGAACATGAAGTGGCGTGCACAGAACGCCGCTTCCGTTGCGCAGAAGAACATCAAGCAGGCGCTGCCGACCAAGTCTGAGACCGAGAAGGCCTTTGACAAGGCTGGTGACTGGTTCTCTGACCGCACCGACCAGGTTGCCGATTACATCGACGACAACAAGGGCGACTGGAAGAAGGCCGCTTCCAAGGCCGGCGATACCGCTAGCGACTGGTTCGACGACGCTAAGAAGCAGGCTTCGAGCTTCCTTTCCGACGCTGGTGACTGGCTCGATGACGCTGCAGACAAGGCAGAGGGCAAGGTCGATGACCTGAAGCCGTCGAAGATCCAGCAGTTCAAGGCGAAGCGCAAGGTCAACAGCGTTGTTGGTGACCTGCAGGATCAGCTCAACGATCTGCAGCCGTCTACTCTGGACAAGTTCAAGGCGAAGCGCAAGGTCAACAAAGCAACCGCGAAGGCTCAGGACAAGGCGCAGGGTGCCATCGACAAGCTGGAGAAGGCTTGGGACAAGCTCGATGCTGATCCGTCCTGGATCACCAAGCTGAAGTGGAAGCGTAAGGCCAAGAAGGCTGAGAAGCGCGCGAAGAAGCTGGTGAAGAAGGCTCAGAAGAAGCTCAGCTAAGCACTGAACTTAGTTGAACGTTACGGCCCCGAGGCGTTGGGAATATTTCCCGCCTCGGGGTTGTTTGTTTCGGGGATGCAGGATTTACAGCACAATCTTTCACCTGACCCCGTCGCCGACGAGCAGTCTCACGCGGATACGTTGTTCGCACACCTCGACGCCGAGGTGGCTCGTGCCCGTGCGAGGCTCGAAGAGGTTCAGCGTGATGTTGATCCGGACAACCCGGATTCGGACGCTCTTGTGCGGCGAGAAACTGAGTACCACGGCCTCAATGCCAAATTGGACACGCTTGGCGTTGCTGAAGCCGGGCTTGTCTTTGGGCGCATTGACGTTGCAGACGATGAGCCCGAAAATCCAGTGCCGGGGCGTGAGGATTTGGACCGGCGCTACATTGGTCGACTCGGCATTGACGACCGCGAGGATAACTACCGCACGTTGTTGCTCGATTGGCGTGCCCCGCTCGCACGCCCCTTCTACCTTGCGACGACCGCCCACCCAGAGGGCGTGGAGAGGCGCCGAAATATCCGCATGCGGGGGCGCAAGGTTACTGCGGTAGATGACGAGGTGCTGTCCGGCGACAACGCAGACACATCGGTGGCCGGGGTTGGCTCTGAGGCTGCGCTTCGCCGTGCGATGAATGAAGCGCGCACGGGTCATATGCGCTCAATCGTGGAGACGATCCAGCGCGAGCAGGACGAAATCATCCGCGATCCAACCCGCGGCGTGATGGTTGTACAGGGCGGTCCGGGTACGGGCAAGACTGCGGTTGCCCTGCACCGTATTGCCTATTTGATGTACACGTGGCGCGAGCAGCTCAGCCGCACCGGCGTGCTTATCGTGGGTCCGAACCCGGCGTTTTTGGAGTACATCTCCCGTGTGTTGCCGGAGCTCGGCGAGACTGGCGTAGTGCTTTCCACTGCTGATCAACTCGTCCCCGGGTTTACGCCTACGGGCAGCGATTCGATCGCGGCTCGGGAGGTGAAGGGGTCGGAGGAGATGGTGACGATTCTCAAGCGCGCCGTGCAAGCCTACGAAACCGTGCCCGACAAGCCGGTCGTGCTGACGATTGATTCAGTAGCCATTGAGGCCACGCCCGCCATGATCAAGGCCGCGCGCACTCGCGCACGTCGCTCCCGCCGGCCGCACAATCAGGCGCGTCCGTTCTTTGCAGAACACCTCACCCAATCGCTGGCGGAGGCTTTGGCCCAAAAGATTGGTGAAGATCCCCTCGGTGGTGCCAACCTGCTGTCTGCTGCAGACATAGATCAGCTCCACGATGACCTCGCCGATGAGCCACAGGTGCTAGCGCTTATCGACGAGCACTTCCCCGAGCTCGACCCCACCGACGTACTCGGTGAGTTCCTCACCGATGAGGATGCGATTGCGCACGCTGCTTACGACTACGACGACTACACACGTGCGGCGCTGCTGCGCTCCCCGGAGGAGGACTTCTCCCCCGCCGATACTGCACTTGTGGACGAACTGGCGGTGCTGATCGGCACCGTCGATCCGGAAGAAGCCCGCCGCAAGGAAGAAGCCGAGTGGCGCGAACTCGTGGAGGAGGCCGAAGACGCGCTGGATATCCTTGCCTCGTCCGAGTCCACCGATAACGATGACGACCAGTTTGAGGCGGAGATTCTTTCTGCGGCTGACGTGATCGACGCAGAGACGCTCGCTGCTCGTCAGCGGGTCACTGATAATCGTTCTACCGCGCAGCGCGCCAGTGCGGATCAAACATGGGCCTATGGACACATCATCGTCGACGAGGCGCAGGAGTTATCCCCAATGGAATGGCGCATGGTGTTTCGCCGGTGCCCGGCAAGGTGGATGACCCTTGTCGGAGATACCGCGCAGACTTCCTCGCCAGCGGGCGTGGACGATTGGACCGCAGCACTCGAACGCTTTGTGGGTCAGCGCTTCCGTCTCCACGAGCTGACGGTGAACTACCGCACGCCGAAGGAAATCTCAGATTATGCGGCGGAAGTTCTGACACAAATTGATCCGGAGGCGACTGCACCGACGGCAATCCGATCCACCGGCATTCCGGTTGATTTTCTTCCGGCAGGTGCGGAGGTCGTCGACAAGCGGGATGGGTTGCATGCGGTGATCGATGTGCACAACGTCGACGAGATGAAAGGCCTCGAATTCGACCACGTCACCGTGGTGGAGCCACAAAAAATCGTAGAGGCCTCGCCACAAGGGTGGCAAGACCTCTACGTCGCTGTCACCCGCGCCACGCAGACGCTGACGGTGATCGGGAACTAAGCGAGAAACCGCTTAGTTCACGGTGTGGACGATCATGACGTCGCAGTTGGACTGACGCGCGACGTCAGCCGGCACCGAACCGAGCAGACGGCCGGTCAGCGAGTTGATGCCACGGTTACCGACGATGAGCAGGTCAGCGTTGTTGTCGTTGACGATCGCCATGAGCGCCTCAACCGGGGTACCCGGACGGGTCGCGGTCTGGACGTCGGGTGCACCGAAGGAACGTGCGTGCTCAGCGGCACCCTCAAGGTTCTCTAGAGCCTTCTGGTCACCGAGGATGGTCACGGAGTCCTGGCGCAGGGCCTTGGCAGCCTCATCCTCGTTCTCGTAGTAGGCGGTGCCGATAACGAGGGTGGAGCCGAATGCAGCAGCCAACTTAGCGGCACGCTCTACGGCCAGGAGGGACGACTTGGACCCGTCGGAGCCAACAACAATGGTCTTGTACGGGGAATCGGCCATGTGGAAATCACCTTTCAAGATTACGGCGCGGATATCGGGGACATTCTACCCACGAAGGATTTAATTGTGTCCCTCAGACCGGGTATCGACGAGCATGACATCCACCGGCGCCTTCTTCGCCACGTTGCCCGGGATATTGCCGAAGATCCGGCCCGCCATGGAACGCATGCCCTTGTTACCTACAACGAGCAGATCAACGTCATATTCCTGCACCGATTCCACCAGCACGGTCGCGGGTTGGCCGCCTGAGGAGACCAGGTTGATTTCCTTCGCCTGCTCCTCTTCAGCAATCTTCTTTGCCTCAGCCAAAATGTTGCGCGCGTTCGTCTCCGTCACGATGTCGACACGGCTGAGCTCCGCGTTGGTGGAGTTCAGCATCGACCCAGACGCCGTGTAGTGCGCGCAGATAATCGTGAGTTTCGCGTCGTACACGCGTGCAAGGCTTGCGGCGGCACGCACGGCGACCATGGAAGTCGGTGAACCGTCAGTACCGACGGCGATAGAAGTGTAGGTGTGCATGAGGATTCTGTCCTTTCGCTAATTTCCTGTGTCTTTAATACCACGCAGTTCGCGTTTGAGGTCAGCGATCTCATCCCTGAGGCGTCCCGCCAGCTCAAACTTCAGTTCCCGAGCGGCGTCGCGCATCTGGACGGTGAGGTCGTCGATAAGCTTTTGCACCTCGTCAGAGGCCATGTTCGCCACATCTGGCTTCTCCGCGACAGCGGTGTCTGAACTCAGCGACGCTGGCGCGTCCGCATCCGCGTTCTCGTAGACCTGATCCAAAATGTCGGCGATCGCTTTGCGCAGTGGCTGCGGGTCGATGCCGTGTTCCTTGTTATATGCGATTTGTTTTTCGCGGCGACGCTCGGTCTCGTCGATTGCTTCCTGCATCGATTCGGTGATCTGGTCCGCGTACATGATGACCTCGCCGGAGACGTTTCGGGCTGCACGACCGATCGTCTGGATGAGCGACTTCGTCGACCGCAGGAAACCTTCCTTATCGGCGTCGAGGATGGCGACGAGCGAAACTTCAGGCAGGTCGAGGCCCTCACGCAGGAGGTTAATGCCGACCAAGACGTCGAACTCGCCAAGGCGCAGCTGGCGTAGCAGTTCGACACGCTGCAGGGTATCAATGTCCGAGTGCAGGTAGCGGACCTTGATGCCGTTATCCAGCAGGTAATCGGTGAGATCCTCGGCCATGCGCTTTGTCAGTGTGGTCACAAGCACGCGTTCGTTTTTGTCCGTGCGGCCGCGGATTTCGTCGATAAGGTCATCGATCTGTCCCTTCGTCGGCTTCACGGTGACCTTCGGGTCTACCAGGCCAGTCGGGCGGATGACCTGCTCGACGAACTCGCCTTGCGCTGCCTCAAGCTCGTAGTCGCCCGGGGTCGCGGACATGTAGACCGTCTGGCCGACGCGCGCTTCGAACTCATCAAACGTCAGCGGGCGGTTATCCACCGCGGACGGCAAACGGAACCCGAACTCCACCAGGTTGCGCTTTCGCGACATATCACCCTCGAACATGCCACCGATCTGTGGGACGGTGACGTGCGACTCGTCGATAATGGTGAGGAAGTCTTCCGGGAAGTAGTCGATCAGTGTCGCCGGCGCAGAGCCCGCGGGGCGACCATCCATGTGGCGCGAGTAGTTCTCAATGCCGGAGCAGAACCCGACCTGCTGGATCATCTCCAGGTCATACTCAGTGCGCATCCGCAGGCGCTGAGCCTCCAACAACTTTCCTTTGTTCTCCAACTCCTCGAGGCGGTCTGCAAGCTCTTCTTTAATCGCCTCGATCGCCTTTTCCATGCGCTCGTCAGTGGCCACATAGTGCGTTGCCGGGAAGATCCGGACCTCGTCTTCCTGGCTGAGCACATCGCCCGTCAACGGGTGGATGTAGTAAAGCGAATCCACTTCGTCGCCAAAGAACTCCACACGCACCGCGACTTCTTCGTAGGCCGGAATAATGTCCACGGTGTCGCCTTTGACGCGGAAGGTACCGCGCTTGAAGTCGATGTCGTTGCGTTCATATTGGACGTCGACAAGCAGGCGGAGGAAGCGATCACGTTCCACCTCTTCCCCGACGCGCAGGACAACGGAGCGATCCAGGTACGACTGCGGGGTACCCAAGCCATAGATGCAGGACACCGAGGACACCACGACGACGTCGCGGCGCGACAACAATGCGGAGGTTGCGGAGTGACGGAGGCGCTCGACGTCGTCGTTAATGGACGAATCCTTTTCAATGTAGGTATCCGTCTGCGCGATGTAGGCCTCCGGTTGGTAGTAGTCGTAGTACGACACGAAGTACTCCACCGCATTGTTCGGCAGCAGTTGGCGAAGCTCGTTGGCCAACTGCGCAGCCAACGTCTTGTTCGGCGCCATCACAAGGGTGGGGCGCTGTTGCTTTTCGATCAGCCATGCCGCAGTTGCGGACTTACCGGTACCGGTCGCACCCAGTAGCACGACATCGCGCTCGCCGCGGTTGAGGCGTTCATCCAACTCGGCAATGGCGCGCGGCTGGTCGCCAGAGGGTTGGAACTCTGACACCACCTCGAATGGTTTTTCGCGCCGCTCAATCTCACCGACAGGGCGAAACTCGGACTGCGCGAGGACTGGATGTTCAGCAGCAAAAGCCATGCTCGCCAGTGTATCGACGAAACCAAAAACTGGATCTATAAGTAAATCTGCTTGCAGGCAATCACTAAAGACAATACCTTTGTACTTATAGATTTAACAGCGCACTACCAGCGCACGTCGGAAAGTACAGGTGAAGCGTTCTATGCAGATGACTCGAAGACAGATGCTGCGGGCGACCGTGCTGGGTGGAGCGACCCTTGCCTTGGCGTCGTGTACCACCGCCCCCGTCGAGGAGATAAACACCTCTGGTCCACCTCGTCGCGGCGGCAGGCTCCGGGTGGGGCTCGTCGGAGGTTCTTCCACCGACACCGTAGATGCGCACATTCCAACGAGTGCTTCTGACGGCACGCGTTTGATCAACATGTACGACTCGCTCGTACGCTACGACTCCAACTACGACCTGCAGTACCGCCTCGCCACGGCTATTGAGCCAAACGACGACGCGACGGTGTGGACCATCACGCTGCGCGATGGTGTGCAGTTCTCAGACGGTCGACCGGTGCGCCCTGAGGACGTCATATTCTCCTACGACCGTATTCGCGATCCCGACAACCCGAAGTCCGGTGCTGCATCGATCAACCACATCGAATCGATGGAGGTCACCGGACCGAATGAGTTGCGCATCTACCTCAATGCCCCGGACGCGACGCTCATTGACAGTCTTGCCGAGTATCAAATGGGCATCGTGCCGGAGGACTACGATCCCAAGAACCCGATCGGCAGCGGCCCTTTCAAGCTTGAGCACTTCTCCCCCGGCCAGTCGACGAAGATGGTGCGCAACGAGAACTTCTGGGGAGAGACTCCCTACCTAGACAGCGTTGTCATCATCGACTTCCAGGAGGAGGACGCCATGCTCAACGCATTGCTGTCTTCCCAGGTTGACGCAATCGGCAGCCTGAACCACTCGCTTGCACGTGTGATCGATGCAGACCCGCGCTTGGACACCCTCATTTCGCAGACCGGCATGTGGTTGCCGCTGACGATGCGCGTGGACGTTGCACCGTTTGATGATGTCCGCGTGCGCCGCGCCATGCGCCTTGCCGCGGACCGCCCGCAATTGGTGGACCAGGTCTACTCCGGCGAAGGTCAAGTGGGCAACGACATGTTCAGCCCGTACGACCCCGCCTACCCGGAGGACATTCCCCAGCGTGGGCAGAATATCGAGGAGGCCAAGCGTCTTCTCGCGGAGGCGGGCTACCCGGACGGTATCGATGTCACCCTCAACGCCGCTGAAATCCAGACCGGCGCGTTACGTAGCGCCCAGGTATACGCAGAGCAGGTCCGTCCTGCTGGCATCAACGTAACTATTAACCAGGTTGATTCCTCGACATTCTTCGCCGACGGCAACTACCTGGAGTACCCGTTCGCGTTGTCGTTCTACTACACGCGAAACTTCCTCCAGCAGGTCAACCAGTGTGCAACGGCGGATTCACCGTTTAACGAGACCCACTGGGTGGACCCGGAGTTCACTGCGTTGGCCAACAAGGCCCGAACGATTGTCGACGACGAAAAACGCAGCGAAATGATCCACGAGCTGCAGCAGCGTCTCTACGACGACGGCGGCTACATCATCTGGGGCTTTGCCAACCAGATTGACGCGTACCACAAATACGTGGTGGGGCTTCAAACCCACCCCGGCGGTATGCCGCTGGGCCAGGCCATGTTCGAGCGAGTTTGGATTGCGGAGGCATAAGCACACATGGGCAAGTTCATTCTTCGCAGGCTCGGGGTGAGTGTCTTCATCCTGTTCGCTGTATCCGTCATCATTTTCTGCGCGACGTTGCTTCTGCCTGGCTCGCCGGCTACGGCAATTTTGGGCCAGCAGGCAACGCCGGAACGTATCGCGGCGCTCGAGGCAGAAATGAATCTCGACCAGCCTCCGGTCACCCGCTACTTGCTGTGGCTGGGAGGCATTTTCACCGGTGACTTGGGCACATCGACGTCCACCGGTGGCCCAGTTTCTGAACTGCTTGGCGAGCCACTGGTGAATTCGCTGGTACTCATGCTGCTCGCCGCGGCAATTTCGATCCCTGTCGGCGTGCTCCTGGGTGTGTATGCGGCGTGGTGGCGCGGTTACAAGCGCGATTCGGCGATCACCTGGGTGACGTTGATTCTCGCTGCGCTGCCGGAGTTCGTCATCGGTATCGCACTGGTCACGTTGTTCGCTACCTCGGTGTTCCAAATTTTGCCGGCAGTGACCATGTCACCTCCGGGCAGTCGTGTGTGGGAGTTCCCAATGCAGCTGGTGTTGCCAACCTTGACTCTCGCGTTCGTCGTCACGCCTTATGTGGCGCGTATGACTCGCGCAACGATGATCGAGGCACTGGAATCGGGCTACGTCGAGATGGCGCGACTGAAAGGCGTGCCCGAGCGTCGCGTGGTGTTCCGTCATGCGCTGCCCCACGCGGTCGGGCCCATTGCACAGGTCGTCGCAATCCAGCTCGCGTGGCTGGCTGGCGGCATTGTGGTCGTCGAGTATCTGTTCCGCTACCCCGGCCTCGGCGTCGCGCTCATCGATGCGGTGAACTACCGCGACGTACAAGTTGTTCAGGCTGTCTCACTGCTGATCGCCGCGGTATATGTCGTGGTCAACCTACTGGCGGATCTTGTCAGCATTGCGGCTAACCCGAAGTTGAGGAGTAACTGATGTCTGCACCAGTACACCCCCAAGAACCAGGGAAAACCCCGAAACCCGTGGTCGACGATTCTGAACTGAAAACGTCGGTGTCCAAGCCGGAACCATTGCTGTCCCGAATTTGGGCACAGTCCGAAGGCAAGGTCGGACTCGTCTTGACGGGGCTTGTCATCGCGTTGGCGGTCGTCGGGTATTTCTTCGCCGAGCAGATCACCGGTCGCAGCACAACGGAGTTCATCGGCCTGCCATTTACGGACATCGGAGTGTTTGGCACCGATAACCTTGGCCGTTCGGTGCTGTCTCGCTTCGTTGCCGGTGGCCTCATCCTGTTGGTGACCGCGTTTTTGGCCACGGTCCTCGGCATGGTTGTCGGCACCATCATCGGCATGATTGCGGGATACGCAGGTGGCAAAGTCGATTCGGTGCTGATGCGGCTCAACGACGTGATTTTGGCGTTCCCACAGCTAATTTTTGCCATGTTGGCCATCGTTATTTTTGGCCCCTCAGCAACCGTGCTCGTCCTGGTCATTGGTTTGACGCACGCGCCTCGCATTGCCCGTGTGGCACGTGCTGCGACGATGTCCGTGACAAACGAGGACTACATCCGCGCCGCCCAGATGTATTCGGTGCCGCACTGGAGAATTCTCATCCAGGAGATCGCGCCCAACATCACCGGCCCGCTGGCTGTGGAGGCGGGTCTGCGTCTGACCTACTCCATTGGTTCGATTGCCTCGCTGTCCTTCCTTGGCCTTGGCATCCAGCCGCCGGCTGCGGACTGGGGTTTGATGATCAACGAGAACCGCATCGCACTATCGCTGCAGCCGTGGGGCGTGCTTCTGCCGGTGGCTGCGGTTGCTGTGCTGACTATCGGCACCAACATGTTGGCCGACGCCACAGCGCGCGCCACCGCAACCACTGCTACACCGCCAAAGCGCGGCCGCAACCAGACCATCGACCCGGAACGGGTGCCGAAGCACGAGCCCATCCGCCACAACGGATAGCAGCAAAGGGGAATGACGAATGACTACCGCGATATCCGCGAACCAAGACGGCAACACCAAGTCGTCAGATGATTTTGTGCTCAGCGTGAGCGACCTTCGCCTGGGCACGTTGGAAGGCGCTGAGATCCTCCACGGTGTGGACTACACGCTGAAACGGGGCGAGATTGTCTGTCTAGTCGGCGAGTCCGGCTCGGGCAAAACTACTGCCGGTTTGGCTGCTATGGGTCATCTTCGCCCGGGACTGATGCTTTTCGACGGCACCGTGACCCTCCATTCCGCAAACGGAACCGACTATGACGTCCTCAACCTCAGCGAAGCTGATCTGCGGGAACTTCGCGGCAGCCGCATCGCGTATGTGCCGCAGGATCCGGCACTGAGTTTGAACCCGACGATGCGTATCGGTGAACAGATCCGTGAAGTGCTCGACGTGCACTCCTTCGATGGCGATGCTGGTGCTCGTGTCCGCGAAGTCATGCGCGACGTGGATTTGCCGGACACCGACGAATACTTGGCCCGTTGGCCGCACCAGCTCTCTGGTGGCCAACAGCAGCGCGTCGGTATCGCAATGGCGTTCGCCATGTACCCGGACGTGCTGATTCTCGACGAGCCTACGACCGGCCTCGACGTATCCACCCAAGCCCACGTGCTGGACACCGTGCGCGAGATGACGCACAAGAACGACATCGCTTCGTTGTACATCACGCACGATCTTGCAGTGGTGGCTGAGTTGGCGGACCGTGTCGTGGTTATGCTGCGCGGTGACATCGTCGAAGAAGGCCCTGCGCAGGCGGTGCTGTACAACCCACAGCACCCGTATACTCAAAAGCTTCTCGCCGCGATTCCAGATTTGCCGGGTCGAAAGAACATCACCGGCCACGGCATCGCCTCTGCCGTCCAGGTTGAGGAGCGCGATAGCGCTGCCCCGCTGCTGCAGGTGAACAATCTGGAGATGGCCTACGGCGACAACAAGGTCCTCCACGGCATTGATCTCACGCTCGAGGAGGGTGAGTCGATTCTTCTGCTCGGCGAGTCTGGCTCCGGCAAGACAACGTTGGCTCGATCAATCGCAGGTCTCAACCCTGGCTACACCGGAGAGGTGCGCCTGCGGGGCGAACTGCTTGAGCACGGCAGCCGCGAGCGCACCGTGGATCAGCGTCAGTACGTTCAGTACATCTTCCAGTCGCCGTTTTCCTCGTTGAACCCGCGGCGCACGATCGGTGAGTCGCTGAGCGTGCCACTTGTCATGTCGGGCAAGTTGTCGCGGAAGGAGCACCGCAGGGTCGTCGAGGACGTCTTGGAAGCTGTCCAGCTCGACCGGAGTTTCTACGACCGTCGCCCGGGTGATCTGTCCGGTGGTGAGCGCCAACGCGCTGCGATTGGGCGTGCGCTCGTGAATGCTCCTGACGTGTTGGTGTGCGACGAGATCACGTCGGCTCTCGATGTGTCGGTCCAGGCATCGATCCTCGAGCTTCTTGCAGACCTTCGCGCAGAGCGCGGTCTATCGATGCTGTTTGTCACCCATAACATTGCGCTGGCACGTCACACCGCCACGCGTATTGCGGTGCTGAACAAGGGCGTTATCGTGGACGAAGGGCCAGTCGATGATGTTCTTGAGCGGCCAACGCACGAGTACACCAAGTCCTTGTTAGCAAATATCCCGGAACTTTAACTCTCTTTGAAGAAAGGCTTTTAAGTGCCCATTACTCCGCACCCGTTGACGCGCGATCTGAAAGCTTTGCCAGTTCCGGATCTTTCGTCCACGCTCGAGGCTTACATTCATGCGCTTGAGGCGGTTCTCGACGAGACCGAGCTTGCAGAAGCGAAGGCGATCGTCGCTGACTTCGCGCAGTCGCAAGCCCCGCGTCTCGACGAGGCACTGCGGCAGCGCGCAGCAACCCGTGAGGCCGAAGGCACGAACTGGCTTTCCGACGAGTGGTATTCGAGCTACCTGGCAACCCGTGGGCCACTGACACTGACGACGAACGTGGGTTTCCAGCTGGCGCTGCCATCTGAGGAGACTGGCTTGGACCGTGTGGTTGACGGCATCCGGCGAGCGTTGGTTGTTCACCTCCAAGCTGCGGGAGATGACTTGCCGGACTACGTGGACGCGCGCGGCAACCGCATTACCCAAGACCAGTGGTTTGTCTTTGGCGGAGGGCTGCGCCACCCGAGTGCCGGTGAGGATGAGATCATCGTCGCCACCGCAGGCACTGCCAACCGCGAGATCGGCGTGTTTGTCGATGGGCACCTTTACGCAGTACCCGTGACCGACGAGGCTGGCGAGCCGATTGCAGCTCCGAACCTGCGAAACGCGCTTGAGACGGTTCTGGACGCCCCGCGCAAGCAGAGCGTGGACTTCAACGCGGCATCGCTGCTCGGCTCCGAAACGCTTGCAGAAGTACTGCCGGACATGTTGGCACAGGGCGACAACGGCGATGTGTACAAACGTCTGCAGGAGTTCCTCTTCACCGTCGACCTGATCGACTACGGAGTAACCACACACGCTTCCGACGAGGAGCGGATCAACGAACTGACCTTCCTCCCCCGTGGTGCATGGACGTACAAGCCGCTGAGCTACCAGTTCAGCCTGACAGATCCCTGGAGTGCAGTGCACGTTGAGCACTCGTGCCAGGACGGCGGAACCCTCGTTACCGCGATCACGCGCATGCAAGAAGCGGAGATCGGTGTCGGCGCAGATTTCGTCGCAAAGCCGCAGGAACTGCGCTGGGATCTCGATAACGCGCTCACCACGCGCATCGAGAAGAGCGTTGCCGAGGTTGCGGGCGCGGCGGAGAAATTGCGTACCCGCATCGTGCACGTGCCGTTTGACCAGCCTGCGGACCTGCCGTTGAAGTTCAGCCGCGATGCTTCAGCGCAGTTAATGATGACTATCGCGCAGCAACTGACCTACGGTCGAGTACGCGCGGCATATGAGGCCGTTGACATGCGTGAGTTCCGTGCCGGACGCACGGAGTGCTTGCGCGCCGCCACACCCGAGGCTGCTGCTTTTGCGCGAGCGCTTGTGGAGGGTACGGCTGAACAGGCTGGCCTCGAGGACGCCATCAACGCGCATCGGGCATGGGTGAAGCGGTGCAAGTCTGGCAACGGCTTCGACCGACATATCCAGATGATGGCGACTATCGACGACACTCACGCATTCTTCAACGACACGCGTGTAACCGCTGCTCGTCGCGATTTCTTATCCACGACCTCGATCGGCGGCGCAGCTCAGATCGTTCGCTACTGCTTCGCACCGGCATTGCCAGAAGGGTTCGGCATCGCGTATACCCCGCTGCACGACGATACGGAGTATTGCGTCTCCTGGAACGCAGCGACTGCCGAACAGCCGGAAGAGTTCCTGGCCAACCTGACAAAGGCCGGCGAGTTGCTCTGGCAGTTCTGCGCTACGTTGAGCACAAACGCTGAGTAAGGACAGTCAGACGGCGTACTTTCGCACTTCGGCAAGCCACTGGTCAAGTTCGCCTGCGTCCTCCCACATGGAGTAGAGCTCCGAGCCACCTGGTCGAAGAATCGAACGGGCGCGCCGTCTGATCCACTGCCGATCGTCGAATGTGAACGGCGAATCGACGCCGGCACCACTATGTCGCTCGGGGAGATGTCCGTTAAGCATGGCAGCAAGCGCGATGACGGATGCAGCCTCATCAGTTCCCAGCGACCCAAGCCCACAATCGAAACGGAATTGGGCAATGTCGAATGTGCCGTTGACCACTGCGTCAACCGCTTCGATTGCGGGGGCGTTATCAAACGGCCCTGTATCCCAAGTTCCCATACCGCGTCACGCTAAAAGGCGTAGGTAAATCAATGATTGCCATAGAGTGAATTTCCGCGGTATTTCCAGTGAGAAACTCACGCGTCAATCATCCGTACGACCTTTTCTACCTGTGCTGCAAGTGCCTCGAGCGGCCCGTTGTTATCCACAACGATGTCGGCTGCCGCCCGTCGGGTGTCGTCGTCAACCTGCTGCGCGATGCGCGCCCGCGCGTCCGCTTCAGTGAGCCCCCGCTTGTCGACGAGCCTGCGTACCCGCTCGTCCACATCAACATCGACGACGACCGTCATGTCCATGTCGTGGTGTAGGCCGAGATCCACAAGCAACGGCATGTCGTAAATCACCGCGCGAGCGCCTGCCTTCTCTGCCTCATCGAATCGCCGGTTGGATTCAGCGCGGATGGCCGGGTGCGTTAAAGCGTTCAATTTCTCCGTTTGCTCCGTCGAAGAGAAAGCGCGTTTCGCCAGCTCTGCGCGGTTTAAGGCGCCGGTGTCGTCGATAAGGTCCTCGCCAAAAACCTCCGCGACCTGTGCGAGCACCGGTGAGCCTGGTTCCATGATCTCTCGTGCGATCTGGTCGGCGTCCACTACTGGGAAGCCTTCGTCTGCCAGCATTCGTGCGACTGTGGATTTGCCGCTGCCGATTCCGCCCGTGAGTCCAGCTTTCTTCATGCATGTGAAGATAGCAAAGCGCCCCGCCCACCATGACGGTGATGCGGGGCGCTGACGCTGATTGCTTAAAGGCAATCCCTAAGCACGAACTCGTCGTGGATTAGTTGCCAGCAAGCTTGTCGCGCAGAGCAGCGAGCTGCTCGTCGGAAGCCAGCGAGCCGATGTTCTCCTCAGCCTGGTCAGCTGCCGGAGCTGCAGCTGCAGACTCAGAGGAGTAATTGGCCTGATCGCCAGCCTGCTCTGCAGCCTCGGCTGCAGCGGCGCGGTGACGCTCGATCTGGGCAGCGTGTGCCTGGTGGCGACGCTCTGCCTCGGCGTAACGAGCCTCCCACTGCTGGCGAGCCTCGTCGTAGCCTTCCATCCACTCGTTGGTCTCCGGGTCGAAGCCCTCCGGGAAGATGTAGTTGCCCTGCTCGTCGTAGGAGTCGGCCATGCCGTAGCGGGACGGATCGAACTCTTCGACGAAGTCCTCGTCAGCCTGCTTGAGCGACAGGGAGATACGACGACGGTCCAGGTCGATGTCGATGACCTTGACCATGACCTCTTCGTTGACGTTGACAACCTGGTCCGGAACCTCGACGTGGCGCTGAGCCAGCTCGGAGATGTGGACGAGGCCCTCGATGCCCTCTTCGACGCGGACAAACGCACCGAACGGAACCAGCTTGGTGACCTTGCCCGGGACGATCTGGCCCACAGCGTGGGTGCGGGCGAAGACGCGCCACGGATCTTCCTGGGTCGCCTTCAGTGACAGGGAGACGCGCTCGCGGTCGAGATCGACGTCGAGCACCTCGACAGTGACCTCGTCGCCAACAGCGACAACCTCAGACGGGTGGTCGATGTGCTTCCAGGACAGCTCGGAGACGTGGACGAGGCCGTCAACGCCGCCAAGGTCAACGAATGCACCGAAGTTGACGATGGAGGACACAACGCCCTTGCGGACCTGGCCCTTCTGCAGCTGGTGCAGGAAGTCGGAGCGGACCGCAGACTGGGTCTCCTCCAGGTAAGCGCGGCGGGACAGGACCACGTTGTTGCGGTGCTTGTCCAGCTCGATGATCTTCGCCTCGAGCTCCTGGCCGATGTACGGATCCAGGTCGCGAACACGACGCATTTCGACCAGCGATGCCGGCAGGAAGCCGCGCAGGCCGATGTCGAGGATGAGGCCGCCCTTGACGACCTCGATGACGGTACCGGTAACCGGCTGGTCGTTGGCCTGCAGCTCCTCGATGGTGCCCCAAGCACGCTCGTACTGAGCACGCTTCTTGGACAGCATCAGGCGGCCTTCCTTGTCCTCCTTGGTCAGGACAAGCGCGTCGATCTCATCGCCGACCTCGACCACGTCCTCCGGGTCAACGTCGTGCTTGATGGAGAGCTCGCGGGTGAGGATGATGCCCTCGGTCTTGTAGCCGATGTCGAGCAGGACCTCGTCGTGGTCAACCTTGACCACGGTGCCGGTGACGATGTCACCGTCGTTGAAGTACTTGATGGTCTCGTCGACTGCGGCGAGGAATTCCTCAGGGCCACCGATGTCGTTGATGGCAACCTGGGGTGCGTTGGTAGTGCGCATAAGTAGTATGTGCTCCGAAAAAATAGGAGATCGTGATTGGACAGAAGCGTCTCTCTCAGCAGCGTAAGCGCCGAAACGCTCGCGAGTGCTGATCTCGCAGCGGGCTGGTCGCCACACCCTCCTATTACGATGGACGCCAAGCTCGCGCGTAGACACGCCCGCACGAGTGTAGACACTTTCCGCAGCTAGAGCAAATGATCTGGATCCCGGGCACTGCAACGCAGTTTATAAGCAAGGGACTACCATGACGTAAGTCCATAACTCTACAACTCAGAAAGTGTGTTCACCCTATGTGGAAACGCAGCCTTGCCGTCGCAGCATCGTTCGTCGGCATCGTCGTCGGAGCGGGTTTTGCCTCCGGCATGGAAGCACTCCAATACTTCGTCGCCTACGGCACCCAGGGCTTTTGGGGTGTAATCGTTGCTGGCGTGACCATGCTGCTAGCCGCCACCGCGTTTGTCACATTCGGGTCGTATTTCCTCGCCGACGAACACAATGAAGTCTTCTACAAGGTGGCATCGAAGCCTGCCGCGTTCCTCATGGACTGGTCTGCGGTTATCTGCATGTTCTCCGTTGGCTTCGTCATGTTTGCTGGCGCAGGCTCGAACCTGAACCAAGCATTCGACTGGCAGATTTGGGTGGGCGCGGTACTCATGCTTGCACTGATGCTTATCGTCGGCCGATTCGACGTTGACCGCGTCGCCTCTGTCATCGCTTGGGCAACTCCCCTGCTGGTGATCTTTGTGCTCATCGGCGCGATCTATTCGTTCACCCAGATCAGCGTCGACTGGTCTGAGGTGGATAACTTTGCGCGCAACGAAGTAAACCGCGCTGACGGCACCCCGTACTGGTTCTTGGGTGCACTCAACCACACGGGACTAAACGCCCTATGCGGTGTCTCGATGGCGATCGTGATGGCCGGTGATGAGTTTGACACTAAGAGCACGCGGATTGGCGGAGTCCTTGGTGGACTCATTTACGTGGCACTTCTTGCCCTTCTTGTAGCCGCGCTGCTCATGCAGGTCGAGGCAGTAAACGGCCACGACATGCCACTTTTGACCGTGCTGGATAACGTCCACCCAGTCCTGGGCTTCATCATGACCTGGGTGATCTTCCTCATGGTGTTCAACACCTGTTTGGGCATGTTCTACGCGCTGGCAAAGCGACTCACCAGAAAGAACCCAGAGCGCTTCTACCCGGTCTATGCCATCGCCTGCATTGTCGGTTTTGGCCTTTCCTTCGCCGGCTTCCAGCCGCTCGTTTCCAACCTGTACCCGATCCTGGGCTACCTCGGCCTGTTCGTGATGACAGTGATGACCGTCGTCTACTTCCGCCACCGCACCCGCCTGAAAGAAGAAGGCGAGCGCCGCGCTCAAGCTGTTGAGGCCGCGCTTGACGACGACACCTCGGACGAGATTGAAGATCTCGCTGAAGACTCCAATCTCGAGGAGGATGAATTTAAAGAAGCAGTTGAAGACGCCGTCGAGGATGCCTCCGACGAGAAAACCGTCAGTGACGTGTAGGCCAATCAGGTCTCGCTAACACCCCAGCGGGGGTAGGTGTCGGGGGTAGAATTTTGGCACTTACCCCCACGTAACTAAAGGATCCAAAAAGCCGTTCACCTGTCCACATAAGCTGCGGCTTATTAGACATTCCGTCACATGCTTAACAGTTACTGTGTATTGCTTGTGCGCCCGCTCAGTAGCAATTAAGGTTTTACCTGGTTCTTGAGGAATAGCCCCAGAACAGAGTGAAATCTAAGCACTGCCTGAGGCTCGGTACCTAATCGAGAACCCCGCCGCTAGGTGGTAACAAAATAGAAAGAGGAAATGGCCTGGGGGGTTGGGCCACGTCGGGGGATACGGTAACTGGGGACGCCGTACTCGAGGCGGGCATCAGATGAAGTTTGCGTGCTTCACGTGATGCCCGCCTCGTGCTTTCCCGAAACGTACTCGCGGCTAGTGCGCCGCCTCTTCCCAGTTTGCGCCAGTACCTGCAGACACCTCTAGCGGGACGAGGAGTTCGATTGCCTTGTCCATTTCGCGCTCCACGATCGCTTGGACGGCGTCTAGCTCGCCCGGGGCAACCTCGAGCACCAACTCATCGTGCACCTGCAGGAGGACACGTGATGCGTAGTCGCGCAAGGCGTCGTCGACACGAAGCATCGCAACCTTGATGATGTCCGCAGCAGTGCCCTGGATCGGGGCGTTCAGCGCCGCACGCTCGGCGTTCTCCCGCGCGATTCGGTTGTCACTTGTGAGTTCCGGCAAGTAGCGGCGGCGACCGAACACCGTCGAGGTGTAGCCGTCGCGACGCGCCTGCTCGACGACCTCATCAAGGTAGCGCTTTACCCCGCCGAATCGTTCGAAGTAGTTCTCCATAATGCCCTTCGCCTCACCGGCAGAGATCGACAACTGTTGCGACAGGCCGTAGGCAGACAAGCCGTAGACGAGGCCGTAGGACATTGCCTTGACCCGGCGACGTAGCTCTGGCGTGACCTGATCGATCGGAACATCAAACACGCGGGAGCCAACGAAGTTGTGCAGGTCCTCCCCAGCCCGGTACGCCTCGATCAGGCCCTCGTCTTGGCTGAGGTGCGCCATCACACGCATCTCAATCTGCGAGTAGTCGGCGGTAAGCAGGCATTCGTAGCCCTCGCCAACTACAAATGCAGAGCGGATCTTGCGCCCGGCCTCAGTACGCACCGGAATGTTCTGCAGGTTCGGCTCCGCCGAGCTGAGACGCCCCGTCGAGGCCACAGTCTGATTAAACGTGGTGTGGATCCGGCCATCCGGCTGCACCGTCTTAATCAAGCCTTCCACCGTGGACTTCATCTTCTGGTGCTCACGGTGCGCAAGCAGATAATCAAGGAACGGGTGCGGATTCTTCTCTGCGAGCGCTTCAATCTCCGCCGCAGCAGTCGAGTAACCCGTTTTCGTCTTCTTCGTCTTCGGCAGCGCAAGCTTGTCAAAGAGCACGACAGAGAGCTGCTTCGGGCTAGATAGGTTCAGGTCCGGCTCGTCGACCAGCTGACGCGCCTGCTCTTCGACCTGCTCAACCTTGTGCGTCAGGTCCTTGCGCAGCCCCTCCAGAACGTCCAGATCAACGGCGATGCCAATGTGCTCCATTTCCGCGAGCACCGTGACCAGTGGCAGTTCGAGGTTCGCGTACAACTCGTAGGAGTTGATCTCGCGCAGGTCCTTGGACAACTCTGCGGCAAGCTCCAGAATCGCCGCAGCCGCATCCACGTCGCCCGAATCATCCAGCAAGCTCAGCTGATCAGAGCTGGTGCTGAGCTGGCGCTGCAGGTGACGCTGGTACACATCCTCGAGCGCATACGTGCGCTGGCCGGGACGCAACAGATAGGCAGCGATCGCAGTATCGTGCGCAATCCCCTGCAGCTCGATGCCGCGGCCACGCAGCATGTGATAGGCAGCCTTGGCTTCGTGCAGGAACTTCGGGTCATCCGACTCGAGCCAGGTCTTCAGCGCCTTGTCTTCATCAGCCGACAGATCGGCGGCAAGTTTCGCAATGCCGTGGCGCTGCTTATCGACGATAGCCAGCGCCGTCAGATCACCCGATCCAGGCGTCGCCGTACCGGAAAGGTACAGGGCAAGGCCTTGACCTTCATGAGACTTCAGCCAGGTGTCCAGAGACTCGTTATCAACCGTCACGTCAGCCAGCTCCACCGTCTCAGGTTCGGGTGCGCTGCCATCGGTCGGTACCGCGGCGAGCACGCGTTCGCGCAGATTCACGCCGAACTCGAGGTCGTCGAAACGCGCCGCAACCTGGGCGACATCGGCTGGCTTGAGTTCGAGATCACCCGGCGCCACGGGCAGTTCCACATCGGTGACCATTGCGGTGAGTTCACGGTTCAATCGCACCTGGTCAATGCGTTCGCGGAAGTTGTTGGCTGCTTGCCCCTTCAACTCATCCGCATGCTCGATAAGCCCCTCGAGCGTGCCGTACTGCGTAATCCACTTGGTGGCGGTCTTCTCCCCCACTTTCGGCACATTCGGCAGGTTGTCTGACGGGTCGCCACGCAGGGCCGCGAAGTCCGGGTACTGCTCAGCCGTCAGGCCATATTTCTTCTCCACCTCCGCCGGGTTAAAGCGCGTCATCGTAGACACGCCACGCATTGGGTACAGGAGGGTCGTAGTGTCGTCGACAAGCTGGATGTAGTCGCGATCACCACTGACCAGAACAATCTCGTAGTCACCATCTGCACGAGCCTGGGTCACAAGCGTGGCGACGATATCGTCCGCCTCAAAGTTCTCCTTGCTCAACGTCACAATGCCGAGATCCCCCAGCACGTCCTCAATCAGCGGAACCTGGCCTTTAAACTCAGGTGGAGTAGCCTCACGCTGCGCCTTGTACTCCGGGAAACGCTCCGTACGGAACGTCTTTCGGCCCACGTCGAACGCGACGGCAGCGTGCGTCGGCTTTTCGTCGGAAAGAATATTGGCAAACATGGACAAGAATCCGTACACCGCATTCGTGTGCTGCCCACCCGACGTGGAGAAGTTCTCCGCAGGCAACGCATAGAACGCGCGGAAGGCCATCGAGTGGCCGTCGATCAACAGCAAACGCTTGGATTTTTCCGATGTTGTAGTCACGGTCAGCCAGTCTAGCGGGCGCCACGACACGACCTTCCGCACCTAATCAACCTGCGATTTCACACATCGGGGTGAACTGCGATACACTTTCGCGCGTCGCCCCAGTAGCCCAATTGGCAGAGGCAACGGATTCAAAACCCGTCCAGTGTGAGTTCGAGTCTCACCTGGGGCACCATCTCGGGAGAGGGTTTTCGGGAAACTTTTCCGAAAGAGTTCGGAAAACTGTCACCGGAACCCCCTCCACTCTTATTTTCAGCAAGAAGTGACGCAACCTACTGGTATAAAGCACTTCCCCGAGCGTATAACGGGGTTAAGTAGCAAAAGCGGACGCGGATCTCGCGGGGTAGCCACAGCACGACCTCGCCGGGCGCGCTGCGGCTGACATCGAGGTCTGCAACGCCGAGCATCGTTTCCAGTACGGGCAGTGCTTTCCGCCAGCGATCGAGCGTGACCTCGGGCGGCGTGGAGAAAGCAATGCCGCCCCGCTCGCCTTCGCCGAGGACAAATTTCACCGGCCACGAACTGACAAATTTCCGCCGCGGCGGAGGGGCCCCGCCGGACGACGGGCTCGGCGTGTGCGCACCTGCGGGCTCGCGGCGGGTCTCTGCGCTGGGGCCGGTGACGGGGGATGAAGCAGTCCCGGTGCACCCGACCAGCGTGGGTCACGCCGCGGTGGCGGAGGCGGTGGTCGCGCGGCTGTAGGTGAAGAACGACGCAACCCCCGCCAGGGCGATACCAGCGGCGGGGGGATTGGTTCACATCCCGCCCCCATCTAGGTGTGAACGAAAGTGCTTCGAGTAGCAGTCGCGCTGAAATACTAGACATCGGGCTTTATCTTGATGTCAGGTGTATTCCAACACCATGCCAATACGCCCAGATTGAAGGGAAACCGCAATGTACAAGTGACTACTCGCACTCTGTCTTGTCGTGGCCATGCCAGTGGCGGCCATGCAACCAGCCCACGCAGCGACGCCCGAAATCACCGCTGCAAGAGCCGCCAAACCAGCCTCCGAAACCCTCTCGCAACCAAATTTTTCTGGTGCCTCCGAAACTGAAACCGAAGAGATCCATGAGCAGCTGGATTCTGAGCTTGAATACCTTTCTAGCCTACCGGCGGATGAACTGGATGCCGAACTCCAATCGCTTGAGCGCAACGACGGACCAGCTCCGAGGGTTGCACCGCTCGTCATCGTGGCTGCGATCGGATGCGCGGTAGGGATCGGGGGCGCAGTCTTTACAAAATCGTGGGAGGACCCGAACAGTGCTGTGTGGGCTCTCGCAGGTGTGCTCACTGGCTGCATTCCCGGAGCCCAGCAGGCTAAGCTCGTTCAAGTCATTATGAATAACTAGCAAATGATCGCCACCGCCCTCAAGAAAGTCGGCGCATTTAGCCTCGCCGCGGCGATCCTTGGTGCGAATATCGCTCCTGTCGCGATTGCACCTAACGAGTAATTAGAGGAGCCGTTCTATGAGCCTACGAAAATTCCTGTGGATTTGCGCGGGCGTCGGGACTTTGCTTGCGGGGTATGTAAAAGAAGCTCCTCCGCTTCTGTTGGTAGCTCTTCTCTTCGTCGCTACCATTCCAACAGCACTACTAATTGGGTCATCGTCGGAGCCGAAAGGCGGCCTTAAGGCCGTCGGCCTGCTTGCGGTCTGCATTGCTATAGGGGCATTCGTTCCGCTAGTTTTGGTCTTCGCTTTTGCTGTTTATGCAGCAGTGACCTGGTATTCGGTTACCCCCGCTAAGTCCTGAGAGCACTCTATCTCGCCGAAAGGCTAATTGGAGCACCGACGGAACACAGCTTCAACACGTCAAAACCACCGCCACGGCGATGAACTGGCCCCCGAAAGTTGGACTGGTTTAATTCTAGGTGGTTAGGGCTTCAAGGGTCTGATTCCGATAATGCATCGGGGTCAGGCCCTTGAGTCGTTGTTGGATGCGTTCGGTGTTGTACTGAAGTGTCCCAGGTTTTCTGTTCGATGCCAAGGTCGAGGAGGAGTTGTTCGAAGCCGTTGCGTGCTGGGTTGGTGCGGTCGTGGCTGGTGGTGAAGGCGCGTCCGTTGTCGGTCAGGGTTGATGGTGGGTAGCCGTGGGTGGCGGCTGTGTGGGTGAAGGCTTCGATGACGTGGGTGACGGTTGCGCTGGTAAAGGCTTGGCATCGTAGGACGTAGCGGGAGTGGTCGTCGAGGATGGTGAGGATGACGACGCGTTGGTGGCCGGCGATGGTCCAATCGCTGTAGTCCATTTGCCATGTTTCGTTGGGTTGGTCTGCTTGGAATCGTATCCATGAGCTGCGGGGACGTTTTTGTGGTTGGGGTGTGACGTGTCCGTTGTTTTTGAGGATGCGGTGGATTGTTGCTGCTGCTGGCAGCGGGGTTGTGTCTTCTTGTTCGAGGTGCCAGCGGATGGTGTGGGCTCCTGCGTCGGTGCCGCGGTTGGTTAGTTCGTTGCGTAGTTGCAGGATGCGGTCGACTACTTCGGGGGCAGTGGCGCGTGGGTTTGTGTGGGGACGTTTTGATTTGGGGGTTAGTGCCTCCAGGCCGCCTTCGTTGTAGCGCTTTTGAAGTGTTCGGATCCAACGCGTTGTTACGCCGAAGTGTTGGGCTGCTTCGGCTTGGGTCATGCCGGTGGCGAGCATGATTTCGATGATGATTTTTGGCGTTGGTTTCTCCATGGCTTCAGCATGGAGGAACGATGTCGCGAGACATCAGTTTCAGCGTGTGTGGGGCAACTGTGGTGTGTTGTCGGACACCTCGCTTCTCACCGGAACGATGTGACGAGACATAATGGCTCTCGACACCGGAACGATCTCATGAGACATGCGGAACGATGTCACGGAACCAGACATCACCCGGGGCACAATGTGTTGTCTCGAGACATCGTTCCTACGCTGTCTCGAGATTTTTGTTTTTGGAGGGTTAAGCGACAAAAGCCGACGCGGTCTTTAAAATCTCGTTCGCCCTGCGCAGCTCTTTATTCTCCCGCCGCAGACGCTTCAGTTCATCGTCTACTAACTCGCCGGAGCTGACCTCGACGCCGTGTGACGGCCCTGAAGGCTTCAACCAATTATTAAGCGTGTGCGCGGAGACGCCGAGCTTGTCACCGACCTCAACCGCCGCACCTCACTTCGAGCACCCTTCAAGCTCAACAAGTTCCCCAGCCAGACGCACCGCCTTGGCCTTGAACTCATCACTGTACTTCCTTGGCATGATCCCAATCTTTCTCTAGAAACGATCGGAACCAAACCCAGGACGCTTCACTGCCGCATCAAATCCGGTGACGCTTCGGCCAGCAAATCATCCAGATAGGTTTAAGGGTCGATAGAATGCGGAGCAGCGGTCATCGTT
>NZ_KV787019.1:48590-91817 GCF_001806995.1 Corynebacterium sp. HMSC11D10
CGATAGAATGCGGAGCAGCGGTCATCGTTACGTGTCTTTCGGGGAGATGTGGTAGTTGAGTCGAAAAGTTACTGACGATGGCCGCCCCACTATTTTCAAGGGCCTACCATCAGCAAGCGTTACACCACACTAAGGGACGCAACCCGCGGTCGCAGTAGTTACGATTCATCTTCTGATAGCGCTCAAGGTTAGTGAGCAGGAAGTCCTGGAGTTGTTTCAACGCTCAAACAGCGTGGCAAAAGAAACTAATTTTAGCTCAGAAGCATCTGCTGCAGCCCTCTGGAGGATGGGTTCCGTGAAGTCTTAGGCTAGGAAGTGTCTAAGTTTCATGATTTCTTCACCCCTATGTTCGAACAAGAGTTCCACAGCCCGCCAGTAATGTCCGGACCGTCTTTTATATTGGGGTCTATGACAAATGAAAACCCTACATACGCGCGGTATATGCTCATGTTGCCGTCGAGAGTAGCCAATAAAATCGCGACAGACCACGGCGCTGGCCACCGCCTTTTGATGGCGCTGCTCCCTGACGGAGTGCTTGATCACCAATCCCCACGACAGTCCGCACACCTGCTGTGGACGATGGCGAAACCAACTGAGATGCTCGTCAGTTCTTGCATCCCGTTGAGACAGGCAGCGGATATATCGGTGGCGGACGCAGAACACACCGAACCGCAGGCTGGAAAACGCTATCTTCTCCAGACAACGGTTGAAACCACGTACACCCCTGCTACGTGGGTGCCGGAGGAAATCTGGAACCTTCCGAATCGGCCTGCGATCCACGGCAAACGTGTCCCCGTGCCGAACGAAAAGCTTGAGCAATGGTTGGTGGAAAAGCTCGAGCGGGCTGGCTTCTCGGTCGCCAGTCTTGATGCTGCACGCTCGTACCGGCTGCCGATCAGGAAACGTACGGTGCCGGTTGCAGATATTGCCGCTGAAGTCACAGTCGCGGACCCTGATCTAGCGCTCAAGGCGTATCGCGAGGGCTTCGGTAGGTCGAAAAACTTTGGCTGCGGCCTTTTGCGGCTCTCACCACTTGCATAACTCCACTTGAACTATCTGAAAGGACTATCTCCTATGTCTCATGATTCCCTCTCAAAGAACTACGCCGCGATCACATATGTCGGGGACATGGTGCCCACCGCTGGCCGCGGTGCACCGATCGCACCGCCGACCTACATCGCCAACTCTGATGGCTCTGTGTTTGCTCGTTCTGAGGCGCAACCGGTGCCTACTCCTGAATCGGACTATCGCGAGTTCGCAAAGGATCCTGATTCTGGTGCGCTCGTACTTCGCCCGTCGGTCGTCGTGAATTCGCAAGGCGCTGAGGCAACGCAGATTGAAACGGCGATCATCGAAAATGAAGATCTCCTGGGGGCAAAACTGCCGGGCATCTTCTTGGATCACGAAAAGACTAGCGACGAGAAGCTACTTAAGGTGGCAACGAATGCGCTGAAGAAGTGGAAGGAGCCAGCACCGTATGATGCGAAGTTCCTCGCAGAAATGCTGCGCGATGACCTCCGCCAGGCTGAGGCGAGTACGTGGATGACCTCCCACCGCCATGCGGATGCGTACATCAGACACAGCGAGGTTGATGGCAAGCAGATCTGGGCAGACCGCGATAGTGAGGTCTACAAGATCATCACAAACGCCTCGGCCGATCGTGCGGACTTGCTGTTCCGCTACTTCCCTAACTCCGCGCTGTTCGGATTCTGGCTGTCTTCGGTCGCTCCGCGGCGTCACAAGCTGGCGCGTTCGCTCTCTTCCGTGATGACGGGCTACGACGCGCACGATATTGCGTATGGCGCGACGAAAGGCGACGTACTTGGCGGCATCGCGTCCGAGGCTAAGTTACAACTGGATGAAAAGACACTGGAGCTGCGTGAGGGCGGCAAACGGTCCCCATCGGAGTTCGGTCTCGGTCCTGTACCAAACGCACCGACGACAAAGGCCTTTTCGTGCGGTTCTATTCTGCGCCAGTCGTCTGTATCGTTGACCAACCTGCGGCACCTTAAGGTGCCAGGTAACCGCGAAGCGTCGCATCTGATTGCTGATGTGCTTGCCTGGCTGGGAATCTTTGGGCTGCTTATTACGCAGGATGACAACTTCCTCCGCTCAGGGTGTGATCTGGTCACGGCGCAATCGACATCAGGATTCAAGCGCATCACCGCTACTGGTACTGCTGAGGATTGGGACGTTGACTTGGACGCAGCGATCGCTGGTTTCCAAGCAGCATATGACCGACTGCCTGAGGAGCTGCGCTTCGCAGAGCGGATCTATACCGAGTACCCGGAAGCCATTTTGGCTGCACGAGCGGCGACTATCCTAAACGAGTCCAAAGCTTCGAAGTCTGAGAAAGGCAAGAAGTAGTGGCGCTGACTTTTTCCGTTCAATTTGTCGCGGGGATGTACTCGGGGCACCACGAGGATCATGTCGTGTTCCCGCCGTCGCCAGCGAGGTTGGTCGCAGCGCTGCTTGCTGCGGCGCATCGCTCACCGCAGGTCGATGATGCCCGTGCAATTTTGAGTGAGATATGCGCTGCGGCGGATCCGCTCATCGTCGTCCCGCCCGCGTATGCAGGAGGCTCAGGAGAAACGTATATGCAGCCGATTACCGCAACCCCGGGCGGTAAGAAGGCTAATCAAACTGTGTTTGCAGGTCCGCAGCGAATCATGGGGCAGCGCGGTGGAAAGATTCGCAAGCGCTCCAGTGGGCATTTTGTGGTCACGGGGGACTTGTACTTCGTCTGGGAGGAGCTCGTCCTCAACGATGAGCAGCTTACGCTGGCGCAGCAGCTCGCCAGCGACGTCGGGTATTTCGGCCGCGAGTCTGACCTGGTGGTGATCCGCGCCGATCGCACCTCCAAGGCTGATTTGATCCGCCAGTGTGCGCACTCGCATGAGTTCTACTCGCCGATGCCACGGGGAGGTAAGCAACTCCGCGTGCTCTCGCCGGGGTTCCTGAGCTGGCTTGATGATCGTTACGCATCCACGTTTGGTGAGGATGCACGGGTCACCATTCCCGTGGATCACCGCGTGCGGACAGCTTCGTATGCTCCCGCCGCAGTGGTTCCGAACAGCGACAGTGTGCTCGTTCCCCTCGCTTTTCGGCGCCCACTTCCCCTCGAGCAGGCGCTCAAGTACGCGAAGTCAGTCCGTGGTGAAGGCGGCGTTGCAGCATTCCCTCTGACTCGTTCAGGCAACCGTTACCTGGATGGTTCCGCGGTAGGTCTAGGCGTCGTTACCACTGGCGGAGTGGTCCTTGACCCGTCATTCGATACTGAGGTGCTCGGTGAGAATACCGGGGCGATCACGCTGCAGCCAAGCTATTGGCTCCGCCCAGCGCAGGTATGGATGACAGCGGTTCCGCTCATAGGCCACCCGGACAAGTGGGTGGCTACCCAGCAGATTCTTGCCGCGGTACCCGATGCCGAAATCCTTGAGATGTCTGCAGCGCCTGTTCGCGCCGGGCAACGGCATGTTCCGACGTCGCCCACGCAGCGCGCTTGGCATCTTGTTTTGCGTACCCCGGATGTCGTCCACGGACCGCTTCTGCTGGACCCCAAGCATGGCACCGGGGTATGTCTTCCCGATTATCTAGCGAAAGAGGCCCAATCATGAGCACTTTCCCAACATTTGCCTCGTTCTACGAGGCGGTGCATGGATTCGCGCCGTTCAAGTGGCAAGATGAGCTCGCCCAGCAAGTGTGGGAGCGCAAGAGCTGGCCTGAGCAGGTCGCTGCGCCAACTGGTGCCGGCAAGACCTCGACGTTAGATATTGCCGTCTGGGCGTTAGCAAAAGATGTTGCCGAGCACGGCGTGGGCGCGCGCCATTTTCCGCTGCGCATTTTCCTTACGGTTGAGCGTCGCTTGGTAGTGGATGGTGCTGCTGCACACGGCGCCATTATCGCGAACAAACTCGAGACACAGCCGCAGCTTGCGCCGGTACGAGACGCGCTACGCCAGCTGCTTCCACGAGATCACAAGGGGTCGGTACTTCGTGTCACGTCGCTCCACGGCGGCAAAGCCCCCGAACGTGAGTGGCTCACTCCGGTTGGTGCGCAAATCATTACGGCAACGGTAACACAGCTTGCCTCCCGCACGCTGTTCCGAGGCGTCTCTGTCTCCCCACGCACACTGTCCATGCATGCAGGCCTTACGGGTGTTGACCGTCTCATTCTTATCGACGAACCCCACCTTGCCCCTGCCGCCGTCAAAATGTGGCGCGACGTGGAGCAACTCCAACGCCAGTACCCGCGTTCACCTCTCGTTGGCTCGACCGTTGTTCTCGGAGCGACAATTCCTGAAAGCCTGAGGTCAGCTGATTGCTTCATTGGTTCTCTTGCCGAGGATCCGTCTCCGGCTGCGAAGGCTCGGTTGGGGATCAAGAAGCCGGTCCGATTAGTTGAGACGTCGAAGCCGGTAGACGAGCTGGTAGCGGCTGCGGAAGCCGCATTCCATTCACGCTCCCAAGACCCAGACAGCGATGGCATCTTGGTCGTAGTGAACACGGTAAAGCGGGCCGTTGATGTGGCGAAGAAATTGCGTACGAAGCTGAAGCGTAGCCCTGCCAATGTCGTGTTGCTGACTTCGACGGTTCGACCCGTTGATCGGGCGCTGCCGGATGATTTCACTCCGGACACGGTGATCGTCGCAACGCAGACTGTTGAAGTCGGTGTTGACATTGATGCAGAGGCATTGGTGACGGAGTTGCCGTCGCTACCTGCGTTGGTGCAGCGCTTTGGGCGTGTGAATCGTACCGGTCTGCGTCAGGAGCGAGAGTCCACCGTCGTGATTCCGGAAAATCCTGACGATGCCACGAAATCCATTTATGGGGACGAGCAGATGCAGGCATCGCGTGACAGTCTCTTTGCACAGGCAGAAGACGGTCTGATCGGAGACGCAAACACGCTCGTGGTGCCCTCCGAGGCATGGGAACCTGATCCTCGTACCTGTTCGGTGGAGGAGTACTTGCCGCGTTTGACTTCGACCAGGCCTCCGGCACAGGTCCCGTGGGAAGCGTTGGCGTTCGGACCTGATGCGACAGACCGCGCTAGTGTCACATTGGCGTGGCGTGAAAACCTGGATGAGATACTTGACCAAGCGCAAGTCTTCCCAGACGAAACAATCACTATTCCGATCGGGCAGGCGCAAGCGTTTCTCTCTGGAAAATCATCGGATGCGTCGTTCGCGGATACTGTGGCGGGGAGTGGCGACAAACCGAAGTCGCAGAGCATCACCGTCAACTGTCGTATTCGTGTTGGCGAAGAATGGGTGCAGCCCGACTCCATCAGTCAGGTGGAACCGGATGCGCTGGTGGTTATCGCTGCGTCCGAGGGAGGCTACTCCCCGGCAACAGGGTTCTCTACAAAGCTGAAAGCGACGGTGGAAGACCAATCGATGCAGATCTGTGTTCAGCAGGGACGTGGTTTCTTCGATATCGGGCTTCTCGATGAGCAAGACCTCTTCATGCTTGCCGAGCAACTTGGTCTCGAACCAGCCGATCTCATTTTGCAACGCATAGCGGAGCGCTTCTCCTATGTTGACGTTGAGAACCTCGACGTTGTGCTCAGCGGCCGTGCCGTTGGCGTCCGCTACTCCACAGCTGCAGCGCGACGCACCCCCAAACGCGTCACGCTTGCCGACCACAGCGTGCAGACTTCCCAGCTCGCCGAACAATACGCGACGCTTTCCGGTATTCCCGACGACATGGTTGAAGCAGTCTCTCGCGCTGGGCTCTTTCATGACGCCGGCAAGGTTGACCCCGGATTCCAACACAGTTTCGGCAACTATCTGCCTGAACCCGTTGCGAAACCGGTCGGTCGTGTGATGCCGTCGTTGCTTGATCGCGGTCAAACGACGTGGCGTCACGAAGTCCTTTCAGCGACCGCCGTTCGTGGTGACTCTTTCGCGGACGAACTCGTGCGCCACCTGATCCTGACTCACCACGGTTGGGCCCGGCGCTTGAGTCCACACGATGACACGACGCATACGAACTCCCTGCGTTACCGTCTTCTCGAGGAACAATTTGGACCCTGGGGTCTGGCATTTTACGAAACGGTGCTGCGGAGCGCGGATTGGGCGGCATCGGCCTCCCCACGCAGTGGACTAGCCGAGTCGTGGACGTCACTCAACATCCACGTCAACCCCGATTCCCTCGCCGATGTCGCTGAGTATCCGGTGACGCACGTGCTCACAGGCCCACGACCGTATTCCCTCACGATGCTTCTCGTAGGCATCGGAGCGCTCGCTTCTTGCGTTCGCAATGGCGATAGCTCAGCGAGGCTCAGGGTGGTCGACGGCAAGGTGGAACTGTCGTCGACAGTTGATCCTTCTTGGGACATGCAGCTCTATAACTCGATGGCCTTGTCTCTAGAGGTCGGGGCCGGTTTCAGGAATGCGGATGGCACTTTGTGCGATAGTGATGCAAAGGATCGAGTGAAGAAACGTAACAAGTGGTATCTCAGCCATAGGCGTCGAGCCCTCGAGCAATGCCCCGACGCCCTTCCCTTCTTGTTCGACGCCACCACTAACGACAAAAAGCCGAAACTGTTCTCAATCCCGATTTTCCACGGGAACGGAAGTCCTTATTTCGCTATTATCACCGACGACCCAGCCCAACGGACACAATCACTTTACGACCCCACCATCGGCCTCGTGGATGGCAAAGGGACCGGAGGACTCGACGTCAACCCAGACGATCGCTTCTCTGGTGATATGGATCGGCGATACTCCGAAGACCATCTGGCCTGGGCAATCGCAGGCATAGTTGCACTCGGCATGCCAGGTAACGAGAACGGGTCCGGTGTCCGCGATAGGCAATTGACACTGACCGCGCCTACCGAATGGTCGACCTTGGAAGAGATCCAAGACTTTGTCATGAGTCCCATTTCGACCTTGCCGACGTACAAGTGGCGTGACCAGCCCACCCGGCAGTCTGGCCAAATCAAAGTATGGGAGCCCATCATGGACAGTTCTTAATGCCCATACTGCCACGGTTATGTTCCGGTTTAAGCGCGCCTCTGACCCTGCCAAGCCGCTGAAGCAGTCGTATCTAGAATGGCCAGTGTCGGGACATTGTTCCAGGTCAGCGAGTGTCTTCCCCGCATACGCGGGGGTGGTCCCCCGCCCAGACCAACCAGCGTGATGTCGCGCTCGTCTTCCCCGCATACGCGGGGGTGGTCCTTGGTGGGTGACCCCCACCAATTGGCAGGGGTCGTCTTCCCCGCATACGCGGGGGTGGTCCCGGTGAACGTGATCATGGGCGCTCCGTTCCGTCGTCTTCCCCGCATACGCGGGGGTGGTCCCACGTAATCCTCTTGTTTCCCGTAGCGGTCTACGTCTTCCCCGCATACGCGGGGGTGGTCCCGGGTTACGCAGCGCGTCAGCGACGTATTCGAGGTCTTCCCCGCATACGCGGGGGTGGTCCCGGGCTGATCATCGAATGGGTACAGAACCCAGAGTCTTCCCCGCATACGCGGGGGTGGTCCCTACCCACGCAATCTTGCGGGCCTGCTAGAGGTGTCTTCCCCGCATACGCGGGGGTGGTCCCGCCCCCCTTACGAGTACTGGTTGTTGACCGGCAGTCTTCCCCGCATACGCGGGGGTGGTCCGATCACCTTGCCGGTTTTCGGCTCCCCCTTGGAGTCTTCCCCGCATACGCGGGGGTGGTCCCCATGGAATTCGAGTTCACCCAGAACGCGAAGCGTCTTCCCCGCATACGCGGGGGTGGTCCCGCACCACGATCACGAACGCGATAGTGTCCGGCGGTCTTCCCCGCATACGCGGGGGTGGTCCCAGCGTTCTGGATGTGGCGTGGGTACTGCTACCGTCTTCCCCGCATACGCGGGGGTGGTCCCAGGCGTGTGGCACCAATCAGCATCAAGCAGAGGTCTTCCCCGCATACGCGGGGGTGGTCCAGTGCTGCGTTTCATGTCGAACGTTCGATATAGGTCTTCCCCGCATACGCGGGGGTGGTCCCAGTGCGTCGAGTTCATCGCGGGTAAAACCCGTGTCTTCCCCGCATACGCGGGGGTGGTCCCTGTTGGTTACCTCGAACGCGGAGGATGTGCAGGTCTTCCCCGCATACGCGGGGGTGGTCCCAAGGACGAACCCCACGCGGCACCGTCCACATCGTCTTCCCCGCATACGCGGGGGTGGTCCGATGCCGATCGCACGCATTGAGCCGGGTGAGTTGTCTTCCCCGCATACGCGGGGGTGGTCCCCCAGGCGGTGGTGTGAATGGGCCTGCGGAAAAGTCTTCCCCGCATACGCGGGGGTGGTCCTCGGGCGCCGGAAGGCAGTACGACTACCCCACCGGTCTTCCCCGCATACGCGGGGGTGGTCCCACGGCGTTAGTAGTAACGCAAGTTTAGTACCAGTCTTCCCCGCATACGCGGGGGTGGTCCCGGGTTGCCGGGCTTGGGGCCGGACAGGTGAACGTCTTCCCCGCATACGCGGGGGTGGTCCCTCCGCAGGCCCGCGCTTCGTATACCCATCAGCGTCTTCCCCGCATACGCGGGGGTGGTCCCCAAAGGCAGCATCCGCGGAAAACACCGTCGTTGTCTTCCCCGCATACGCGGGGGTGGTCCCAGGTCAATTTGGCCCGCTCGGGGGCGCATTGGGTCTTCCCCGCATACGCGGGGGTGGTCCCAAGCCGACATTAACGCGCGCCTTGCCGCCGAGGTCTTCCCCGCATACGCGGGGGTGGTCCCGTGCGTGGCGACGGGCGTAAGACCTCCACCCGGTCTTCCCCGCATACGCGGGGGTGGTCCCGTGCCGAGCAGGTAGGCGACATTGTGGGCACGGTCTTCCCCGCATACGCGGGGGTGGTCCCGCAGCCACCGACTGGCTGCACACGTTCACGGTGTCTTCCCCGCATACGCGGGGGTGGTCCCTTCGAACTCATCCTGCAAAACGACCCGCGCTTGTCTTCCCCGCATACGCGGGGGTGGTCCCCCCACCATTGGCAGGGGTTAATGCCGTCCGGGGTCTTCCCCGCATACGCGGGGGTGGTCCCCAGTATGACTACCGCAGTAACCTCGCTTGCGGGTCTTCCCCGCATACGCGGGGGTGGTCCCTCGGATGCACCATCGGGCATGTTCTGCAAATCGTCTTCCCCGCATACGCGGGGGTGGTCCGTGGAAAAGGACCTCGCGGTCTTCAAGCGTGCGGTCTTCCCCGCATACGCGGGGGTGGTCCGTCCCTGGACTGTGCCGAGCGACAGTCCGAGGTGGTCTTCCCCGCATACGCGGGGGTGGTCCCGCACAGCACATCAGCCACGGCGGCGTCGACGAGTCTTCCCCGCATACGCGGGGGTGGTCCCCAATCCGGCACGACCGCAAACAACTGCCCGAAGTCTTCCCCGCATACGCGGGGGTGGTCCCTTGGAATAGACGCGCACACCATTGATTCTTTGGTCTTCCCCGCATACGCGGGGGTGGTCCCCGCTGCTGCACGGCTGCGGTTCCGGGCATGCGGTCTTCCCCGCATGCGCGGGGGTGGTCCCAGCCAGCCGATCAGGAAGCCACCACGACAAAAGTCTTCCCCTCATGCGCGGGGGTGGTCCCTCGAAGCCACGGACAAGAAGGCACAGTCGCTGGTCTTCCCCGCATGCGCGGGGGTAGTTGAGTCGAAAGGTTACTGACGATGGCCGCCCCACTATTTTCAAGCGCCCACCATCAGCAAGCGTTACACCACACTAAGGGACGCAACCGTACTGCACCGATGCCGACGAGAAGTCCAATAGTTTCCTCGCTCCTAGGGCATGACCTCCAAAGGTTGAGTTTGAGGTACGCCATAAAACGCTCCAACATTCGCCAAAACGACTCGGGAGCGATTTGGGGGCTCGCGGCTAGCTGATCAGCCCGCTGCTGCGCCAAATCTTGAGCATCTTGGGCCGATTTTTGTATCGGATGGCTAACTCTTCCATCTTTTCCAGCACTGCCTTACGTACGACTGGATCGGCCGGGAAGCAGTCGATGATCTGCATCGCCGATGCGGCAGCCTGCTTGTACGGCCTGTCGCCAGTTGCCCGAACAATGTGCTCAGGTTCTCTGAGCATGATTTCCAGTGCACGTTCCGGGTCGTGACTGGATAGCACTGAACGGGCGAATTCAAATGCAGAGTGAACATCCACCTCGTCGCTATCTACCACCGATAGGCCCAGTTCCGGATCGTTGAATCTCATTGCCGCATGCATGAGCATGATGTCCCTGCCCGGGATACCCTCCGGGATTAGGTCGATCACGTCCTCGGTCACTCCCGGACCATGGATCACGCGGTCAAATGTCGCTGTTCCCGGGTTTTCTTTGAACTTCTCAATCCGGTAGTCCAACAACGCTTTGTCGCCCAGGTAGGCGCGCAAACGGTTTTCAAAGAAGTCGATTTCGTTCCAGTGGATCGGTGTATCCCACGTCGAAAGGACTGCTTTGACCTCATCTTTCCTGCCGCGTGACTCGTAGAACTCGATGAGGTCCTTCACGGAGCTACCTTCGAGCAGCATTGATTCGATCTCGTCGTCGTCGCCACGCAGGAATGCAACATCGAGGAAGAGCGCCTTGGCCCCGTACTTCGGTGGATTCGCCTCAAAGGCTGCGGCGATCGATTCGACCGCGTCAGCGTCGAGAAGTCCCGCATAGCCCCTCAGGTCAGGCTCAAGGAACGGTGCTTCCAGTGTCTCCTTCACCAACCACTTGGCAAGTTTTTGTTGGTCCTCAACGCCGTCAGTACATGCTCGCACGTGAAGGTCGAAGCATCGATGCAGTTCGTCGCCGAGCATCCCGGAAGAATCATCCGCACGTTGCAAAACCGCATTCAACCTCGTGATCGCGCGCTCAATTTGGGGCCGTACTGCGACGCCACGGTGCTCATCAACGTACGCTTCGACTACGTCAATGGCATCGCTCCAGTGCCGTGCGAGTTCCATACTTTGCCAATAATCCCGAAAACCACTGCTCTTCCGCGATGCAGCGGTGATCGCTGATTTCACGTGTTCACGGACTTGTTTGTCATCGCCCGACTGCTTCAAGGCGTTAACCTCCAGCGTCTCCTCGACCTCTGGAATCTGCCGCAGATGGTGAATGAGTCGCCGCAGTTCATCTGGGCTGGCAGAATCCACGTAGGTGTCCACCGCGTCTGGAGCCGACTCGTTGGAGGTAGCAGAGGAATCGGTAACCGCGGAATCGTCGAACGAGAGCTCGTTCGGGATGAGCAGCGCAAGTGCGACTGCCACCGCGTGTTTACACCATTGCGTGCCCACCGGGCAGTCGCACGTAGTGCCAACCCGATCCCCTTGCACAAACAATGTCGTTCGGTATGTCCACGTCCCTTGGACTGCGGCCTGAACTTCAGATTCAGTATCGCTAAGGATGGTGACATCTGCGGAGGAGATTTTTTTCCCTCGGTTAAATGCTCCTGAACCTGCGGCGTCTTCGATGGATTCTTCCGTCAGCCAGCCCAAAATGGTGGTAGTCATTTCGCCAGTTTAACGCAGGTAGAGAAGAGCAACATGGGCATTAGGCGATGGCTTGGTTAGACTACGGCGCATGCGCCAGACCTATATCGCCGGCTTTGTCGCCGGAGCACTCATGTTGACCACGCTGACGGTTCCCGCACATGCACAGGAAGGGGCAGCGCAAGAGGACGCTCCAGTCTCCCCGAGCAACGCGCTGAAGGACACCATCGATTCGTTTGCTGCGCTGTCTGACGCGACCAGCTCGGCAAAGAAGGACGCTGAGAGCAACAAGGACAGCACAGACGGCAAGGACTCCAAGGACAAGCCGAAGGGGCTCATCGAGGCTCTTGAGCCGAACCCGGAGAAGGATCCGATGTACATCGATCCGGAGAAAAACCCGCTGAAGAAGGTGTCTAGCTCCGAGATGTTTACCGAGTGGACCGACGACATGGAAGAAGGCGAAGGCAAGGAGGTCGTCCAAGCTTGGGCAAGGGGCTCTTCCATCCCGGATACTGCTAACCCGGTTGAGCTGTGGAAGATGGAAGCCCAGGGCTCCGCAAAGATGGGCAAAGGGCTTTTCACCGGCGATTTCGCCCTGAGCTCAGAAGGATCCAGCCAGCGTACTTCCGTGTGGATCCCGGTCGTCCTCGGCATGATGGTCATTGGCCAGATCATTGAGCTGGCTATGCGTGGTATTCGTATGGCAACACAGTAGTTTCTACTGCTCGGGCGGTGCGTTTTATCATCCCGCATTCGGCGCGTAATATACGGGACTACGCAAGTATTCATCGTATGCGGGAGACCAATGCATTACCCACCCCACGCAAAGCGGCGTCTGTTCGCCGCTGTGCTTGCCGCGGCTCTGCCGCTCGCGGGCTGCGTTACTAACACAGAGGGCGGCAATCCGGACGGCTGGGAGCCGATCGTTCCGGACGCCGTACCTGAGATTGCGGCGATGGTGCCGCCAGAAATTGCCGCAGACGGCGTGCTCAACGTCGGCGCGAACCCACCGTTCGCCCCGTTCGAGTTCAAAGACTCCACCGGGCAGGTCATCGGTGTGGAGATGGACATTGCCCGTGCACTCGCTGGTGTCATGGGGATGGACTTCGATGTTGCAGACATGGACTTCTCGATGATCCTGCCCGCTGTCTCCAGTGGCAGCCTCGACGCCGGTGCTTCAGGTTTTACCGATAACGAGGAACGCCGCCAGACCTTCGACTTCATCAATTTCCTCTACGCGGGTATTCAGTGGGCTGCCGCTCCTGGCGCCGACGTGGATCCGAATGATGCGTGCGGTTTGACGGTCTCGGTGCAGCGTACGACGGTTTCGGAGACCGACGACGTTCGTCCGAAGTCAGAAGCCTGCGAAGCAGCGGGCAAGGACCCGATTACTGTGCTTGCCTTCGACACAGCAGACAACGCAGCGCTTGCAACGCTTGTCGGGCGCGCCGATGCTTACAGCGCCGACTCCCCTGTTACCGCGTGGGCTGTGGAGCGCTCCGACGGCAAGATGGAAATGATCGGCGACATGTTTGACGCCGCGCCGTACGGCATTGCTGTGCCGAAGGGTTCTGCGCTTGCGCCGGCGATGGCTGCCGCGATGCAGCACCTCATCGATACCGGCGATTACCAGCGCATCCTTGCGCAATGGAATATCTCGACAGGTCTGCTCGACCAGGCTTTGATTAACGAACAACCAGTGGGAGAACACTAAGCATGAGCACCCCCTATTCCCAGTACGTCGCCTCTCAGGGCGAACGCAAGCGTCCTGAGCGTATCGAGGCGAAACCGCTGCGCCACCCTGGACGGTGGACGCTCGCAGTGATTCTTGTACTGCTTGTGGTCTGGTTTGTCATCGGCGCGGCCCGAAACGAGGCTTACGGCTGGGACATCTACTTCCAGTACCTGCTGGATACCCGCATCGCTATGGCGGCCCTGCACACCATTGCAATCACGGTGTTGGCGATGCTGCTCGGCGTTGTCGGCGGTGTGCTGTTGGCCGTCATGCGCATGAGCCCGAACCCGGTGTTCAAGACGGTGGCGTGGGTGTTCCTGTGGATCTTCCGTGGTACCCCGGTCTACGTCCAGTTGATGTTCTGGGGCTTGATTGGCGCGATCTACGACTCGATCAACGTCGGCTTCGCCCAGATTCCGCTTGAGCCGTTTACCTCTTCTGCGTTTACCCTGGCCGTTGTTGGCCTTGGTTTGAATGAGGCCGCCTACATGGCAGAGATTGTCCGCTCTGGTGTCTCCGCTGTGCCGGAAGGCCAGGTTGAGGCCTCCAAGGCGTTGGGTATGAGCTGGGGGCAGACGATGACCCGTACGGTGTTACCGCAAGCGATGCGCATCATCATTCCGCCGACCGGCAACGAATTCATCTCCTTGCTCAAGACATCTTCGCTCGTCGTTGCTGTGCCGTACTCGCTTGAGCTTTACGGCCGCTCGATGGATATCGCCGCCGCCCTGTTCCAGCCAGTACCGCTCCTTCTGGTGGCTGCGACCTGGTACCTGGTGATCACGTCGTTGCTCATGGTCGCCCAGCACTACCTGGAGCGCTACTTCGACCGCGGTGCTACCCGCCAGCTCACTGCTCGCCAGCTCGCCAGCCTGGCTGACGCCGAGGGCACCATTCCGAACAACGTTGAAATTGTCGAAGAACCGCAGAAGAAGGGACAGCGCTAATGACCGTCAAGGAAACTCCTATGATCCAGGCGGTAGATGTCTGGAAGTCCTTCGGCAGCCTCGACGTGCTCAAGGGCATCGACCTTGAGGTCGCCCCCGGCGAGGTGACGTGCCTGATCGGCCCGTCCGGCTCTGGTAAGTCCACGCTGCTGCGTTGTGTGAACCACTTGGAAAAGGTCAACGCGGGTCGTCTGTACGTCGACGGCGAGTTGATCGGCTACAAGGAGCGCGACGGCGCACTCTACGAGATGAGTGAGAAGGACGCCGCCAAGCAGCGTCGCGATATTGGCATGGTGTTCCAAAACTTCAACCTGTTTGGCCACCGCACGGTGCTGGACAACATCATCGAAGCCCCGGTGCACGTCAAGGGCCAGCCGGTTGCAGAGGCCACTGCGCGCGCGAAGGAGCTGCTTGCGATGGTCGGTCTTGAGTCGAAGGCTGACGCGTATCCGATCCAGCTCTCCGGTGGCCAGCAGCAGCGTGTGGCGATTGCTCGTGCGGTTGCGATGGATCCGAAGCTGATGCTTTTCGACGAGCCCACCTCCGCCCTCGACCCCGAACTCGTTGGCGAAGTGCTGCGCGTGATGCGCATGCTCGCCGATGATGGCATGACCATGCTGGTGGTTACGCACGAGTTGTCGTTTGCCCGCGAGGTCGCAGACAAGGTGGCGTTCATGGACGGCGGCCAGATCATCGAATACGGCACACCGGAACAGGTGCTGGATAACCCGCAGCACGAGCGCACGAAGTCGTTCGTCTCCACGCTGTTCTAGCCGGGCACTCCCCTTACGCGAAACGGCCGCCCACATCCGGGCGGCCGTTTTTCATCCCTACACCAAGCCTGCAAGGCCGCGGACCAGTGTGGTTGCACCGCCGAAGAAAGCAAGCCCCAGCGCGATGTTGTGGGCTTTTGCTGAAGGCACACGAGGCGACAGACGTTTCCCGGCAGTGATGCCGACAATCAGACCACCGAACGTCGCCACCCACAACCACGGGCTAATCGATGAAATATCTGCAGCACCGGAGAGTTCTTTAGCACCGAACGATAACGCACCGGCAACGAAGAACAACGGCTGCAAGGTCGCCGCATAGACCCGCTGTGGCCAACGTGCCGCATGCGCATAAACGGTAAAGGCGGGGCCTGCAACGCCGGCCAGAGTGTTCATGAAGCCACCGACTGCACCGGCGGTCGCTGCAGGGACCACGCCCTCGATCTGGGGGACGTAGCGTTTACCAAGCGTCACCACGGACAAGGCGATAATGAGCAGGGTGCCGACGATGATCAGCAGGGCGCTCGTCGATACGCGGGAGACCACCCACACACCTGGGACGACACCGACGAGGAGTGCTCCGGCAATCGGCCAGAACTTTGACCAGTCGATGTCGCGTCGCATCCCCCAAGTGTTGAAGACCGCATTCACCATGGCGATGACATTGATCATGAGAATGCCGACCACTGGTCCAAGGAGCAACGACAACACAGGGCCTGTGATCAAGCCGAGTCCCATGCCGGAAATGCGTTGCAGCCCCGCCCCCATGACCACTGCGAGCGCAACAGCGACGAAGACCATCACTTACTGTATTTCTCCATGATTGCGTCGCGGACCGTCTCTGGCACGAGCCCAGAGATATCACCGCCAAACTTTGCGACTTCCTTGGTCAAGGACGAGGAGATGTAACCGTACTTCTCATCCGTCAGCAGGAAGTAGGTATCCACGCCGGTCAGGCGTCGGTTCATCTGTGCCATCGGCAGTTCGTACTCGTAATCGAGCGAGGAGCGCAAGCCCTTAATCAGCGCGCTGATGTCGTGCTGGGTGGTGTAATCGACCAATAGGCCCGCCCAGCTATCCACGCGGACGCCCTCAAGGTGTGAGGTGGCTTCGCGGATGAGGTCGACGCGCTCGTCGATAGTAAACAGCCCCGACGTCTTCGTAGGGTTGCCAGTGACCAGCACGATCACTTCGTCGAAATGACGAAGGGCACGGGTGACAATGTCGAGGTGCCCGTTCGTGATCGGGTCGAACGAGCCAGGGCAGACTGCGATGGTCAATTTAGTTGTCCTCTGCTTCCGGGTCGGCGTAGACCGCCATATCCATACGTGCAATACCGTAGATGCGACGCTTGAGCTTCTGGCCGGTCGGGGTGAACTCCGCAGGCCATGCAGTCTCCGGGCTTTCGCGGTGGCGTTCAACGACAACCACTGCCCCATCCGCCAGCGCAGGTTTGAGGGCCTCGACCATCTCTGCGACCGCCTCGTCGGCTAGTTCGTATGGAGGGTCTGCCAGCACCATGTCGAAGTGTTTCTTCGGCGCCGATGCAACGTAGGTCGACGCCTTCATCTGGTGGATGTGCACGTTGGGGTGCTTGACCACGCCTGCGTTGTATTCGATGATTTTCGCTGCCTCAGGGTCGCTCTCCACCAGCACGACCTCTGCCGCACCACGCGACGCGGCCTCGAGCCCGAGCGCACCCGAGCCTGCAAACAGGTCGAGCACATGCTTATCGACGAACCCGAAACGCACCTGCAACGACGAAAACAGCCCCTCGCGGGCCCGGTCGGATGTAGGTCGCGTTCCTGCCGGCGGCACTTTGATCTTTCGGCCGCGGGCTTCTCCCGAAATGATGCGGTTCATTCCCATAACTTTAACCAGCTAACTCTTGTCCAAATATTCGAAGTCTTCTGCCACGAACCCGGCGGTAGCTGCCCGGGCAAACTCGGGCTGGTTTGCCACCAACGTGGCGGCGTCGTCGTAGGCACGTTTGACAATGTCGTAATCCTCCACCAAGTTAATCAACCGCAGCGTACTTTTGATGCCGGACTGGCCTGTGCCGAGCACGTCACCTTCGCCGCGGTTAAGCAGGTCAAGCTCCGCGAGCGCGAACCCGTCCGCTGTAGCCGCTACCTGGGATACGCGGGTGAAGCCGGGGCTGCCTTCCTCCGCGAGCGTGTGGAACAGACACAGCGACTGGTTGCCGCCACGCCCAACTCGGCCGCGCAGCTGGTGCAACTGGGAGACACCGAAATGCTCCGACTCGCGCACGACCATCACCGTGGCATTCGGCACATCCACGCCGACCTCGATCACCGTCGTGGACACCAGCACGTCGATGCCGCCTTTGGCGAAGTCCGCCATGACGTTGTCTTTCTCGTCGCCTTTGAGGCGTCCGTGCAGGATGCCGACGGTCAGGTCCGCAAACTCCGTTGCGGCGAGATGCTCGGCAACCTCAAGTACGCCGCCTTCGCCGTCGATACGCGGACACACAATGTAGGCCTGGTGCCCGGCTGCAACTTCTTCGCGGATCTTCTCCCAAGCGCGCTCCACCCAGCGCGGTTTGAATTCCGGGACCACCGCAGACTGGATCGGTTTGCGCCCACCGGGAAGTTCGCGCAGCGTGGATACTTCCAAGTCGCCGAACACCGTGATCGCAATGGTGCGTGGGATCGGCGTTGCCGTCATCACCAGCAAATGCGGTGTGGTCTCCCCCGCTTTGGCACGCAGGGCGTCGCGTTGCTCTACGCCGAAGCGGTGTTGTTCGTCGACAACGACAAGCCCCAGGTTGAAAAAGTCCACGCCCTCTTGGAGCAGGGCGTGCGTACCGACGACAATGTCGGCCTCCCCGGAAACAATCTTCAGCAGTGCCTCTTGGCGCTGCGCGACCGTCATCGATCCTGTCAGCGCAACCACTCGGGTGGGGAGACCCGCACGCATGAGAGTGAACGTTAGCGAACGCGCGTGTTGCAGCACGAGAACTTCCGTCGGAGCAAGCAATGCCGCCTGCGCGCCGTTATCGACGGCCTGGAGCATCGCCATCAGCGACACCACCGTCTTTCCGGAGCCAACCTCGCCTTGGAGCAGGCGACTCATCGGCACTGTCTTGGACATATCAGCCGTGATATCCGTGATCACTTCCTTCTGGCCGCGGGTCAGCGGGAACGGCAGACCGTCCAGCAGCTTGTCTTCATCGCCCCCCTTCACATAGGGCATCTCGGGCGCCCTGTGAGCGGAGGTGTCGATGCGTCGCACACCCATCGCCAACGCCACAGACAGGGCCTCGTCATACTTCAGGCGCTCCTTTGCGCGCGCAGGTCCCTCTGCACCGGGCTCGTGGATCTGACGCACAGCAGCATTCAACGGCAGCAGGCCGATGGGGGTGAAGCCAAGGGGCTCGTCGATACGCGGCAGCGATTTCAACACCGCATGCACAGCCCCCATAATCGTCCACGTGCTGACCTGCTTCGACGCCGGATACAGGGGAAGCCACTGGCGGCCACGCAGCATTTCTTCCAGATCGCCGAAGTGAGACAGCTGACGCATGGAACCGGTCGCCTCAGTAGGACCGTCCATGAGCACGAAGTCAGGGTGCTGCAGCTGAGGCTGATTACGGTAGAAATCCAACTTGCCCGTCAGCATCGCGCGCCGACCCGGCTTCAGCACCCGTTGGGCATATTGGGAGCCGAAGAAGGTGGCTTGGAACTCCGTACGCCCATCGTGGATCATCACCTTGGTAATCGGCCGCTTGGGCGTCTTTTTGGTGTAAAACGTGTTGGCGTCGACGACCTCGCCGATCACGGTGATAGTATCGCCTGCTTCGACCCCGGTCAGGTCAGCACCGGTGCCGTAGTGCAGGTAGCGTCGCGGATAGTGCCGAAGCAGCTCGCCACACGTGGAAATGTTGAGGTGTTTCTCAATCGCCCGTGCCTGCTTCGCAGGAATAACCTCAGTCAGTGGCCGATTGTCCTCAAACCCCAGCATTTACTCCACCCCGATCTCCGCACATGCTTGCAATCCATCTGCAGGATAAACCATGACCTGGACGCCGAGCTCAGTGTTCAGCGTGCGAAGCTCCTCCTCCGACAGCTCAGCTGGGTCAAACAGCACCGTGACTTGCTCCCCGCCGTGTTCGAGCAGGCGTTTGCATGCCCGCTTCACAGCATCGAGCGGGTCTTCGGCGATAAGCAGCGTCTCCCCACGTGCGGTGACCACCACATCACCCTTGGCAACCGCGCCGCTGAGTGTCAGCGCGCCCTTCTTTGCGCGGTGAGCCACTGCCGTACGCATCTCGCCAGCCGCCTCAGACATGGAAAACGCGGCGGTAGCCAGCGGCTGGTTCGGATCGTGCACAGACAGCGCTGCAATACCGGAGACTAACCGGACTGTAGGAAGCAGTGTGATCGTCTGTTCCAGCGCTCGGGTTGCTTTCTCCACGGCAGCGAGATTCCGGTTACTGAGCAGCCCATTCGGCAGCACGATGATCTCGTTGCTGCCCGAACGCCGAATCACGGAGAGCATGTCCGAGATCACCTCGTCGCCCGGGGCAACAGTGACCACGCCTGCTTCCTTATACAGCTCTGTCAGGGAGCCGGGAGGAGTCACGGCCACAATCAAGCGATCGGGGTTTCGCACCACTGGGGCACCCGGGAGCACTTCAAGGCGCAGGTTTTGGACCTTGCCGAGGCGATACGCCGTCTCAATCACAGCACCTGCATCGAGCGAGTGAATGTGCACAGTGGCTTCCGTATCAGATAGCCGAGCGATGACCAGGCTGTCGCCCAAGGGGCGCAGCTCGGTTTCCAACTCCGCAATATCGCCCTGAAACCCAAAGAGCACCTCAAGGGAGTGCTCCCGACCCGACGGCCCCGCATGCGCCATGTCAACGTGCACGTCGCGGTCTGCCCCTTCAGCAGGTGCCGGGGTGCTTTCTGCACTGGCTTCTGTGCTGCTTTCTGCGCTGCGTACGGCGCTCTCTTGGACATCACCATCGGGTGCCGTTGCGGGACTATCCTCTACCTCTTCCAACAGCGCCTCGAGCAGAATCACCACACCGGTACCGCCGGCATCAACCACTCCGGCCTCGCGCAGCACTGGCAGCTGCGACGGCGTGTTGGCCAAGGCCACCCTGGCCGCGGATGTCGCAGGTGCTACAACATCGAGCAAACTCAACGGACGCCCAATGTCCTCCACCGCTTGTTGGGCAGCCACAGACGCCGCTCGGAGCACCGTAATCACGGTGCCTTCCACCGGATCCGCAATGGCTTGGTCCACAAACTTCACGGCATGCGCCAATGCGTCCGCGACCATCTCCCCGTCCGAAGCATCGTCTTTGACAGACTGCGCGATTCCACGCATCACCTGGGACAACACCACACCTGAGTTGCCGCGTGCTCCACGTACAGCGCCGACGGCCAGGGCTTCGGCGACATCGACGGCGCTGGCGTCGTCGCCAAGCAAAGCTGCTTGCTCGCAGGCTGAACGCATCGTGTGCGCCATGTTGGAGCCCGTATCGGAGTCCGGCACGGGAAAGACGTTGAGGCTGTTGATCTCCACTCGGCGCCGCTCCAGCTCGGCGGAGGCGCGTTGGGCCCACGCACGCAACCCTGCGGCGTCGATAAGCGGAGTGACAGACATGAAGCGAAAGCTTACAGGGAGCTGTTACAGACTCCAGTCGATGGGATTCGCACCCTGTGCTTGAAGCGCTTCATTTGCACGCGAGAACGGGCGCGAACCGAAGAAACCGCGCGATGCTGATAACGGCGACGGATGCGGCGACTCAATCCGGGGAGTATCCCCCAAAAATCTCGCAGCTGTCTGTGCGTCACGGCCCCACAAGATAGCTACGAGTGGCGCATCTCGGCGGACAAGCGCCTCAATTGCGGCCTGGGTAACCTCTTCCCAGCCTTTGCCACGGTGTGACGCGGGCTTTCTCGGACGCACGGTAAGCACCCTGTTGAGCAGCAAAATGCCTTGCGACGACCACGACGACAGGTCCCCATCCGCCCGGGGCGGGATACCCAGATCAGCCTGCAGCTCTTTGTAGATATTCACCAGCGACCTTGGCGCCGCCACCCCAGGCTGGGTGGAAAACGCGAGCCCCATCGGGTGTCCTGGGGTCGGATACGGGTCTTGGCCCAGGATGAGGACCCGGACATCGTCGAACGGATCCGCAAAAGCCCGCAAAATATCGTGGCCACGCGGCAGGTAGTCGTCCTCTGTGCGCAAAAACTGCCCCATTGCGTGGATTCGATCTTCCACCGGAGCGAGCGGTTCCTGCCAAGATTCGTGCACGGGCAGCATTTAGAAACTCTCCCATCCGGTGGTCAATTCTGGGGCCTCGCCGTCGATGCGCACCCCGGGCTTGCGGGTGACTGCGCCAATCGAACGGAACCCAACCGGTGCGGACCCATCGATCGTGCCGATGAGGGTGTGGTCCTCCCCACCTGTGAGCACCCACTCCCACGGGTCGACGCCAAGGAGTACGCCCGCAGCCTGCAAGGTCGCATCCGGGCGCAGCGCCACCTTTGACAGTTCGATGCCTACCGAAGATGCCTTTGCCAGCGTCGTCACATCCCGGATGAGCCCATCCGAGTTGTCCGTCATCGCGGTCGCGCCTGCCGCGCGCGCCACCACGCCACGCCCCGGGGTAAGCACCGGGGCCTGATGCGCCTTCACAAGCACCTCGAGCTCCTCCGGCACATCAATCCCGGACTGCAGCAGCGCGAATCCTGCGGCTGAATAACCGATATTGCCGTGCGCGACCACTCGCTGACCGGGGCGTGCCGCATCTAGCGTCAGCGGCGGACGGTTACCACCAAGCGAGCCGATTGCGGTTACGGAGACCACAAGTTCTTGCCCGTCGGTCAGATCCCCGCCGACGAGTTCACAGCCATACTCCCCTGCCATATCCCCAATGCCGCGGGCGATCTCTTCGACCCATGCTGCCGGCGCATCGCGGGAGACAGACACCCCCATCAGTGCTGCAATCGGGCGCGCGCCCATTGCCTCGATATCCGCGAAGTTCTGCACCGTCGCCTTGCGGCCCAAAAGGTACGGGGTTGTGGTCGCACGAGTGAAGTGATGGCCTTCCACCAACATGTCGGTGCCGGCGACGACTCTCGAGTTTGGCACTGAGGGGGTAAGTACCGCTGCGTCGTCGCCGTTGAGGGCAGACGGTGCGGCAGCGCGAATCGCGGCGATAACCGCTCGCTCGCCGACCTGCGCAAGCGTCGGACCATCAGTGGGAAATCCGGTGGTGATCACGGGTTGGGCAGCCCTTTCGTTAGACTATTTCGCCATGGCAACCACGGCGCACGAACCACAGGTTAATCGCACAACAATTTTGGTCAGTCTTGGCCTCGCAGTCCTTCTCGTCCTCGGAGCCGTTATTGGCGCTCGTGTGTTCTTCCAACGTGTGGCGCTGCAGCCGGTCGCGATGGCTGATCTTCCTGCCCCGATGGCCGATAGCCCGGAGTGCGCATCGCTTATCGACGCCCTCCCCGACCGGTTCGCCGGCCTTCCCCGTGCCGAACTCGCAGAACCGGCACCACAAGGCGCCGCCGCCTGGCGCAAGTCCACCGATGACCGCGTCGCCCTGCGCTGCGGTGTAGACATGCCGGCGCAGTACACGGACTACGCCGTTACTGAAACCATCGGCAATGCAACGTGGATGCGTATCGACGACATTACGCCCCAGTCCAACCTGGCCACCTGGTACACCGTGGACCGCTCCCCTGTGATCGCCGTGACCGGTGATGCGCAGGTACTCCACGACTCAAAGAAATCCATTGGACGCTTGGGCGCCGATGGGCTGCCATCGAAGGATCAGCCCCACAACCCCGCGCCTTTGTCCGCGTTGGAAGGCGCAGATGCATCGAAGTGCGACGCGCTGCTCCAGGCCGCACCGGATGCTATCGCCGAGGGCTACACCCGGACAGAGCCTGCGTCCGAAAACACCGTCGCATGGCGTGCCGAGGGACGTGATCCGATCGTTCTGCGCTGCGGTGTCGCCCCATCGCCGAATTACGCACCGGGTGCACAACTTGCCCAGGTCAATGACATTCCGTGGTTCGAGGATGTGCTGTTGGCAAACGGCACCACGGCATCGACGTGGTACGCATTGGGGCGCGACAGCGGTATCGCAGTCTCTTTGCCGCAGGCGGAGAGCAACGAGGCGATTACGAACCTGACTGAACTGATCGCCGAGCACACCGCTGCGCTTTAACGCTGCGCTTTAACGCTGCGCCTTAACGCTGTGCTTTAACGCAGCGCGGTCCGCACCAGCGTGTCCAGCAGTTCCGGGTAGTCCACTCCGGTGGCTGCCCACACCTGCGGGTACATCGAAATCGCGGTGAATCCAGGCATGGTGTTGACCTCGTTGAGCACCGGGCCGTCCTTGGTGACGAAGAAGTCCACACGTGCGAGCGACTTACAGTTCAGCGCCTTGAAACACGTCACCGCCATGTCTTGAAGTTGCGCGGTTGTTGCCTCGTCGAACGGTGCCGGAATCGTTGCCGTAACGCCCTCTTCGAGGTATTTCGTTTCAAACCCGTAGAAGCCTTCCTCGGAGTCTTCGGTGCCGTTGAGCTTCGCTGGCAGAGATGCCGCAATGGTCCCGTCGGGTCGTTCGAGGACTCCCACCTCAACCTCGTCGCCGACAAGTTCCGCTTCCACAATCACCTTGGAATCGGATTCGTGCGCAAGGTCGTACGCCGCCGGGAAGTCGTCCCAGGAGCTCACTTTGGACACACCGATCGATGACCCACCGTTGGCGGGTTTTACGAACACTGGTAGACCGAGGTAGTCACGCTCGTCGTCGTCAAGCACTGCCCGACCGTCGAGGATCACTTCCCTGGTGATCGCAATGTTTTCAGCCGCGACGAGCTTCTTCGTGTACTCCTTGTCCATGCCACAGGCGGATGCAAGCACCCCTGGGCCGACGTACGGGACACCAGCAAGTTCGAGCAGTCCTTGCACTGTGCCGTCTTCGCCGTATTTGCCGTGCAGCACCGGGAAGACAACATCGACGCAAGCGATACTTTCGCCGGTTGCGACGTCGAAAACCTGCCCCTTGCGCGTCGGGTTGATGGAGAGTGCAACTTCGCGGCCAGCGGGCACCTCAGGCAGCGCGACGCCGTTTACTGGGTCTGTTGTGCCTTCAACCCATACGCCGTCACGGGTGATACCGATGGGAAACACCTCGTAGTCAGCCGGCATGTGTTGCATCACCGACGCTGCGGAAATGCAGGAAATGGAGTGCTCGGTGGACATGCCACCATAAAGAACTGCTACGCGAATCACGCTGACCAATCTACCGCGTAGCCATGGCGCAGTTTTACTCTGCCTTCTTGCTGCGCCCCATCAGTGTCGCGATCGTGTCCGCAACTTTGAAGTTGTCGTGGCAAATGGCAAACACTGCCTGGGTAATCGGCATCTCCACGCCATGCTTTTCGGCGAGCTGGAAAATGCTTCTCGACGACACCACGCCCTCCGCAACCTGGCCCTTCGTCGCAGCCTTCGCCTCTTCCATCGTCGCACCTTGCCCCAAAGCGGAGCCAAATGTGCGGTTACGCGACAGCGGCGAAGCACACGTGGCCACGAGGTCTCCCATACCGGCAAGACCTGCAAACGTGCGGGGATCCGCGCCGAGCGCGTTGCCCAGACGGGTGGTCTCTGCAAGGCCACGGGTGATCAGGGATGCCAGGGTATTGTCGCCAAGCCCCTGGCCGGAAGCCATACCGCAGGCAAGCGCAATGACATTTTTCGTCGCGCCGCCGATTTCGCAGCCCACAACATCGGTGTTGGTGTACGGCCGCAAATAGTTAGTCGCACACGCGGCTTGGACGAGTTTTGCGCGGTTCTCGTCAGCGCATGCAATCACGGTGGCGGCAGGTTGTTCGAGCGCAATCTCGCGCGACAGGTTGGGCCCGCTGAGCACTGCAATCCGGTTCGGGTCCGCTCCGGTGACCTCTGCAATAACTTCACTCATACGCAGATGTGTTCCTGTTTCCACACCCTTTGAGATGGACAGCATCGTCGCATCAGCCGGGATCATGGGTGCCCAACGCGCGACGTTTTCCCGCATGGTCTGGCTGGGTACGCCAAAGACGACGATGGTCGCGTCTTGCAGCGCGTATTGCTCGTCCGAGGTGGCTTCGATCGCATCCGGGAGTGTGATGCCGGGAAGGTACTCCGGGTTTTCCCGCGTGGTCTGAATGGTGCGGGCAAGGTTGTCCCGACGCGCCCACAGCGTGACCCTGTTGCCGGCGTCCGCGAACACCTTCGCCAGGGTTGTACCCCAGGAGCCTGCCCCCAGTACCGCAACGTTGACCATATTTTTCTGAATCCTCCCAGCCGATTGTTCCGGTTTAACCTACCACCGGCCGTGGCGCGTGGCGTGTCCGGCGTGAGTGGGTTACTTGGGACACAATGGAGGACATGCCTACTCACGCATCCAAGACACCAGGAAACAGCGGGAAGCTCTCCGAGCAAGATAAGGACGCCTTGGGTGAGAAGTTTCTCACTGGCAGGCTTCAGGCTATTCCGTTAAAACCGCAGAAGGGGTTCGAGCGCACCACGCTTGCTGCGGGTGCGGTGCTGTGGCGCGGTGACGTTACGCAACCCGACACCATTGAGGTTGCGTGCATTCACCGTCCTCATTACGACGACTGGTCGCTGGCCAAGGGCAAGGTCGACCCTGATGAGTCGCTTGTACAAACCGCAGTACGTGAAATCAAGGAGGAAACGGGCTACGACGTTCGCCTGGGCAAGTTGCTGGGCAAGACGGTCTACCCGGTAAAGAAGACCACCAAGGTGGTCTATTACTGGACCGGCGAGGTCGTCGGTGGCGAGTTCGTACCCAACAACGAGGTCGACGAGATCCGCTGGCTGCCACTCAATGAAGCGCTTGAGTTGATGACGTACGACCTCGACCGCGAGGTGCTCCAGAAGGCCCAGAAGCGCTTTAACACGCCCGCAGATGCACGCATCCTCTATGTCCGACATGCCCGCGCCCACGACCGCAACAAATGGTCCGGCGACGACAACTTGCGTCCTCTGGATAAGAAGGGCCGCCGCCAATCCGAGATGCTCGTTCCCCTGCTCAGTGCGTTCGCGCCGGAACGTATTTACTCGGCGGTTCCGGAGCGCTGCCAGCACACGGTTGCGCCGCTGGCGGATGAGATGGAGTGTCAGGTTGTCGTCGATAAGCAGTTTGGCGACGATGCCTGGATCGCCGACATGGTTGGCGCCAAGCACGCATTCAAGGACGTGATTGAGGCCGGCGGAACCAGCGTGGTGTGCGCGCAAGGTGGGATCATCCCCGGCATAATCGCGTGGCTCTCGGCGCAAGGGACACTGCCTATCGACGAAGAAATCCGCGCGAAGAAAGCCTCCGTATGGGTGCTGACGTTCCACGACGGCAAGCTCATCGGCGCGGACTACATCCCCTCCCCACTTCCAGTTCTGTAACCCCACCACGACGAAAGGCCCAGACCATGGCAGCTCCTACCGCCATTTCCCAAGACCGCATCGCGGCCACCCTGAAATCAATGGGGGTGCAGTACTTCCGAGAAGACAGCGGCGAGGTTCGCACCGCATTTCCCAGCCTGATGGTGTTCTTCGAGGTAGCCGAGGGTGGTTTCAAGGCCACCGCACGCTGGCTCGGCATCATTGAGGGCGACGATATTGAGACGCTGCGTCTGCGCTGCAACGAGATCAACCGGACGATGCCCCTCGTGCGCGTACACCCGGTACGTCGTGAGGACGATGCCGTCGTGCTGATCGACGCGCCGTTCTTCTCCAACGAAGGCTTCACCGACGAGCAGGTGCGTGCAATGTTGGACTACTACTTCTCCGCAATCCATCACGTGGTGAACCTGCTGCGCGAGGCCTTGCCAGATACCAGCGAGCTCTTGTCGACGAGCGGCCCGAAAACCTTCACCACCGAAGCAAACACCGAAGCTAACGCCGAAGCTAACCAGGAGGACTAGGACATGACTTCTGCAACCAGCAACCTCAGCATCGACCGTGTCATCGCCTTGTTTGACAAGGAAGGCTGGAAGTACGAAAAGGCACCGCTTGGCCCTGCGCTGCGCACCGGTTTTTCCGGTATCGGTCTGGAAATCAACATGATCGAGCCGAATCTCAACGTGCTGACCACCGTCGCTGTGGATTCGGTGAAGGCCGCGCAGTTTAATGAGGTGCTCGAGTGGGTGGAGCGATACAACATTGAGAAGGCTTACCCCACCGTGACCGCAGTGAAGGACGAACAGCGCGGCATCACCGCGCTTGCCGTGACCTACTCTCTGCCGGGTTACTGGGAGCGCAGCGACCAGCAGTTTTCCGACGAGATCAAGACCGGTATCCAAGGCGTCGTTGTCGCTGCGCGTGAGTTCCTGGAGGCGTTCGCCCCGGGCGTCGTCGACCAGTTGGGCAAATAACCAGCCCGAGGGCGCTATCGCCGTCCGGGGTCTAACCCGCGACGGACGGCTTGAACGCTGGACGCGTTGCTTCGAATCGTTCGATGGCGGGCTCGTCGCGAAGCGTCAGCCCAATATCGTCGAGGCCTTCCATGAGCCGCCAGCGGGTGTAATCGTCGATCTCGAAGGTAAAGGTGTTGCCGCCGACGGTGACGGTGCAGTCTTCGAGCGAGACGATCGCCTCATCACTTGGGTGCTGCTCAAGGTGCTTCCAGATCAGCTCGATATCGGAGTGGCTCATGATGCCCGCGAGCAGGCCAGCTTTGCCGGCGTTTCCTCGGAAGATATCCGCGAATCGAGGGCTGAACACGGCGCGGAAGCCGTAGTCCATGAGCGCCCAGACAGCGTGTTCACGCGAGGAGCCTGTGCCAAAGTCCTCGCCGGCGAACAGCACGGAGCCGTCTTTGAACGCGTCCTGATTGAGGACGAATGTGGCTTCGTTTTCACACCAATTAGAAAACAGGCCGTCCTCGAAACCGGTGCGGGTCACACGCTTGAGGTAGCGCGCGGGGATGATCTGGTCGGTATCAACGTTGGTGCGGGTCAGCGGAACGCCGACGCCGGTGTGAGTGGTGAACTTTTCCATGATCGGGCTCCTTTACAGATCTGCCGGGCTTGCGAGGTGGCCGGTCACCGCAGTTGCTGCTGCAACCAGCGGGGATACGAGGTGGGTACGGCCACCCGGGCCTTGGCGGCCTTCGAAATTGCGGTTGCTTGTGGAGGCACTGCGCTCCCCCGGTCGCAACTGGTCTGGGTTCATGCCGAGGCACATGGAGCAGCCCGCGGTCCGCCATTCTGCGCCGAACTCTGTGAAGATCGCGTCGAGGCCTTCTTCTTCGGCCTGCTGCTTCACAAGTGTGGAGCTCGGTACGACGAGCATGCGTGTACCTTCGGCGATGCGGCGGCCCTTGACAACGTCGGCGGCTGCACGCAGATCCTCGATGCGCGCGTTGGTGCAGGAACCGAGGAAGACCGTATCGATGGTGATGTCGCGCAGCGGCATACCCGGGGTCAAGCCCATGTATTCGATGGCCTTCGCAGCAGATGCCTTCGTGTTGTCGTCGGTGAAGTCCTCCGGGTCGGGAACGTTTTCGCCGAGCGGCAGACCTTGGCCTGGGTTGGTACCCCAGGTGACAAACGGCGTCAGTGCTGCACCGTCGATTTCTACAACGGTGTCGAACTTTGCGCCTTCATCGGTCGGCAGCGTCTTCCAATACTCCACGGCTGCATCCCAGTCCTCGCCCTTCGGCGCGTACTCGCGGCCCTCGACGTAGTCGAACGTGGTCTGGTCCGGCGCGACCATACCGGCTCGCGCGCCTGCCTCGATAGACATGTTGCACAACGTCATGCGTGCTTCCATGGACATTTTCTCGATGGCCTCGCCGCGGTACTCGATAATGTGGCCCTGGCCGCCGCCGGTGCCGATCTTGGCGATGATCGCCAAGATCAGGTCCTTGGCCGTCACGCCGTCCTGCAGCTCGCCGGTGACCTCGATGGCCATGGTCTTGAAGGGTTTCAGCGGCAGGGTCTGGGTGGCCATGACGTGCTCCACCTCAGAGGTGCCGATGCCCATGGCAATCGAGCCGAACGCGCCGTGCGTCGAGGTGTGCGAGTCGCCGCAGACAATGGTCATTCCGGGCTGTGTAATGCCCAGCTGCGGGCCGACGGTGTGCACGATGCCCTGCTGGATATCGCCCATCGGGTGCAGCTTCACACCAAACTCGGCGCAGTTGTCGCGCAGGGTGGCTACCTGGGTGCGCGAGGTAGGCTCGGTGATCTCGATGAGGTCACCGCTGGTAATACCCGTGGTGGGCACGTTGTGGTCCTCCGTTGCCAAATGCAACTCGGGGTGGCGCATGGTGCGTCCGTTCATCCGCAGACCGTCAAACGCCTGCGGCGAGGTCACTTCGTGCAGGAGCTGGAAATCGATGAAGATGAGGTCAGGCTCGCCGTTTTCCCCCTTCGTTACCACGTGGTCGCGCCACACTTTCTCCGCTAATGTCAACGGTGGCTGAGTCATCCGGTCCTCCTTCATACGGGCTCCCAACATCCCACACTATGAGATGCTAGGATTCGAACTGTGAGACAGTATAACGAAGGTTCCGGGATTAAAGTCCTCGACCGCGCAGTTGCCATCACACGCTCGGTTGGTGCGGGTGATAAAACACTCGCAGAACTTAGCGACGACACCGGCCTGCCACGCGCAACCGCCCACCGCATTGCCACTGCGCTGGAACTGCACCATGTGCTTTCCCGCAACGAACACGGCGAATGGACACTCGGCCCAGCACTGACCGGTCTTGCCACGGGGCTTCCCTCCGCGCTGCTTCCGGCAGCCGCGCCGGTTATGCGAGACCTGGTTGCACAGACCGGGGAATCCGCACAGCTTTACCAACTGACGGGGTCGACCCGCACCTGCATCGCTGCCGAAGAACCGGAAAGCGGACTCCACAACGTAGTGCCGGTTGGCTCCAGGCTCACACTATCGGCCGGTTCTGCCGCCCGCGTGTTTGCTGCCCACTGCCCGATCGACTCCCCGTTTGATGCAGCGGACCTCGAACAGGTACGCAAGGTCGGCTACGCCGAGTCTGTCTCCGAGCGCGAGGTTGGCCTGGCGAGCGTGTCCACCCCGGTGTTCCAGCCCGACGGCACCTTAGTCGCGGTCCTGTCTGTGTCGGGTCCCGCCGAGCGCTTGAAGCCCTCCCCCGGCGCAACATGCGGCGAGGCGCTCAAGAACGCCACCGCTCGGCTGAGCGCCGAGCTCTAGCCGAGCTCTAGCCGAGCTCCGGCCCGGCACTGGGGGCGCCAACGGGCGTCAGCGAACGTCGATGTCGTCCAAGCGCCTCGCGGGCCACACCGCGGGGAAGCGGATCTTCCGCCGCAGGATCAGTTCGTCCTCGATGCAGTAGGCGCCGACCAAGAACGCCTCGATCTCCTCACTCGGCGGGGTCCGCTTGACCAGGTAGGGGTCGATGAGGAAGTTATCCGAGGTCGTGCGGCACCGGGTGCGGTTCATGGCTAGGCCCAACAGGGGCACGGCGTCGGAACGGGTCTTGGTGAAGGCGACTTCGGCAAGGGTTAGCCCGCAGCCGTCGACAAGCGAGCGCCCCGGCTCAAGATACAGACGCAACCCGCGCTCGCGCAGCGCCTCTGCGACGCCGCCGGAGAGTACCTCGGTGAGCCACGCGCCGCGCGTCGGCTCCTGCCAGTCCCGGGCCGAGCACGCCGCGCTCGAGGGCGTCGGCGACGAGGGCGCGGGCTGTGCGGTCCTTGGCGCTACCGCCGGGGTTGAAGGACTCGAGTTTGGCCCAGACCCGGGGTGTTTCCCCCAACGCTCCATTCGAGGGTACGCTCGCCACGTGAGCAAGAGCGGGCAGATTCTTGGACGGGACATTCGTCGCCTGCTGCGCGTTCCCCGGGCCTTCATCATCATCGTCGGCGTGCTCATCACCCCCGCGCTCTACGCGTGGTTCAACATCAACGCCTTCTGGGACCCCTACGCCCACACCCAGAACATCCGCATCGCGGTGGTCAACAACGACCGCGGCGCCTCCGCCGAGCGCGTCGGCGAGGTCGACGTCGGCGAGCAGATCACCGAGCAGCTCAAGGCCAACGACAAGATCGGGTGGGTGTTTCTCCCCGAGGACGAGGCCCGCGACGGGCTCATGCGCGGCGACTACTACGCCATGTTCCTTATCCCGCCCGAGTTCAGCGAGGACCTGCTGAGCCTGGTCAGCGGCACCTACACGCAGCCGGTGCTGGAGTACTACGTCAATGAGAAAAGCAACGGCGTCGCCCCCTCGATCACCGACGCCGGCGCCTCCGCCGTCAACACGGCCGTGTCCGAGGCCTTCAAGAAGAAGGTCGGCGAGGCCGCGGCGACCGAGCTGCGCAACAAGGGGTTCGCGGCGCGCGATGACGCCGAGGAGGTCCGAGGCAAGGCCTCCGGGAGCTTCGGCCAGATCGCCGCCGGCCTCGACGCCGCCCAGGGGCGGGTGGCCACGATGAAGCAGAGCATCAGCGGTGCGCGCCCGGTTGTCGCCGAGCTGAACACCCTCGTCGGCTCCGTCGACGACACCCTCCGGTCCGTGGACTCCTCCCTCGGCGAGGCCGAGGGGATCATCGCCGAGCTGCAGAAGTCCTCCGCCGGTTTCAGCGCCGACACGTCGGCCGCGCTCGTCGAGTCCACCAACGCGCTCAGCCTCGGCGCCGCCTCCGCCAACGCCTCCATCGCGGAGGCGACGGGCCAGCTCGGCACCGCCCAAGGGCGAGTGCGCTCCGCCGTCGGCGAGGTCGACGGCGTGGTCAAGCAGGGCGAATCCGCCGCCGCGCAGCTGCGCGCCATGTCGGCCGGGGCCGCCCTATCGCCCGGGGTCCGCGCTCAGCTCGACGCCGCGGCCAGCGCGCTGGAGGAGCGTACCGTCGCCTCCCGCGCCGTCCTCGACGGCCTGAACAACGTGGACCGCCGCACGGGCGCTGCGTTGGCGTCAATAGGCGAGCTCGGCGACTCCCTCGAGGCCGCGACCGCCGACTCCAACGCCGCAGCGCGCGCCGCAAGCACGCAGCTCGGCGAGTCCGTGCCCGCGATCAACGCCTCGCTCGCGCAGGCCTCCGGCAGCGTCGCCTCCGTGCGCGGCGCGCTGAACAGCCAGCGTGCCCTGCGCGAGGAAACGACCTCGCTGCTCGCCGGGGTGGACAACCAGCTCGCGGCCAGCCTCGGCATCCTCGACGAGGTCTCGGGCAACCTCGGCACGCTTGCCGACGGCGCCCGCGCCGCCCAGTCCGACATCAACGCCCTCCTGGCCACCTCCGACTCGAAGGCCCTCAACACTGTCACGAACCTCAACTCCGCGAAGATCGGCGAGTACATCTCCTCGCCCGTCACCGTCGAGCAGCAGGCCGTCTTCCCCACGGAGAACTACGGCAGCTCCATGGCCTCCTTCTTCACCAACCTGGCCCTGTGGATCGGCGCGTTCGTGCTGACGATCATCTTCCGCGTCGAGGTCGACACCGAGGGCTTTCGCCGCCTCACCGTCGGCCAGGCCTACCTCGGCCGCTTCCTCCTCTTCGCCACGCTCTCGGTGCTCCAGGCCGTCGTGGTGACGCTCGGCAACGTGGCATTTGGGGTGCAGATACAGTCCGTCACGGCCTTTCTCGCCACCGCAATCGTCATCGGGGTCGCCTACACAGGGATCATCTACTCCATCGTCTCCGCGCTCGGCCACATTGGCCGCGGCATCGCCGTCTTCCTCGTCGTCATCCAGATCCCGGGCGCGTCGGGCCTCTACCCCATCGAGCTCATGCCCGACTTCTTCCGCCGCATCTACCCCTTCCTCCCCTTCCGCTACGGCATCGACGCGATGCGCGAGACCATCGCCGGGTTCTACGGTCATCACTACCTCCGCTTTTTGGCGGCGCTTCTCGCCATGTCCGCCGCAGCCTTCGCCCTGGGGTGGCTGTTCCGACTCACCTCCTCGCACGCCAACCTCCTGTTCAACCGCCAGCTCGCGCGCACGAACCTCATCACCAACGAGAAGGTGGAGGTCATGGGCTCGCCCTACCGCGCGTCCGACATCATGGCCGCCCTGTCGGACCGGGATGAGTTCCGCGGTGGCGTCGAGAAGCGGGCGCGGATGCTGCGGGAGAACTACCGCACCCTCATCTTCGGCGGGATCGGCGCGGGCGTTGTCGGCATCGCCATCATCACCCTGCTCACCATGCTCCTGCCCACCGACAAGACGATCATGCTGGCCATCGTCGTCACCTGGTCACTGCTGGTCGTCCTCTACCTCGGCGCGGTGGAGTACTTCACGCAGAGCCTCGTCGACGCCGAACAGGTCTCGCGCCTCGGCGAGGCCGAGCTGCGCGACGCCGTGATCCACCGCCACGACTCCGCCGGCACCAGCGTCACCATCGGGCCCGCGGATGCCGAAAGCGAGGACACCAAGTGAGTACCGTCTTCTCCATCGCCTACAACGACCTGCGCCGGCTCTACACCAACGTCATGGCGGGCATTGTCATGGTCGGCCTGATCGCCATCCCCTGCCTCTTCGCCTGGTTCAACGTGCTGGCCACGTGGGACCCATTCGGCAACACCGAGCGCCTCGAGGTGGCGGTGGCCAACACCGACCGCGGCCACACGAGCGATCTCACCCCGCTGTCCGTCAACGTCGGCGACATGGTCCTCTCCCAGCTCTACCGCGACGACTCTATGGACTGGGTCATCACCGATGCCGACAACGCCATCGAGGGCGCGAAGTCCGGTGAGTACTACGCCGCCATCGTCTTGCCGCCCACGCTGAGCGACGACATGTTCACCTTCTACGCCGGAAACGCCGAACCCAGCCGCATCGACCTTTACGTCAACGAGAAGAAGAACCCCATCTCCCCGGTGCTCATCTCCAGCGGCGCGCAGGGCGTCAGCGCCCAGATCAGCGCGTCGTTTACTAGAGTCCTCGCCGAGGTGTCCTTCGGGTTGATCGAGACGACCTCGGACTTCTTCAACGAGGCGGAAACCAAGCAGGCACTCGACTCCATCGAGACGCGCACCGCCAGCGCCCGCGACCAGCTGCTCTCCAGCGCCAGCACCGTGGACGCGCTCGCCTCGCTCACTGAGTCGAGCGTGCCGCTCGTCGACAGCGCCGAGCGGATCTCCGGGGCGCTGGGCGACTCCCTCGGGCAGGTCCGCCCCGTCGACCTCGGAGCCACCGGGGCGGGCCTCGGCGGAGGCGGCGCAGCGCTTGCGGCGGCGCTGGGGGCAACGTCGGAAAGCTTTGCCGCCATAAGCGACCGCGTCGACCAGCTGATGGCGGACTCCTCCGCCACCTCCCAGGCGACCGCCGCGAGCCTGACGGACATCGCCGCGCGCATCGATGTCCAGGTGAAGCAGTACACGGCCCTGCGCGACACCATCAACGGCCAAGTCGCCCCGGTGCTTCCCCCCGACGCCCAACCGGCGGTGCGCGCGGTGGTCGGCGACCTCAACGACGCTATCGCCCGCCAGACGGCCGTGCGCGACCGACTCAACGACGCCGCCGCGCGCCTCACCGCCGGGCAGGGCGGCCGGGACGGGAAGAACGCGGACCGGCAGGAGATCAAGGACTCGATCGCCCGGGCCCGCGAGGCGATGGACTCGGCCAAGAATTCCTACGACACCGGGATCCGCCCGCGCCTCGAGGCGCTGTCGGGCTCGCTAGACAACGTCCGGGCGAACGTCGACAAGGCCCGCTCGGACATGGACGGCGTCTCCTCTGCCCTGGCCAATCGGCCCGGCTCGCTGCGCGACACCCTCGCAGCCTCCGGTGCGAACCTGCGCGACACGGCGGAATCTCTGCGCGCCAGCGCGGCGAGGATGCAGGAGGCGCAGCGGTCGATCGCGCAGTCGCGCTCGAGCGGGGACCTGACGAAGCTGGCCGACCTCGTCTCCAGCCACCCGGAGGAGCTCGCCGACGCCCTCGTCGACCCAGTCAAGGTGGAGCGCAAGGAGGTCTTCCCCCGCGTCAGCTTCGGCGCCGGCATGGCCCCGCTTTACACGGTGCTCGCCCTGTGGGTGGGCGCCCTGTTGACGTCGGTGGCCGTGCGCACGGACGATCGCTCCATCGAACAGAACGTGGTCGATCCCGACCGCCTCACCGCGGGCCAGAAGTGCTTTGGCCGCTACCTGACGTTCGTGACCACCGGTCTGGCCCAATCCACGCTCCTCATGGCGGGGCTCATCGTCTACGTGGGCATCGAGCCCGCGCACCCCTTCCTCCTCTTCATGGCGGGGTGGGTCTCGAGCCTGGTCTTCCACCTGATCTGCTACACGCTGGTGCTCTCCCTGAGCAACGCCGGCAAGGCCGTGGGCGTGCTCATCCTGGTGCTCCAGGTCTCGGCGGCGGGCGGCGCCTACCCGCTGCAGCTGCTGCCGGGCTGGGCGCAGGCGATCAGCCCCTGGCTGCCCGCGACCTACTCGATCCGCGCTATGCGCGCCGCGGTCTTCGGCACCTACGGCTGGGACTTCTGGCGAGCCCTCGGCAGCCTCGTCCTCTTCGTGCTGCCTTTCCTCTTCCTCGGCCTCTGGCTGCGCCACCGGCTGCACCACGCGATCAGCCGCATGGACGAGGCGGTTGCTCAGACCAAGGTGATGATGTCCTAGCCGCGCCTACAGGTCGATGGTGCCGCGCACGCGCGCGGTCACCAGCCCGCCCACCCAGATGTCGCGGCCGTCGTCGATTAGCAGATTATGCTTCGACGAACCCCTCGCCGATGCGCCACTGGCGCTTCTCGCCCAAGCTGACGGAAGCGTCCGGGTCCTCCACGTCCGAGACCCGGTAGTAGAGCATGTCCACATAGTCATAGTGGATGCTTGCGATGCCGTAGCCATGGGCATCGAAATCGATGTGGTTGACCCAGGGATTGGCATCGCGGATGGTCTTCTCCACCAGCAGCGACGTCGAGTTGTCTTCCGGGTGGTACGTCCCAAACACTGTGGTGAGGATTTCATCCACATTTGGTGCAGAAATTGAGGTTGTCACCATCTCGCAGCCGATCTCACCAAAGCCCGACGGGGAGGCAATCGAGTTCGCCCACTCTGAGTGGATGTCGCCGGTCAGGAACAAGGCGTTCGACTCCTGCTCGTCCAGCATGGTGAGCAGGCGGTCACGCTCGGCCGCATAGCCATCCCACTGATCCGAGTTCACCGCAATACCGGTAGCGCGCTCCCTCATGTAGCCCGTTGCAATATTGGCCTTCTCGTTGTCCTTGATGGTGACAAAGCGCATGGGCGACACCATCACGGAGTTACCCAGCACATCCCAGCGTGCGGTGGACTGTTGGAGTTGTTCTGCCACCCAGGCAAACTGCTCGTCGCCAAGCATTGTGCGCTCATCGTTGGCAAAGTAGTCGCTGGTGGTTTCCTCGTCGCGGAATGTTCGCAGATCCATCATCGTCAGCTGCGCGAGGTTGCCAAACTGGAAGCTGCGGTAGATGCCTGGAGCCTCAATGAGCGCACTGCGACGTACCGGGAGCCATTCGAAGTACGCCTGCATCGCCGCTGCTTCGCGTTGCTTCCACTGCCCTTCAACCCGGCCGTCCGTGTGGTTTTCGGCTCCTTCGCGCCAGCTGTTGTTGGCTGACTCGTGGTCGTCCCACACCACAATCCAAGGGCACGCCGCATGGGCCGCCTGCAGGTTCAAGTCGGTGCGGTAGCGGCCGTAACGTTGGCGGTAATCCTCCAACGTGGTGATTTCCCACTCCGGATGGTGCATCCTGGCCACACCACTTTTGCCTACGTACTCGCCGGTTGAATACTCATAGATGTAATCGCCGAGGAACACCACGTGGTCGATTTCGCCCGCACGCGCGCGCTGAGCCATGTCAGCGTAGGCGCTAAAGAATCCGGACTCCCAGTTCGCACATGATGCGATTGCGAGATTGAGCGTATCCAGGTCAGCGTCTACGGCTGGCGCAGTCAACGTACGCCCCACCGGGGAAAAAGAACCTGCGTGCTCACCCGATTTCACGATGAAACGGTAGAAGTACTCCGTATCTGGATCGAGCCCGTCCGGATCGACGTGCACCGTGTGGTCGGATTCCGCACGCGCAATCGCGCTTCCTGTCTTTGGGTGAGTGAAGTCTTCAGTGGTGTCGATCTGCCATTCCAGCTCGACATCGTCGCCAAGACCTGAGCCTGGCAACGCCTCGCGCGAGGGTGTCACACGGGTCCACAACACCACGCGATCCGGCAACGGGTCTCCCGACGCAACCCCGTGCAAAAATGGCAAGTCCCACTGATCCGCTGGCGTTGGCACCTCAGGAGTTGAGACAGTGCTGCGGCGCGCAGCAACAGCACCGCCAGTACCCAGTGCTACGGCTGCGACAGACGCGGCAACGGTTTGGAGAAATATACGACGATTGACACGGGGTTTCGAGCTCATGACGCCCACTTTCAACCAGCTCACAGGCGCTCGCAACGAGGAAACCGCCAAGTTTCCAAAAATTTACCCACACTTCACTGAGGTGACGATCCGCTAGTAACCCACTGTTAAAACAACGTGACTTGTGTGGGTGGACATGACTGTTTCGCTTTCCCGTGCCCCTCGTTCTATTCGTCGCACCGCAATTTCTGCGGCTGTCGTCGTGTCCCTGTTCGGCTCTGCCACGACGGCCGTCGCTGCGGATGCCCCTGCAGGTGCAATCAACACCCGCATCAGCCGCATCGTCCTCGGCATCGGATCCGACGCAACGGAAGCGAACTTGGCCTGGCAGTCGAAGACCAACGAGACACAGTTCCTGGAGTACTGGCCGACTGCTGACCCAACCAACATCACGCGCGTGGAATCGCCCCGTGGCCCGTACAACTCGGCTGTCTTCTACCCGCACGAAGCGACGATGACCGGCCTCGAGCCTGACACGGAGTACGCCTACCGGGTTGGAAGCGATCGTCGTGGCTATAGCGAGCAGCGCACCTTTACCACCGGCACCGACGGAGATTCCTGGAGCTTCCTCGCCATGGCCGATGCGCAAATCGGTGTAGATACGAAAATCGCCGAGCAGTCCGCCGCATGGAACAAAGCGGTCAATACCGCAACCGGTGAACACCCCGACTCCGCGTTCATCATGCACCTGGGCGACCAGGTTGAGGGCTGGGGTGCCCCGGTCAAGCAGCTTGAGGAGTTCACCGCGCCAGAAAAACTCCAGGAGTACCGCCTTGCCGTACTGAAGGGCAATCACGAGACATACACGCTCGACCGTCACTTCCAGGACACGTACTTCCTGCCCAACGAAGTTGATGACACCGCGAACTACTTCTTCAACTACAACAACGTCTTGTTCATCGGGTTGGACGGCAACCGCGCATCCAAGGCCGACATCGACGTCCACGCGAAGTTTGTCAACGAAACGATCGCCGCACATGGTGCCGACGCTGACTGGGTGATCGTCGGTATCCACCACGCACCGTTCTCCCAGGGCACGCACTACACCGACAAGGATGTCGTCGAACTACGCAACTCCTTGACCCCAAAGTTGTCCGAAGCCGGTGTGGACCTGGTGCTTAGCGGCCACGACCACATTTACACTCGCACGCATCTGATGAACGGTGTCGACCCTGTCATTCCCGCTGGCGCATCGAAGTCCGGCGACATTCTTATTCCGGAAGACAACGAGGTCCTCTACGTCACCTCCACCACGGCAACAGGTGGCAAGTACTACGACTTCCAGGACGAAAACGGCACAACCCACCCGAATGTCCGCGAAGAAAACGTTACTGACCTGGCACACAAGTCCACCGCACGTTGGCGCCAAGACTACAACCCGGACTACACCAGCATTGACGTCTCGTCTGAGTCGCTAAAACTGACGACGTACAACATCAACACCCCGTACGTGGTGGATCAGGTCACCCTGCTGAAGAAGGACGCCACACAGGAGGAACCGCCGCAGGAGGAAGCACCGACGACGACTGAAAAACCAAGCGCGACCACGACGAGCGCCGCGAAGCCGACCACGCTCACTTCGGTGTCCACGGTGACGTTGACGGAAACCTCGACGATTACGTCCCCATCTCCCACCGTTGTGGAAACCACCAAGGTTGTCCCCACGACGGTGAAGCAAACCGTCACGCCCACCACAGAGAAATCCGGCGCCGACACCGGGAACACTCCGTCTGAGAACGACGCCAACAACGGCTCTCACGAGACCACTGAAACCGACGCATCCGGCTCCAGCACGACCGGCATCGTCCTGACGGTGTTGGGCATCCTGTTCGGCCTCATCGCTGCCATTATTGCGGTGCTGGTCAACCTGAACCCTCAGTTCGTCCAAGACATCCGCCACAAGTACGGGATCTAAGGGCTACTCCGCTGCACGGGCACTGACACGCTCAGCCCACCGATAGATAATGTTCTGTTTATCTCGGCGCAGCGTGTCGTGGCCGAGGACCAACCCCTCGTTCATCCGCCCTGCAGCAGCAAGGTGCTTCTGCCCCACCAATGTGCCGTCTGGGTGGATGTGCAGGGCGCTAGTGTCTGCATAACGCATCCCGACACCATGCTCGACGAGATCCCCAATGAGAGTCCCGTCGACGACTCCGGCAGGTGCGTTCACGGCGTCAATCACGGCTGTTGCGCCGACCTCCTTGGCCACTTCGGTCAAATCGTCTTCGCCACGGTTGAAGACGTCGGTGCGGATCCGGTTGTCGTCGATAAGCGCGAGCATCTCCACCGCCGATTCAACAGGTGGGCCGGTAGCAACGCGCCCGAGTGTGCTCATGAAATCGTCGAACTCGGAGCCGCCAAGCGATTCTCGGCCGCCGAAGGACGCGCGCTGGATGAGCGCATCCTCGGTGTCGCGAAACGCCAGCGCCACAGCAAGCGCCGACGTCCATCGTCTCTCCCCTTTTGCAGCAGCGACCGATGTGCGAAGTTCCGTCACTGGATCCCCTGTGAAGTCCTCACCGTTGATCACCGCTTGAATATCCTCACGCGCACCTTCGCCACCGACGATCGCGAGGATGGCTTCTGCTGACTCCGTCAGAATTTCCTTGAGCTCTTCAAGCGACTGGCACTGCAGAATCGCCCGGTCAGCTTCCGCAATAACGGGTTGGGCCTGGCGCGATTGCTCCTCGTCGAGGTAGGCCTTGACCTCCATAAAACGGCCCGATCGGGTCACTGGGTAAAACACTTTCGCCTTTGCGTAGCGCACGACATCGATAAAGGTCAGCGCTGCTCCGCGCACGAGCGCGATGTCATCGGATGTGACCGAATCCAGATTGCTTGCCGGGTACGCCGGGGCGATTACACGAAGATCCCCGAGATCCTGATGAGCAAGCGAGCCTGGCCAATCATGCGCGTGCCCTGTCACCATGAGTACTTCGTCGAACTGCTCGCCGTCCACTTCAACGCCATTTCCCACAGGGGTTACGTCCTGTACTCGAGTGATGCGGAAATCAAGCGTGCACTTTGCTGGCAAGTTCGTCCGCAAGGCTTCCCACGAAGCATCCAAGTGCTCGCCTACGCGTCGTCGTGGAGGGAACTGCCCTTCTAACTCGTCGTTTGGATCTAAGGGCCCCAGGTGGGTCTCCACAATGGATTTTGGGGCGTTGAGGATCCACTGCTCCGGAACCGAGGCACCAAACGCTCCTGGTGCTGAAATTTCTTCCATCGGTGTCTCGTTAAACACCGTAAGTTCGATGGCTGCTCCACGCTGCCCCGCACGATCAATGAGCTCTTCTGCAGCCCACAGCCCACGGGGGCCTGCTCCGATGATGGCAACTTTCATTTCCTACGCCCCTTTGCGGAGTACTCGTCGAGCGTTGCTGCTGCCCACTCGAAATCGGCACGGCGTATGCCGCGACGCGCGTCGCATTCGCCAAAAGGTACGCCGGACATGTGCCCCACCTTAGGCGGTGCGGGCTTCCAATCGCTCGACTTGGCGACGAAGCTCCGCACCTAACTGATTGCCCGGCAAGCGTTCCTGAACCACATCGCACACTGAGCGGTACCACCACACCTGCCGCTCTACAGGCGAATTGAAGCGTCCCCAGAGGTCATCCCCGATTGTGTCGAGGTCGGCATGAATGGAGAGCAGGTTGTGCAGTTTGTCTGCCGCTGCGATGAAAACACTGCCTTCCTCGGCTTCGCGAAGATGCGCAAGGTATGCGTCGGCGCGCCCCTGCCAGCTGCCGATGCTGTCCTCTTTGGTCACGCCTCGGACGAGCTCGACGACGCGTTCGCCGAAATCCGCAGCCATCTGCTCTGCGCTGTATTCCTCGGGGACATCTTCGAAAATGTCGTGGAATAGTGCACCGATGAGAACGTCCTCGTCGTCGGTGACTTGAGAAACGAAGTGCATCACGCCAAACACGTGCGATACGTAGGGAATGTCGGTGCCTTTGCGCACGTCATTGCGGTGCGCAAATGCGGCGACGTTGATAGCCCGAATGATTCGCGGTGATACAACCGGAATGTGTTCTGCCATGTACGGCTCCTTTCTGTCGGGAAACACGTCCCACTGTAAAGATGCCGCCGACACGAAAGACGGAACATTCGAACACTGCTGCTAATCGACGACAATCTGTCCCCGCACCCGTACCGTCACCGCTCCACCAACCCAGATGTCAGAGCCGTCGTCACTGATGGTCACACGGCCGTCCCGGCCGAGCGCAGTACCTTGGGAGACCGAGTAAGTTGCCGGCACGTCCCCGCGCGATCGCAGCCACTGCGCCATCGCACCGTTCGCGCTACCCGTCACCGGGTCTTCAAACGTCGGAGTAAAAGCGCGTAACACATACGCCGGATCCGTCCCACCCGTGAGTGCGGCAAATGCAACCTTGAGATCGCTCGATGCCGGTCGTTGTAACGCGAGAAGGGTTTCTACGCTATCCAGCAGTGCCAACCGCCAGCCCGGCCCGTTGTCGCCCCACGCGGCGTCAACGAGCGAACTCTCCCCCACCCCGAACACGTCGCAGATCTCTGCACGTTCGCATGCCGTAAGAGGTGCAGAATTCTTCAGCGGTGGGGTTGCGAACGCGAGCATCGAGTCGCTGATACGCACCTGCACATTGCCAACACCGCACTCTTGGACGACGCCGTCTGAGGCCTTCGGCGTGTTACCCAACTCCAGCCACGCACGCGCCGTGCCCAAGGTCGGGTGCCCTGCGAAGGCGTATTCCTCGGTTGGGGTGAAGATTCGGACCCGGTAGTCGGCCTCGTCGTTAGTAGGTTCGAGCAGAAACGTCGTCTCCGAGAAGTTCGTCCAAGCTGCGATCCGCTGCATCTGCTCAGTGGTCAGATGGTCCGCCCCGCAGATCACCGCGAGAGGGTTTCCCGTGTAGGCACCGGTTGAGAACACGTCGAGTTCGAAGAAACTAAGGGAAGTCACGGGTTAAGGCTCAAAAAGTGTGTCCGATTGGGCTGATTTTTAGCAGTTGATCTGGGCTAATGCTGAAAGTATAAGCGCTGCGGGTATATATCTGGCAGTTTCGCTCTCAATCCCCGGTGTGGCTGCCCTGGTGTGCTACGCGGCGGTGGTTCGGTTGCCCAATGCCAAAGAACCGACCACGCTGCCACTGTGGCGGCGATATGAAACGAAACGGCACCACCAGCAACGGAACTACCCGATGGCGATGCAAGGCTTGCGGTGCGTCCAGCGTGAAACGCCGTGACGATCTAGCCAATGCTGCAGTGTTCGCCCAGTTCATTGATCACTGCACCACGTCAAGCTCGTTAAGGGCAATGGCTCAACGCCACGGGATCAGCCTTGCCACCATGAAACGACGGTTTACTTGGTGCTGGCTGGTTGACGTGCCTGATCCGACCATCGGCCATGCAGGCAGGGTCTACGACCAGATCTTCATCGACGGCACCTACACCGCAGGTGGCTGTCTGATCGTGGCGGCAACGCTCGACCACGTCATCGCCTGGCACTGGTGCAAACAAGAAACCACGCACGACTACAAGCGCTTGCTTGAGCGCATCGAAGCACCGTTGATCGCTGTGATCGACGGTGGACAAGGGGCCACAAGCGCAATTAAAACGTGCTGGCCAAACACCAAAATCCAACGCTGCCTCGTGCACGCCCAACGCAGAGTACGCCGCTACACCACCTCACGACCACGCACTGATGCTGGCCGCACCATCTACCAACTCGCACTGAAACTCACCCGCATCACCACCCTGGACGAGGCTGCACAATGGGGTGCACAACTGCAAGAGTTTCACACGCTCTACAAGGATTGGCTCAACGAAAAGACACAGGTCAAAGACCCGAAAACAGGCAAAGACACACTCGTGTGGACCCATGTCAACGTGCGCAAGGCCTACAACAGCCTCAACCACCTGTGGCGCAATGACCTGCTGTTTG